>NZ_JBEXMJ010000011.1 GCF_040610475.1 Actinopolymorpha sp. NPDC004070 | reverse complement strand
CCTCACCCACGGCACCAGCTACAACGAAGCCACCGCCTGGCCAACCCAAGAAGCCATCGCCGCTTGACAGCTTAGAGCCGTGGGATGTCTAGGCCAAAGCTCCGGTCCGAACCTCGGTGTCACGGAGTTCGGCGGGCAGCGGCTCGGCGTGTACGACGTGCAGGCTGGTGACCGCGCGGGTGAGCACGACGTACAACCGCGCCATCCCCCGCGGCTCGGCCGCCACGATCCTGGCCGGTTCGGCGACCACGACCGCGTCGAACTCCAGTCCCTTGGCCAGCATCGCGGGTACGCACACCAGCCGGGCCGTCTCCATCGCGTCGTCGGCGCTGCCGAGCAGGGCGGACGGGAGCCCGCGGTCCAGCAGGCCCGCCTGGATGTCGGCGACGTCGGCGTCCGCCGTGATCATCGCCACCGAACCCTCGCCACCCAGGGCCTTCCGGCAGGCGTCGGCGAGACTGTCAAGGAAGCCTTGACGGCCGACCGAGGTGACGGAGGTGACCCGCAGCGCGCCCGGCAGGGAACGAAACCCGGTCGGCCGGCCCAGGGCGGGCGCGATCGTCGGCAGCAACCGGGCCGCGAAGTCGATGATCTCGCCCGGCACGCGAAACCCCCGCTCGAGTTCGACCAGCCGGGTGTCGGGCATCTCCAGGTGCTCGAACACCTGCTCCCACGAACCCGTCGTCGCAGGCGACGTCGCCTGCGCGAGGTCACCGAGCACGGTCGCCGAGCCCGTACGGCAACGCCGGCCGAGTGCCCGCAGCTGCATGGCCGACAGGTCCTGCGCCTCGTCCACCACCAGATGGCCGAGAGAACCTGCCCGGCGTTCGATCAGGTCGGTGAGCTCGTCCAGCAGCACCAGGCCGGCCGGAGACCACTTCGCCGACTTCACCGACCGCGCGGGCTTGGCCCAGGCCAGGGCTGCCTGCTCCTCCGCGGTGAGGTCGGTGCCGGCGGCAGTTGCCAGGAAGTCCGGGTCCGACAGCAGCCGGAACAACACCTGCTCCGGTGTCACCTTCGGCCACACCTGGTCGACCAGCGCCTTGATCGGCCGCGACCGGGCCACGGCGTTCTGGACGCGATCGTCGGGTGACTCGCCGCGGCGCTCCATCAGCACCAGCACCTCGTGCGCGATCCGCTGGGCCAGGGAGTTGCGTCCGGGGGCGTACCTCGTGGCACCGCGCAGCGACTGGACGATCTCCGCGACGGTGTAGTCGTGCACGCGGTAGCGGTTGGATCCCTTCGTGTACAGGATTCCCTCGGTCGGCGTACCGACGTGCAGCCACAGCGCGCGGAGCAGGACCGCCGCCATCCGGGCGTCGCCCTTGAGCTGGTCTGCGTGCGGGTCTCCGGCGACCGTGCTGCCGGTCTGGCCGAGTAGCTCCTCGACCGTGGTCTGGCGTACGTCGACCTCACCGAGGGCGGGCAGCACCTTGCGGATGTAGGACAGGAACGAGCGGTTCGGCCCGACGATCACGACGCCGCCGCGGCTGAGGCGTTCGCGTTCGGTGTAGAGGAGATAGGCGATCCGGTGCAGGCCGATCGCCGTCTTGCCGGTGCCCGGTGCACCCTGCACGCAGATGGACGGCTGCAGCGGCGCACGAACCAGATCGTCCTGCTCGGGCTGGATGGTGGCCACGATGTCGCGCATCGGGCCGATACGCGGCCGCTCGATCTCCGCGCGCAGGAACGCATCGCCGGCGTCGCCGGGGTCCGAGGCCGCGCCGGTGTCATCGAGGATCTCGTCGTCGTAGGCGGTCAGGTCGGCGGCGTCGGAGAAGCCGTAGCGGCGACGGCGGTGGACGCGCTGCCGGTCGCTGCGGGTGGCGCGGTAGAAGGGCACCGAGACGCGCGCCCGCCAGTCGATCACCAGTGGCGTACCCACCTCGTCGTGGACGTGCCGGCGGCCGATGTGGATCCGGTCGGCCACCTCCGACACGGTCCCGGCGTCGTAGTCGATCCGGCCGAAGAACAGCGGCACGTCCGGCAGGTCGACCAGGGCCTGGGCGCGCAGCCAGCGGGCGCGGAGGTTGGACTCGTTGGTGAAGCGTTCGTCGTTGTCCTCGCCGCCGATCAACGGCGTCTCGGTGTCCACGACGTCGGCGTGCATGCGGCGCAGCGCCGCGCGGGCGCTGTCGAGGAAGGCCCGCTCGGCCCGTAGCTCTGGGTCGTACGGTCTGTCGGGATGGGAAGGGGCGGTGGCGGCTTCGGACCGGCCGGCCGCGGTGGTGACGGACTCCATCAGGGCCTGGGCTCCTCTGGTCGTGAGGACGAAGAGGTCGTGAGGACGAAGAGATCGGCGGCCATCGACGAGGGTCCCGCCCCGGAGCAGAGGTCCGGTTCGATTCGATCCTTCGAGGATTACTCGAGAGCCACCCAGGAAGCCTGGTGACGCTACCAGGGCGGTTACCGGTCCGCCAGCGGTTATTCGGGGCCGGCCGACGGGTAGCTCGCACTGTGTCGGGCACCTTCAGCTCCGTCCGCCTGCTGCGGCCGCGTCCGGTTGCTCCCGTCAGCCGGGCGCGGCGTTCTGTCGGGCGCGGCGTACTTCCGTTCGGGCATCGGTCAGGCACTTCGGTCAGGCATCAGGGTGAGTTGGTCCACGCACGCGCGCACAGTGAACCCCTCACGGTGGCAGCTGTCCCGGCGGCGGTTCCTGGGGTTCGGCGGCGGAGGTGCGGCCGCGATGCTGCTGGGCACCGGGATGCTGGTCGAGAACTCCGTGTCGTCGGTCCCGCTCGGGGGTGCCGACCCGTTCACCCTCGGCGTCGCCTCCGGTGACCCGGCCCCGGACGGGGTGGTGCTGTGGACCAGGCTGGCGCCGGAGCCGCTGGCCGGCGACGGCAGTGGCGGGATGCCGCCGATACCCGTGCGGGTGGAGTACGAGGTGGCCGCCGACGACCGGTTTCGCCGCGTCGTCCGCCGGGGCCGGGTGGTCGCCACCCCCGAACTCGGCCATTCGGTGCATCCGGAGATCGTCGGCCTGGAACCGGACCGGGTGTACTACTACCGCTTCCGCGTCGGCAGGACGCTCTCCCCGGTCGGGCGGACGAGGACGACGCCGCTCGCCTCCTCCTCGCCGCGGGACCTCGCCTTCGCGTTCGCCTCCTGCCAGACGTGGCAGGACGGCTTCTTCACCGCGTACGACCACCTGGCGCGGGAGGACCTCGACCTGGTGGTCCATCTGGGCGACTACATCTACGAGCACGTGCCCGACCGCGACCGGCGCGGCGTGATCAAGGAGTCCTCGCTGCGCACCGAGGTCTTCGACCTGCCCGGCTACCGGCTGCAGTACGCGCTCTACAAGACGGAGGCGCCGTTGCAGGCCGCGCACGCCCGCTTCCCGTGGATCGTGACGCTGGACGACCACGAGGTGGAGGACGACTGGGCCGGCGACCACCCCGGGCAGACGCCGGTGCCGAACCGCGATCCGGCGGAGTTCCGGAGGCGGCGGGCGGCGGCGTTCCAGGCGATGTACGAGAACCAGCCGATGCGGCACGCCCAGCTGCCGTCGGGCCCGGCGATGCGCCTGCACCGGCGGTTGTCGTACGGGCGGCTCGTCGACCTCACCATGCTGGACACCCGGCAGTTCCGCGACGACCAGCCCTGCGGCGGCGGCCGGTCGGTCACCTGCACCGAGCGGTTCGCCGCCGGCCGGACCATCCTCGGTGCCCGGCAGCGCGCGTGGCTGCTGTCCGGCCTCGCGTCCTCGCCGGCCCGGTGGCAGGTGCTCGGCAACCAGGTCCCGATGGGGCAGGGCGACCTCGACCCAGGCCCGGCCACGAAGGTGTCGGTGGACGCATGGGACGGCTACGTCGCCGACCGCAACCGCGTGCTCGCCGCCGCGCAGGACCTCGGCGTACGGAACCTCGTGGTGATCACCGGCGACCGGCACCGCAACCAGGCCATGGACCTCAGGCGCGACTACGCCGACCCCGACTCGCCGACGGTGGGCAGCGAGTTCGTGGGCACGTCCGTCACCACTCGCGGGGACGGCGTGGAGGTCGACGGGCGGGGGCGTCTGATGCTCGCCTCGAACCCGGACCTGAGGTTCTACAACGCCCGGCGCGGCTACGTCCGGGTGCACGTGGACAGGCACCGGTGGCGCACGGACTTCCGGGTACTGCCGTACGTCACCCGGCCGGGCGCGCCGATCAGCACCCGCGCGACGTGGGTGGTCGAGGACCGCCGGCCCGGCGTCCAGGAGGACTGATCGGAGCCGAGCTCAGTCGCTGATCCGCTCCAGCAGGTGGACGGTCACGGTGTCGCCGGCCGCCGGGGGCGGCGGCGCCTGCGCGCGGTCTCCACCAGGTCGGTGCAGCCGTCGAGGAGGCGCTGCAGGCCGAACTCGAACAGCGCGTCCAGGTCGAAGTCGAACCCCTCCTCGGTGAGCCGGGCGAACGTCACCAGCCGCTGCTCGGCGACGATCCGGTCGATGGCCGGCTGCTGGGCTTCCATCCACTCCTCGTTGGTCAGCCCGCTGGCCGCCTCGGCCTCGGCCTCGCTCTCCAGGTTGACCGCCGTGCCGCGCACGTAGTTGAACAGCGTGAGGTGAATGGTGAAGGCGTCCTGCAGGTCGAGACCCTCGGCGGCCAGCCCGGCAAGCACCCACTCGGTGTACGGCAGGGCGTGCGGGGTCGCCTGCGGGCGGGTGATCGACATGGTGGGCGCGAGCCAGGGGTGCCGGCGGAATATCGTCCACAGCGTCCGGGCGACCAGGTCGAGCCGCGCCCGCCAGCCGGGCGGCGGCTCGGCGGGCAGCGGGGAGGCCGCCATCACCGCGTCCATCATCCGCAGCAGCAGGTCGTCCTTGTCGCGCACGTGCCGGTACAGCGACATCGTGGCGACGCCGAGGTCGACGGCCACCCGGCGCATGGAGACGGCCGAAACTCCCTCGGCGTCCGCGACGGCGATCGCCGCCTCGACGACGCGTTCGGTGGTGAGTGTCCGGTCGGTGGCCGCGGGGGATCGGCTGGCGCCGGCCCGGTCGTCGGGGGTGCCTCGGGCCGGCGTGGTCGTCGTCCGACTGCTCGCCCGTCCGCGCTCGGCGACGACGGTGCCGACACCGGGCACCGCTCGCACCAGGCCGAGGTGGCGGAGTTCGGTGAGCGCCTTGGTCGCGGTCGCCATCGCCACGCCCCACTCGCGGGTGATCTCCCGGGTCGAGGGAACCCGCTCGCCCGGCGCCAGCTCGCCCGCCTCGATGCGACGTCGGAGCGCGGCGACGACCTCGCGGTACCGCGACGACGTCGAAGAGGCCGTCATTCGCGAGTCCTCCCCTTCTGTGGAGCCCTCCGCCAGGGGCCGTACTAGTGCACTGACCTCTCTGTGCAGCCTAGCGTTCCGGCGCCTGCCGGCCGCCGGTCCGTGTCGTTCCGGTCGGCCGCAGACGAGCAGTGCACTAGTACGGCGACGTGAGATCCGTTGTAAATAACGCTTGCGGCTTGCTGTGCGTACACCGTACAGTCACCGGCATGTCGAACAGAACCGTCCTCGTGTCCGGTGCCGGCATCGCCGGTCCCGCCGCCGCGTACTGGCTACGCAGAGCCGGCTACAGCCCCACCGTCGTCGAGCGCGCGCCGGCACCCCGCCCCGGCGGCCAGGCGGTCGACCTGCGCGGCGCCGGGCGCACCGTGATCAGCCGAATGGGACTGATGGAGCGGGCCCGGGCCCTCGGCCTGCACCAGCGCGGGCTCGCCCTCGTCGACCGGCGCGGCCGGATCACCGCGCGGGTGCCGGGGGACGCCTTCGGTGGCGAGGGCATCATCTCCGAGATCGAGATCCTTCGTGGTGACCTCTGTGAGCTTCTGTACGACGCGACGCTGCCCGACACCGAGTACCTCTTCGACGACACCATCACCGACCTGCGTGAGGACGACGACGGTGTGCTGGTGACGTTCGAACGCGCCGCTCCCCGCAGGTTCGACCTGGTGGTGGGCGCCGACGGGCTGCACTCGACCGTCCGGGCGCTGGCGTTCGGCCCGGAGGAGAAGTACGTCCGCCCGCTGGGCTGCTACACCGCGTGGTTCACCAGCACCGAGGACCTCGACCTGGACGGCTGGTATCTCATGCACAACGCGCCCGGCGGCCTGGTTACGTCCGCCCGGCCGGGTCGCCTGCCCGGTGAGGTGAAGGCCGGGCTGAGCTTCCGCTCCGAGCCGTTGTCGTACGACCGGCGGGACGTGCGCGGGCAGCAGGACGTGATCGCGGCGCGGTTCGCACGCGTGGGCTGGCCGGCGCCGCGGCTGCTCGCCGGGATGCGTGCCTGCACCGACTTCGCGTTCGACTCGGTCGGGCAGGTGCACCTCGACCGCTGGTCGCGCGGGCGGGTCGTGCTGCTCGGTGACGCCG
This sequence comes from Actinopolymorpha sp. NPDC004070, assembly GCF_040610475.1. Classification (NCBI taxonomy): domain Bacteria; kingdom Bacillati; phylum Actinomycetota; class Actinomycetes; order Propionibacteriales; family Actinopolymorphaceae; genus Actinopolymorpha; species Actinopolymorpha sp. NPDC004070. The sequence goes on along the minus strand of NZ_JBEXMJ010000011.1, from coordinate 271,181 downwards.
GCTACTGCCCGACGCCGCTCACCGGTCTGGGGACGAGCGTCGCCCTGGTCGGTGCGTACGTGCTGGCCGGCGAGCTCGCCGCCGCCGACGGCGACCACGTGGCCGCGTTCGCCCGCTACGAGGACCTCATCCGGCCCTACGTCACCAGCGCGCAGGAACTCCCGCCGGGCGGGGTGTCGGGGTACGCGCCGATGAGCAGGCCGGCGATCTGGGCGCGTGGGCTGTCCATGCGGTGGATGACGCGCTGGCCGATGCGGCCGGTGATCGCCCGGCAGTTCGCCAAGGCTGCCGACATCGAGCTGCCCGAGTACGCGTTCGCAAGCGTGGGTTGACGCCGACCGCCTGGCCCGGGGTGGCCAAGGCCGGTTCCAGCCAGACCGGTTCCAGCCAGACCGGTCGCGTGGCCTTGCTCCTCCCGGAGCACGGTGAGAACGATGGTCGCCGTGAGTGCTACCCGCGAGCCGCGCGTGCAGGACGACCGGACTCTGGACCGCAGACACTGGCGCTGGGCGGTGCTCGCGTCGATGGCCGACTACATCGACGCCGGCTCGATCGTGGCGGGCTCGGCCGGCCTTGCCCTGTGGGCGAGTGCGTACCACCTGAGCAGCGGCGCAGTTGGGCTGATCGCGGCGTTCAGCTCGAACGCGATCTCGGCCGGCGTCGGTTGCCTGATCGGTGGCTGGCTGGGTGACCGGGTGGGCCGCAAGCGGGTCTACCAGTGGGACCTTCTGGTGTACGCGTTCGGAACGCTGTTCATCATCTTCTCGCCCGGCCTGCCCGGACTGCTGGTCGGCTTCGTCATCGTCGGGCTGGCGGTCGGCGCGGACATCCCCACGTCGTGGACGCTGATCGCGGAGTTCTCCCCGGCGCGGGCGCGCGGCAAGCTGCTCGGCCTCACCAACGTCTTCTGGTCGCTCGGACCCGTGCTGACGCTGGCGCTCGCGTGGGCTCTCGCACCCCTTGGTGTGCTGGGAATCCGCATCGTCTTCGCCCACCTGCTCGTCGTGGCGCTGGTGACATGGTTCTTCCGCCGCGGGATGGTCGAGTCCGAACGCTGGCGCAACGCCGGCCGGCAGGCGAGCATGCGGCTGCGGGACTTCACCACCCGGGCCAACCTGCGGGCGTTCGCGTTTGTGTTCGCGATGTTCCTGCCGTGGAACCTCGTCGCGGGGACGGCCGGGTTCTTCTTCCCGTACATCCTGCGCACCGTCGGCGGCGCCGGCCAGGGAACCAGCGTCGCCCTGCAGGCGATGGGGTTCCTGATCGTGTCGATCACCACGTCGGTGGTGTTCATGCCGCTCAGCGACACCCGGCACCGTCGGTTGCTGTTCGGGATCGGCGCGGCGCTGCAGGCGATCGCGTACGGTGTGCTCTTCACGTTCCCGCTCGGAGTCACGGTCGCCGTCGTCTACCTCGTGGTGAACAACCTGGGCAGCGGGTTCGGCCAGGGGCCGTTCTTCCGGGTGTGGTCCACCGAGCTGTTCCCCACGCAGATCAGGGCGAGCTCGCAGGCGTTGCTGTACGGCGTGGTGCGGATCCTCATCGGCGGCTGGAGTTTCCTGGTGCCGGTGCTCGCGGCGACCGGGTTCCGCACACTCGCGCTGATCCTGCTGCTCCTGCTGGTCGCCAGTGGCGTGATCGGGCTGGTGTTCATGCCGCGGACGGCCGGAAAGACGCTCGAAGAGATCCAGGACGAGCGCATGGCGGCCCGATGAGCGCCGCCCCGGACGTTGCCCGGAAGACCGCGCCGAACGTCGTCCTCATCCTGGTCGACGACCTGGGTGGGCGGGACCTTTCCTGCTACGGCAGCACGTTCTACGAGACTCCGGTGCTGGACGCGTTGGCCACGCGCGGAGTGAGGTTCGATTCGGCGTACGCCAGCGCGCCGGTCTGCTCACCGACCCGGGCGAGCCTGCTCACCGGGAAGTACCCCGCGCGGGTCGGGGTGACGCAGTACATCGGCGGTCACGCGGTCGGCAAGCTGCAGGACGTGCCGATGCTGTCCTGCCTTCCCCTGCAGGAGATCTCGCTCGCCCGCGCGCTGCGGTCGGGCGGCTACCGGACCTGGCACGTCGGGAAGTGGCACCTCGGCGAACGCTCCACCTGGCCGCTTCGGCACGGCTTCGACGTCAACCTCGGCGGCTGTGACTGGGGGCATCCGCCGACGTACTTCAGTCCGTACGGCTGTCCCACCCTGGAGGACGGGCCGCCTGGTGAGTACCTCACCGACCGGCTGACCGACGAGGCGATCCGCCTGGTGGAGGAGCATCCACGGGACCGGCCGTTCTTCCTGAACCTGTGGCACAACGCCGTGCACACGCCGATCCAGGCGCCGCCGGACCTGGTGGCGAAGTACGAACGGAAGGCGCACGACCTCGGCCTGGAACGGCAGGAGGCGTTCGCCGACGGTGAGCCCTACCCGGTCTGGCATCTGCGCCATCACCGCGTACGCCGGCGGGTGGTCCAGTCCGATCCCGCGTACGCCGCGATGATCGAGAGTCTCGACACCAACGTCGGCCGGCTGCTCGACGCGTTGGAGCGCACGGGCCAGACGGACGACACCGTGGTGGTGTTCGCGTCCGACAACGGCGGGTTGGCAACGTCGGAAGGCTCACCGACGTGCAACGCGCCGTTGACAGAGGGCAAGGGGTGGAACTACGAGGGTGGCGTACGCACCCCACTGATCGTGTCCTGGCCCGGCGGCGGCTGGGATGGAGCCGGCGGGTCCGGTGGGCGCGTGGTCGACGAGCCGGTGACGACACCCGACCTCTACCCGACGATCCTCGCGGCGGCCGGGCTGCCCGTCCCGGACGGCCAGCACGTCGACGGCGTGGACCTCGGGCCGGTGCTGCGCGCGGAGCCGTTCCGGCGTGGGCCGATCTACTGGCACTACCCTCACTACAGCAACCAGGGCGGTACGCCGGCGGCGTCTGTGCGGGCAGAGGAGTGGAAGCTGGTGCGGTTCTTCGAGGACGACCGGACCGAGCTGTATCACCTCGTCGAGGACATCTCGGAGTCGTTCGACCGCGCCGCGGACGAGCCGGACGTCGTGGACCGGCTGTCCCGGCTGCTGGACGAGTGGCTGAGCGACGTCGGTGCGATTCTTCCGCGGCCCTCGCCCGTCGCCGCGTTCGACGACCTGCCCGGCTGACCGATGCCGAACCTCGCGCCGCTTCACCTGCTGACCGGCGCGCCCGGCGTGGGCAAGACGACCTTGCTTCCGTACCTCCTCGAGGCGGCCGGACTGCGCGGACGGGCTGCGGGTGAGGCGCCTGCGGTCACGGGGCTGGACGCAGGAACTGGTCGACGCCCTGGCCGACGCCGCGCAGGGGGGCGTTCGCTGATTCCGACGGTGTTCCCCACCGAAGACCAGGATCCACGAGCGCTGGCCGAACGCCTACTCGCCCGGGTCCGCGGACCCACCTGACTCGGCGCTCAGGAGCTGATCCGGGACAGGGCGATGTCGAGGTAGTGCTCGGCATGCTCGCGAGGCCCGTGGCGGAGGGCCCAGTCGACCAGGCTCAGGCTCGTGTGTGCCCAGTACGCGCGCAGCATCGCCGGGTCCAGCTGCCGGTCGAGGATCTCGTCCAGGCGGACGATGGCCTCCGGCTCGACCGACGGGCCGCCGGTCGGCCTGGTGGCCAGCAGGAATGCGCAGTAGAACCTCAGCTTCAGCAGGGCGAAACGCCGGTCACCACGCCCGAGACCGGCCCAGTCGACGATGCCGCTGACCGGTCCGACGCTGCCACGGGTGCCCGCCGGATCGAGGAGGACGTTGCCGGGTACGAGATCCAGGTGCACCAGGTCGTCACCGGACAGGTGCGTCGGCGATGCTCCGCCGACCTCCCGGATCCACCCCACCAGGCGGCGGCTCCGGTCGTCGTACCGGTCGAGCGTCTCGTGCAGGCACCAGCCGTCGCCGCTCTCCCGCAGATGTAGCTCGGGAACGTGGACCTCGGACCGGCTGGCGAGAACCCCCGCCAGGCGTTCGTTCGCCGCGACGATCGCGTCGACCACGTCTGCCGTGACGTGGCCGGGCGGTGCGCCTGGCAGGCGCTCCTGGAGGATGACGGCGCCCTCGGACACCTCGGTGACGAGTTCGTGCCGGGGCACCGGTGCGCCGCGCTCGCGGGCGAACTCGAGCACGTCGCCGATGTGACGTAGGAAGCCGACGGGCGCGGTCGAGCGGGAGAGTACGCCGTCCCGCCCGTCCGGCCGGCGTACGAAAACGGCCTCACTGACCTCGCCGTGCCCGGCGGGCCCGACGAGCCGGAGGTCCAGCCCGGTCCGCGCGTTGAGGTCCTGGACGAGTCGCCGCGCCCTGCTCGTCACCGCATCCACGTCGGACACCCTGCGTCGGATTCGTCAGGAGGGCAAGGGCGGTGCCTGCCCGATCGGCGTGTTCTGCCCACCGGCGAGCCACCGTCGGCCGTCCCGTTCGACGAGGACGTACATCGCCATCTCGGAGAAGTCCGCACTCGCCTCGCCGTCGTCGTCGACCGCCTGCCTGCGCACCTGCGCCCTCGTCGCGCCATTCGGCGCTGGATCACCTGATCGTCGCGGTGGGCTCGGCCAACATCGGAAGATCGAGGTCGGCCAGGTCGACCGGGACGAGGTCGTAGCCCGGGTCCGGGTCGCTCGCGACCGCGCACACCCACTCCGCCACCGAGTGGGCGCGACGGAACGGCCGGGTGCTCCCGACGATGACTGCCAGCCGGATCCGTCCGGTTCGCACGAGTTGATCCCTTCGTTCGCACTCTCTCGACGTCTCGGAAGCTACGAGTTCAACGCCCTGCTGCCGTGTGAACGGGCCGCCGGCAACCAGCGGCGCTTCCTCGCCGACGTGCTCTGCCGGGTGGCGATGATCCGCGCCGCGCAGCGGGTGTACTCAACCAGCGCATCGACCACCTGTTCACCCTGCTCGACGAACTGGGTCCGCAGCAGCCGCACACGCACGCCCGGCGATGACGAGCGGTCCACCGGGGTTGTCGGCGGTCTCTCGTAGGGTCTGCGGCATGGCACTGTCTGTGAACGAACGTCAAGAGTTCCTTGCCAAGCCGCACGTCGCCGCGCTGGCGGTGGACGCCGAAGACGGTCGCGGGCCCCTGGTGGTCCCGATCTGGTATCAGTACGAGCCGGGCGGCGAGGCCTGGGTGCTGACCGGAGTCAACTCCCGCAAGGCGCGGTTGATCGAGGCCGCCGGCCGGTTCTCGCTGATGGTCGAGCGGGTCCAGCCTTCGGTGCGCTACGTCTCGGTGGAGGGCCCCGTCACCCGGACCAGTCCGATGACCGACGAGCAGCTGGAGGAGATGGCCCGGCGATACCTCCCACCCGAGGTGGTGAAGGGCTACCTCGAGCTGGCGAAGGCCGAGCACGGAGAGCAGCTCGTGGTCGCGATGCGGCCGGAGCGCTGGCTGTCCTCCGACCTGGGTTCGTTCTGACCCGGTTTGCCTGAGGTCCTGCCCTGCCCGGGCGCCCGCCCCCGGTCCTCGGGCGGGCGAAGTGGCGGCAACGGCTCCCATCCGGTAGGCAAGAGGCACGCCGAAGGGAGTTGGATGCGTCATCTGGAAGTGGAACGCAAGTACGACGTCGAGCCGGACTTCATCCTGCCGGATCTGTCCTCGGCCACCGGAGCGGCCTCGGTCGACGAGCCCGTCGAGCACGAGCTGGACGCGACCTACTACGACACCGACGACCTGCACCTGTCCCGGCATCGGGTGACGCTTCGCCGCCGCACCGGCGGTCACGACGCCGGCTGGCACCTCAAGCGACCGGCCGGTGCCGGGGGAGACGCCGAGCATCACGGTGCGCGGACCGAGCTGAGAGCCCCGCTCGACGAGGGCGAGGGCGGCGAAGCTGCCAGGCCGCCGCGGGCGTTCGCGGAGGAGCTCCGCGCATTGACCCGGGGGCACCCGCTGCGCCCGGTGGCGGGGATCCGCACCCGGCGGCTCGAACGCGTCCTGCGTTCCGGCTCCGGCGAAGCCCTCGCCGAGGTCAGCGACGACCACGTGACGGCACACACCTACGGCGCCGAGGTGACCGCACGCGAGTGGCGGGAGGTGGAGGTCGAGCTCGTCGAGGGCTCGGCCGACCTGCTCGACGCCGCCGAGCGGCTTCTGCTGGACGCGGGTGCGCGGCCGGCCGCGTTCGGGTCCAAGCTGGCCCGCACGCTCGACCTCCGGCGGCCGAGTGCGCACGGTGCCCCGCGGTCAGGAAGTGGCTCGGGCAGCGACGAGGAGCGCGCGTGGTCGGCCGTCGCGACGTACATCGCCGACCAGCGGGACGCCATCGTCACCCTCGATCCGGACGTACGACGTGGCGATCCGGAGGCAGTGCACAAGATGCGCGTCGCCTGCCGGCGGCTGCGGAGCACGCTGCGCACGTTCCGGCCGTTCCTCGACCGCGCACGCACCGACCCCCTCGGCGTGGAGCTGCGCTGGCTCGCCGGCGAGCTGGGGCTGCTCCGCGACAGCCAGGTGCAGGCCGAGCGCCTGCGCACCGCCGTCGAGGCCGAGCCCACCGAGCTCGTGATCGGCCCGGTCGACCGGCGGATCAGCGACCACTTCGCGACCGAGGAGGCGCAGGCCCGCGAACGCGTCGCCACCGCGCTGGACAGCCCGCGCTACTTCGCACTGCTGGACGCCCTGGAGGCTCTGGTGGACGCCACTGCGGGTCAGGAGGCCGGCGCGGCCGAGCTGCGGAAGCGCGCACGCAAGGCGCTACGCCGGGTCGACCGCCGGCTCGACCGTGCCGCCGCCCTGTCCGCCCACCCCGAAGCCACGCCCTCGGTGACCCCGCCCCTTCCCGGCGTGGTCCGGGACCGGTCGACCGCGCTGCACGAGGCGCGAAAGGCGGCGAAGCGGGCGCGGTACGCCGCGGAGGCGCTCAGCGCCGTCGGCGGCAAGGACGCCCGCCGACTGGTGAAGGAGCTCAAGCGGATGCAGAAGGTGCTCGGCGCCCACCAGGACAGCATCGTCGCCCGGCAGACGCTCCGCGAGGCCGGCGTACGCGCGCACCTCGACCACGAGAACGCCTTCACCTACGGGCTGTTGCACGCCCGTGAGCAGGCCGCCGCCGAACGCGTCCTCGAGGACCTGCCCGCGGTGGAGCGGTCGATCCGGCGCAGGAAGACGAGGCGCTGGCTCGGCTGAGCCGGGAGCGGGTGGCGAGCGGCGCGAGTCGCGTGGCTCACTCCCGCGGGTGAGCCGTGCCCCTCGGCGGGTGCACGCGCCCGACGGCCGATGGCGAGCATCGTCGAGGCATGACCGACAACTCGCCCGTGACCGCCGGCGCGGTGCCCCGGAGCACGACCAGGACCGGACGTCGCCCGGCCCAGGTGCTCGCGGCGTTCGTGTTCGCCGGCGCCTACGCCATGCTCCGCCTCCTGTGGGCCACCGGCAGCCGGTGGGGTTACACCGCGTGCGACCGCACCGTGGAGCACACCGCCGAGCAGGTGGCCATCGGATGCCGCGCGGACCGGCTGGAGTCCCTGCCGTTCTGGTCCGGCTGGGGCGCGGTCGCCCTGTGCGCTGCCCTGGTCGCAGTGACGGCGCTCGGCGTCATCCGGCCCGGACGGGTGGTGGCCGCCGGGTTGTGGATGTCCGCCGCCGTCCTGGTCGCACTGTCGTTCCCGGGACACCTGGTGTTCGAGTTCGCCGCCGCTGCCGGCCACCCCACCGACTGGCGCGACCTGGGCAACCGCGTGGTGCTCCTCGGCGGGGGCCTGCTGGTCGCCGCCGCCGCGGTCGCAGCCGGCCCGCGGACGCAGGGAGTACGGCGCCCGGCCGGGGTTCGCCCGGCACCCGGGTGGTTGCGCGCCTGGGCCCGTGCCGGGTTCGTCCTGCCGCTGCTCGGCTGGACGATGCCGCACACCCTGTGGCTGCTCGGCGTCCGGTTCGGAATCCCGGCGCGGATGCTGGCGGAGATTCGCGAGGACATCACCGTCCCGATGGGCCTCGCACTCTGCGGCGTACCAGCGCTCGGTGGGCTGCTCACCCTGGGACTCGCCGCCCGGTGGGGACAGGAGTTCCCGCGCTGGGTGCCGCGGCTCGGGGGCCGCCGGGTTCCCCGTCTGCTCGCACTGGTTCCCGCCGGCGTGATCTCCGTGGCGGTCACGTCGTACGGCGTGATCGGTGTGTCGATGATCGCCACCGCGCTCCTCGACGGCCAGACCACCTGGGCAGGGCTCGCGTCGTCCTGGGCGATCACCGGAACCGAGGTGCTCTTCCTGGCCTGGGGCGTCACCCTCAGCATCGCGACCCTGGGCTACCACCACCTGACCCGCGCCCGGTGACGCCTCCCGTTACCTTCTTGAGCAGCCCTGGAGAGGGGCTGCAGGCCACCGGCCGCGGCATGACTGAGCGCCCCTGTCGACCATGATCTGGGGGGTGTTGTCACCGTGGTACGGGGACGCCGAGACCGCTGATAGAGACCTGGTTGATCCACATGTCTGCTCGTAACGTGGCTGCCTGCGCGGTGTCCGCTGGTCGGTCTGCCCGTTTCGATGTGGGAGGACGTGTTGTCCCGATCCGACAAGAGCCCCGGCCGAGGCTACGGGGTGTACTGCGGGGTGGATGTCGGTAAGAGCGAGCACCACGCGTGCGCGCTGGACCCGGCCGGGAACCGGCTCTACGACCGGCCTCTGCCCAACGACGAGACTGCATCGCGGTGGCCCGCTCGCTGAGCATCGACGTGGGCTACCTGCCAGGGCTGGCGATGCGCCGAATCGCCGACCTACCGACCTGGAGGCCCGCTTGGAGGCCCACCCTCTTGCCAAGGTCCTGACCTCGATGCCCGGCGTCGGGTTCAGGACCGCCCTGAAGATCTTGACCATCGTCGGTGACGGCTCCGCCTTCCCTTCCCCCGGACACCTGGCCGCCTACGCCGGCCTGGCCCCCGTCACCCGCAGATCCGGAACCTCGATCAAGGGCGAGACCCGCTCCCAACGCGGTAACCACGCCCTCAAGAGCGCCCTCTTCTTGTCGGCATTCGCCAGTCTCGCCGACCCCACCAGCCGCGCCTACTACGACCGGAAACGAGCCCAAGGCAAACGCCACAACGCCGCCCTGATCTGCCTCGCCCGCCGCCGCGTCGACGTCCTCTACGCCATGCTCCGCGACCGCCGGCCCTACCAGCACCCCGCCACCCCAGAACCCACACCGAACACCGTCGCGGCTTGACAACGACATAGAGACACCCCCCCGCCGCTGCGGTCAGAGCGAGGCCGTCCGGTCCTGGGTCGGCCGGTCCTGGGTCGGCCGGTCCTGGGTCGGCCGGTCGTGGGTCGGCCGGTCGTGGATCGGGCCGGCGGTGTGGGTGAGCCGCCGTCCGGAACCGCCGCGGCGGCAGGCGACGATCTCCGCCGCCACCGAGATCGCCGTCTCCGCCGGCGTACGGCCACCGAGGTCGAGCCCGATCGGCGCGGACAGCCGGCGGAGTTCGGCGTCGGTGAGCCCGCGCTCGCGCAGCCGGGTCAGGCGGTCGTCGGCCGTCCGCCGGCTGCCGAGCAGGCCCACGTAGGCCGCCGGGCCGCGCAGCGCGAGCTCGAGCAACGGCACGTCGAACTTCGGGTCGTGGGTGAGTACGCAGACCACGGTGCGCCGGTCCAGCCGGCCGGCGGCGTCCTCCCGCGCCAGGTACCTGTGCGGCCAGTCGACGACGACCTCGGCCGCGTCGGGCACGCGTTCGGCGGTGGCGAAGACGGGTCGGGCGTCGCAGACGGTCACGCGGTAGCCGAGGAACGCACCGGCCGAGGTCACCGCGGCGGCGAAGTCGGTGGCGCCGAACACGAGCATCCGGGCCGGCGGGAGGTACGCCTGGACGAGGACGGTGAGCGGTTCCGCCGAAGGGAGGTGCCGGATCCCGGACTCGCCCTCGGCGAGCATCGTGCGAACCTCGGCAACCAGCCCCTGCGCCGCCTGCTCGCCGGGATTGGGCAGCGAACCGTACGTGTTCCCCGTGGAGACCAGCAGCCGCGTTCCGGCCGGCTCGGCACCGCTGACCACCGTCACGCTCGCCACCGGCTCCGGCGTACGAACGGCCGCGTCGAGCCTGCGGAGCAGCGCCGGGTCGGCGGGTTCGACCAGAACCTCGATGGTTCCGCCGCAGGTCAGGCCGGCCGCGAAGGCGTCCTCGTCGCTGACGGCGTACCGCTCCAGGACGGGCCGGCCGTCGGCCAGCACCGCCAGCGCCCGGTCGTACACCGCGGCCTCGACGCAGCCGCCGGACACGCTGCCGACCACCGCGCCGTCCGAGGTGACCGCCATGGCGGCGCCGACGTCGCGGGGAGCACTGTCGAACGTGGCCACGACCGTCGCCACCGCGCACCGTCGGCCCGCGTCCAGCCAGCTCAGCACGACCGGAAGCAGCTCTCGAAGGTCCCCGTGCCCGCCTGTCCCGCTCATTCCCCGATCATCGCAGGCCGGTGCACGTGACGGACCGGGGCGAGACCGGCCAGCACGAGCAGCGCACCGAGCGGCAGCAGGTCCAGGTCGACCGCGAGCGCAGCGAACCCCGCGAGCACCAGCAGCGGACTCCACGCCGACAGGCGCCGGGGCGCGACGGCGGCGAGCTGGACGAGCAGCACGAGCAGACCGAGCACGAAACTCAGCGGACCGGCTACGAACAACGGCTCCGGCTGCGGTGTGACGTCCTTCCAAGCCGGCAGCAGATCGCCGAGGATCACCCAGCAGAAGGCCGCGACCCCGGCCAGGGCGACCGCCGTGGCGACGGTCGCACCCACCCGGTCGCGCCGGCTTCCGGTCGGCGCCAGTCGCCGCAGACCGACCAGGAGGACGCCGAACGCCGCGACGGAGGCCAGGAACGCCAGGTGGCCGAGGTTCCAGGCCAGGCCCGGTCCGTGCGAACCGTCCAGGCCGTCGAGCAGCCGGAGCAGGCCGTACGCCAGCAGCAGGAGCGGAGCGGCCACAGCGCACCCGCCCGTCAGGCTCGGCGCGCTCGGCGCAGGCGACGCGCTTGGCGCGCTCGCCGAAGCAGGGACGATCGGGGTGACCGGCGCGGAGGTGGCCGACGTGGCCGGTGAGGACGTCTCGGTCTCGGGCACGAACGAAGCCTCCCGTCCCGAGGCGTACGCCGTCATCGGTGTCCTCACCCAGATGTGGCCCGAGATGGGCCGGGGAGGAACCCCGAGTCGACGCGCGTACGCCAGGGGCCGGGAGGCTTCGGTGCTGCGTGACCTACCAGGTAGAGCTACCTACCGGGCGAGGGTCTACCAGGCGTAGTCCTCGGGCGCGGTGCGGTGTCCGGGGAAGATCTCGTTCAGCCGGTCGAGCGTCTTGTCGTCCAGCCGGACGTCCAGCGCGCGCTCGGCGGCGTCGAGCTGCTCCATCGTGCGCGGCCCGATGATCGGCGCGGTCACGGCAGGCTGCGCGAGCAGCCAGGCCAGGGCCACGTCGCCGGGCTCGTGTCCGAGCTCGGCGGCGAGGTTCTCGTACGCCTCCAGCTGCGGCCGGTGCTTCTGGATCGCCTCGGCCTGCTGGCGGCGCTTGCCCTCGTTCTCCTTGCGGAGAACACCGCCGAGCAGTCCACCTGCCAGCGGCGACCACGGGATGACGCCGAGGCCGTAGTGCTGGGCGGCCGGCAGCACCTCGAGCTCGACCGCGCGGGCGAGCAGGTTGTACTTCGACTGCTCGCTGACCAGGCCGACGAAGTTGCGGCGCGCAGCGGCCTCCTGGGCCTGTGCGATGTGCCAGCCGGCGAAGTTGCTGCTGCCGACGTAGAGGATCTTGCCCTGCTGGACGGCCACGTCGAGGGCCTGCCAGATCTCCTCCCACGGCGTTTCCCGGTCGACGTGGTGGAACTGGTACAGGTCGATGTAGTCCGTCTGCAGCCGCTTGAGGCTGGCGTCGAGCGCGCGGCGGAGGTTCAGCGCGGACAGCCGGCCCTCGTTCGGCCAGTCGCCCATGTCGCCGTAGACCTTGGTGGCCAGCACGGTGCGCTCGCGGCGGCCACCGCCCTGGGCGAACCAGTTGCCGACGATCGTCTCGGTGCTGCCCTTGTTCTCCGCGCCGCCGTAGACGTTGGCGGTGTCGAAGAAGTTGACGCCCTTGTCGTGCGCGGCGTCCATGATCGCGTGCGAGTCAGCCTCTGTCGTGTGCGGACCGAAGTTCATCGTGCCCAGGCAGAGTCGGCTGACCTTGAGGCCGGTACGACCGAGGTGAGTGAATTCCATGCTCTCCATCCTCCGAGGCGGGCAGCCAGTAGTCCAACAGCAGAATTCGCTGAGTTTGAGCACTCAGACCGATCAATCCGGCGTACGCCCGGCCGCGCGGCGAGCGGACGTCGTCAGCGCAGGCCGCCCACGCGCGTGGCGTTGGCCTGGGCGGTGAGCGCCAGCTCGGTCGCGGTGAACACCAGGTCCTGGGGGATCGCGGTGTCGCCGCGTCGCACGACGTCGTCGAGGATGGCCGGGAAGTACGGCAGCTCGACGTCGCCGCTGTCGAGGTACTGCGTGTCCTTGCCGTTGACCAGGAACAGGTGGTCGCCACCCGGCCGGCCGAGCAGGTCGATGTTCTTGCGTACCTCGATGTAGCCCTCCGTGCCGAGCACGGTGAGCCGGCCGTCGCCCCAGACGCCAAGCCCGTCGGGGGTGTACCAGTCGACCCGGGCGTAGCCGTGGGCGTTCGGGCTGCGCAGTACGACCTCACCGAAGTCCTCGAACTCGGGGTACTCCGGGTGGGCGAAGTTGCCGACCGTCGACGACACCACCTCGGCGGTGGTCGAGCCGGTGAGGTAGAGGAACTGGTCGACCTGGTGGGACGCGATGTCGGCGAGGATGCCGCCGGCCAGCCCCGGGTCGAAGGTCCACGACGGGCGGGTGTGCGGGCGCAGGTGGTGGGGGCCCGTCCCCATGGTCTGGACGACCTGCCCGATCGCGCCCTCCTCGATCAGCCGGCGGGCGTGCACGGTCGCCCTGGACGCGGTGCGCTCGGAGAACGCCACCGACCAGAAGCGTCCGGTCTCGGCCACCGCCGTCTTCACCTCGGCGAGCTGGTCCAGGGTGATGGCGCCCGGTTTGTCCGCCACCACGTCCTTGCCGTTGCGCATCGCCGCGACCGCGATCCCGGCCCGGCGGACGGGGACGGCGGCGGTGACGATCAGCGCGATGTCAGGGTCGGTGAGGAGCTCGTCCGCCTCGGCCACGCGGGGGATCTGCGGAGCCCGCTCGGCCAGCGCCGCCGTGTGCGGGGTGTCGGTCTCACTCCATAGGCCGGCGCACTCCGCACCCGCCTCGATCAGGCCGTGCACGAGACCGAGGATGTGACCGTGGTCGAGGCCGACGGCGGCGAACTTCAACGGCTTGGTCGTACGTGGGTCGGTGTGCGTCATGCGTCCACCATTCCACGTCGGCCGCGACGACCGGGAGGTGAGCGGGCCGGAACGCCGCCGTCGGTCAGCGGACCCTGCGCAGCGCCGCCGCCAGCCGGTCGCGGGCCCGGGTCTGGGCGGCGATGCGTTCGTCGAGCACGACCACCCGCACGCCGCGCGGTGCGAGCTCGACCGCCCAGCTGCGGGTGAGCAACTCCAGGGCGGTCTTGGTCGCCGCGTGGACGGAGTTGCCGGGCCAGGCTCGTCGACCGATCGACGTGCTGACGTTCACGACGACACCACCGGCGGTCTCCAGCGCCGGCAGGGCGGCCTGGGTGAGCAGGATCGGTGCCACCAGGTTGGTCGCCAGTTGCGGACCGATCGACGTGGGTGTGAAGGAGCCGAGTGAGCCACTTCCGACGATCGTCGGCGTTGTTGACCAGCACGTCGAGCCGGCCGTAGGACGCGACGGCTTCGTGCACGATCCGGTCCGGGGCCTCGTCGGCGGTGATGTCGGCGACGAGAGGCCGGATGCGTGGACTGTCGGCGGCGGTCGTCCGCAGCGCCTCGGCCGACGCCCGACCGCGACGACGTGCGCTCCCATCGCCGCGAACTCCCGGGCGGTCGCCCGGCCGATGCCCGTACCCGCCCCCGTCAGCACGACCACCCGGTCACCTGGGTGCGTTGACTTGTTGTCGTTGTGGTTCATGCGGTCGAGGATCCGGCCCTGCCGCCAACGACAAGGTCAAGGTGCGCCGCGAAAGCGTCGACCGGCAAGGTCGGCTTGGCACCTGGCCCTCGGTCACTCCGGCGCGTGGCAGACCGCCTCGACGTTGTTGCCGTCGGGCTCGCGGACGAACGCCGCGTCGTAGAAAGCGGCGCCGGCCGGCACGTCCGCGCACTGGATCGAGAGATGGTCGAGCATGCGGGCCATCCTGGCAGTAAGCACCGACAAGGGCGCGTTGCACGTGAAACGCTTGCATGAGCGCTCCGCAGCCCATAACCTACCGCCTGCCACCATCGCCGCCGCCGCGGATCCCTGTGTCTGCTGGAGTCTCGGATCGTTCGTCCGAAAGGCGCCGTGTGCGGTGCCGGCGTCTTGACGGGGAAGGACGATTCGTTTGACCACTACCGACCAAACGTCCGCGGCGACTGCGCCGAGCCGCGCACGGCCGCGACCACGCGGTGGTGACCCGCGGACCCGGGTGCGGCGCCGCGAGTACCTCCTGTTCCTCGCGTTCGTGGCGCCGAACGTCGTCCTGCTGGGGGTCTTCGCGTACTGGCCCGTGGTCTACAACGGCTATCTCAGCCTGACGAGCTGGGACCTGCTGTCCCCGACCAAGCCGTTCGTCGGCCTGGCCAACTACGCCGACATGTTCACCGACCCCGACTTCTACTCCGTGCTCGTGCGGACGGTGCTGTTCTCCGGTGTGGTCGTGGTGGTGAGCATGGTCGCGGGCCTCGCGATCGCGCTGCTGCTCAACCAGGCGCTGGGCGGGCGAAACTTCGTCCGCACGATGTCGTTCGCGCCACACATCCTGAGCGGCGCGGCGATCGGCACGATCTGGCTGTTCATCTTCGACCCCAGCTACGGCCTGCTGAAGGCGCTGCTCACCCCGCTCGGGGTCGCCTCGCCGGCCTGGATGACCGACTCCGCGTGGGCGCTGCCCGGCCTGATCATCGTGTATCTGTGGAAGAACCTCGGCTTCGTCGCGGTCGTCTACCTCGCCGGACTCCAGGGCCTGCCCACCGACCTGTACGAAGCGGCCCGCATCGACGGGGCGGGTGCGTGGACGTTGTTCCGCCGGCTCACCCTGCCGCTGCTGTCGCCGGTGACGTTCTTCATCGCCATCACCAGCGTCATCGGCACCTTCCAGGCGTTCGACATCATCGCGATCATGACCGGCGGCGGTCCGGGTGACGCGACGACAACCCTGTCCTGGTACGTCTACCAGCAGGCCTTCCAGGCGCTCGACGCCGGGCACGCGGGCGCCGGGGCGATCGTGATGTTCGTGATCCTGTTGGCCATCACCGGTGCACAGGCGCGGTTCATGGAACGAAGGGTGCACTACCGATGAGCGCCGTGGTCGGAAGCCGACGCGAGACGAGCAACAACACGACCAGCCGGGGCACTCGGCGCAACCCTCTCGGCCGCGGCGGCCTGTACGTCCTGCTGGTGGTGGTCGGGCTGGTGGCCGTCATCCCGATCTACTGGCTGCTCAGCGCCTCGGTCACCCCGTCGGGAGAGATCTTCCAATTCCAGTGGTTCCCGCTGCACTGGGTGTGGGACAACTACCCCGCCGCCTGGGCGTCGGCGCCGTTCGGCCGGTTCTACGTCAACTCGATCGTGGTCACCCTGGCCGGTGCGCTGATTCAGATCTGCGTCGCGGTGTTGTCGTCGTACGCGTTCGCCTACCTGCGCTTCCCGGCCAAGAACCTCGTGTTCCTGATCTTCCTGGGCGCGATGATGGTGCCCGGCGCGGTCGTACTCCTGCCCAACTACCTCACGATCGCCAACCTCGGCTGGGTCAACACCTACGCCGGGCTGGTCATCCCCGGAGTGGGCAGCGTGTTCGCGATGTTCCTGCTGCGCCAGCACATGATGACGCTGCCGGGAGAGGTGAGCGAGGCGGCCAAGGTCGACGGCGCCGGCCACCTGCGGATCCTGTGGAGCATCATCCTGCCGATGTCGCGTCCGATGGTCGTGACGGTCGTCGTCATCGCGCTGGTGGAGAAGTGGAACGACTTCATCTGGCCGCTGGTCGCCACGAGCACCGACTCGATGCGGACCCTGCCGGTCGGACTGCTGATGCTGAAGAACGTCGAGGGTTTCACCAACTGGGGTGCGGTGATGGCGGCGACGGTGTTCGTCGTCCTGCCGCCGCTGGTGGTGTTCTTCTTCGCGCAGCGGCAGATCATCGCGGGGCTCACCCAGGGCGCAACGAAGGGTTGACGGCGGCATGAGGAGAAGCATGACGGGGAACGACATGTCGCGGTGGAGCCGCCGCGGCTTCCTGGCCACGCTCGGCGGAGTGGGAATGGGCGCGCTCGCCGGCTGCGGGGGCAGTGCCTACACCCAGGTCATCGGCGCCACGCCGCGCGAGTATCGCGGGCGTACCCACGTCGTCGCCTGGCACTCCTTCGGCGGGATCCTGCAGGAAGCGCTGCAGAAGCTGATAGACGAGTTCAACCAGTCGCAGAACGGCATCTTCGTCGAGGCGCAGTTCCAGGGCAGCTACGAGCAGACGATGCAGAAGGTCGCGGCGGCGATCATCGCCAAACAGATTCCCGACCTGGCGGTCTTCTCCGAGATCACCTGGCGCAAGATGCACCTGGCCGACGCACTGGAGCCGGTGAACTCCTACTTCGACGACCGGCTGGGCCCGCACACCTACATCGACCAGTTCATCGAGGAGGGCACGGTCCAAGGCAGAACGTGGTGGATACCGTTCGCCCGGAGCACGCCGCTCTTCTACTACAACAAGCAGATCTTCTCCCGGGCTGGGCTTCCCGCGCGGGCGCCCCGCAGCTGGGAGGAGTTCCGCGAGTGGGCGCCGGCGATGATGAAGGTGAAGGGCAAGGGCGGTACGCCCAAGGCGTTCGCGATGGGCGGCACCTACGCCAGCTGGTACTTCCAGAACAACGTCTGGGTCTGGGGCGGCAATTTCTCCAAGGGCCTGGACATCAGCATCGGCGACGAGCCGGCGCTGGCAGCCGGCCGGTGGATGGTCGACTTCATCCGCAAGGACCGTGCCGCCTACCTCTCCCAGACGCCGGACATCGACTTCGGCCAGGGCGTCACCGCGTGCACCGTACTCAGCACGGGCAGCCTGAAGAACACCTCCGAGCTGGCCAAGGCCGGGGGCTTCGAGATCGGCACCGGTTTCCTGCCCGAGCACGAGGGTGCCTTCGGTTGTCCCACCGGGGGCAGCGGGTTCGGGATCCTGCGGGACGCCCCGGCCGAGCGTAAGCAGGCGGCGTTCGAGTTCCTGCGGTTCCTCGCCCAGCCCGCGAAGTCGGCGCAGTGGACGATGGCCAGCGGTTACCTGCCGGTGGTGAAGGCGGCCCAGAAGGACCCCAAGCTGGTGGCGCTGACCAAGCAGGACGACAACTTCTCCACCGCCCTGCGGCAGCTGCCGAAGACCAAGCCGCAGGACCTCGTTCGCCCGCTGGTGTCCAACGCCGGTTACATGATGGACGTCGGCCTGCAGAAGCTGTACTCCTCCACCGAGTCGGTGGATGCGGTGTTCGGCCGGCTGCAGAAGCAGCTGCAGTCCAGGGCCGACCTGATCGAGGAGAGCTACACCAAGCACTACAAGTAGCCGTCGGCGGTAGCCGGCAGTCAGAGAGCCGGAGTGGTGCCCCGGGCGGCAGGTCCGCCCGGGGTCGCTCAGCCTGCCGTCAGGACAGCGGCAGCCAGCGGAGCACGTCCTGGATCTTGCGGTCCCACAGGCCCCACTCGTGCTCGCCCGGCTCGTACTCCACCGTGACGGGCACGTCCAGGCGCCGGGCGGTGTCGACGAACGCTTGGTTGTGGGCCAGCAGGTGATCCTCGGTGCCGCAGGAGACGTGTAGCGCCGGCAGCTCCCGGCCGGACTTCGCGGCCTGCTCCAGCAACCACAGCAGGTCGTTGTCGGTGCCGCGGACCTCGTCGCCGAAGACCCGGTCGATGAGCCCGCCACGGCCTTCCCGCAGACCGGGGTCGGCCACGTCGAGCGCACCGGAAAGGCTGGCCGCCGCCGCGAAGCGTTCCGGCTGGCGCAAGGCCCACTTGACGGCGCCGTACCCACCCATCGACAGGCCGGCGACGAACGTGTCCTCCCGCCGGTCGGACACCCGGAAGAACCGGCCGACGAGCGAGGGAAGCTCCTCCGAAAGGAACGTCCAGTAGCGGTTGCCGTGCAGTTCGTCGGCGTAGAAGCTGCGGTGCACAGCAGGCATGACGACCGCGAGGCCGAGGGTGGACACGTAGCGTTCGATGGACGTACGCCGCAGCCAGATGGTGTCGTCGTCGCTCAGACCGTGCAGGAGATAGAGGACGGGGGCACCGCCTTCGCGTGCGGCCCCGGACATCCCGATCTGGGTGGTCGTCTCCTGCGGCAGGATCACCGTCATCGAGGTGCTGAGCTCGAGTGCCTCGGAGAAGAAGTCGCAACGCAGCAACGCCATCGGCGGAAGTCCTTCACTGTGGCCGGAAAAGCACGTCGCTGGCAGCCTTCCCGAAGGAAGGCTGCCAGCGCAACGGCCGAACCCGGTCGCCCGCCGTCATGCGGCGGATGGACCGGTTGGCTCAGAGGACCGCTCGGGTCAGAACCAGACCTTCCGGCCACCGACCGGCCGGCCGATAGCTCCGAGGATGAAGAGCACCACTCCGATGACCAGCAGGATGATGCCGATAGTCGAGAGGATCGAGATGCCCAGGGCGAAGCCCAGGATCGTGAGGATGATGCCGAGGATGATCACAGTGACTGCCTCATCTTTTCTAGGGGGTCACCGGGCGGGCGGTTAACCGATCCGCACCGGGGTTTTCGGTGCTGCAGCGTAGCGGTCTTCCGGGGCTGTGTCCGGGATCCGTATCCAGACTGTGATCATTCGCCGTATGTGGCCGCACTGCGATGTTCCGATGTCCTGCCGCAGCCAGGCATGCGCGCGCTGCGGCCCCTTGCAGGCCGGCACCCGTGGTCGCGCCGAGATGCTTCCGCGCCGGCTGGGGCAGGTTCCGCGCCCTCTTACTACTCGGGCCCCCACGCCGTACGACGCGCGACGACGGGTCGGGAGGGCGTCGGTGGGCGTCCTCGACGACCTGTGACTTGGCTGTTCGCCGCTGTGATCCCACGACGCGGGAACAAACTTTGCGAATGTCGAATCTCCGGACAACTTCTCGGGGGTGCCGGTGTTGATTGATCACGGACTGGTCACTATGGTCTCCATCAGATATCTGTCCAGTTTGAGTCGGCCGTCCCGGTCGGCGCAGATGTCTCGCTTAGTCCCTGTTGGGTCGATCCGAGTGGATCGGTCCTGCGGGGAGCCGGGGAACCACATGTTTTCTGGGGTGAATCGGCAGGCGTGACGGTCGCACCTTGACCGCCAGGTCCGCCGTAGGGCAACTTCCCGGCCCGAACCCGTCAGCTCACCCGGTAGGCGTTGAGGAAGAAAGGCATCCGCCTGTGACAACCCGCAGGGCCCGATCAGGGCGCGCGTTGTTCGTCGTCGGCACCACCACGGCGACGCTGGCCGCGCTGGTCGCGCTTCCTGGTTCGAGCTACGCCGAGCCGTCGACGCGCAGCATCGGCGAGGTCCGACAGCAGGTCGACGAGCTGTACGCGAAGGCCGAGAAGGTCACCGAGCAGGCCAACGAGCTGGGTGACAAGATGACGGCCATCAACCGCCGGGTCCGTAGCCTCGACGCCGACGTCACTCGCCAGCAGCAGCGGGTGAGCGCGCTGCGTGGCGACATCGGTCAGTTCGCCGCGGCTCAGTACCGCGCCGGCAACGTCGACATGACCGCCCAGCTCGCGGTCTCGAAGGACCCGAACGAGTACCTCGCCCGGATGCGCACTGTCAAGGTCGTCGACGCGCAGCAGGGCGACATGCTCCGGCAGCTGCAGGAGGGCCAGAAGAGGCTCGCCGAGCAGCGCGCGGCCCGGTCGGCGGAGCTCGCGAGTTACCGCGAGGCCAAGAGCCAGGCCGACGCCCGCCGAAAGACCGCACTGCGTAACGTCGCGGAGGCCAAGGCGCTGCTCGAACGCCTCACCGCCGAGCAGAAGCGGCGCATCGCGGCCGCCGAGAAGGCTGCACGTGAGAAGGCCGCCCGCGAGCAGGCCGCACGGGAGCAGGCCCAGTCCCGGTCGACCCGCAGCACCGGCGGTGGCCGCACCACCCCGAAGTCCGACCTCCCGTCCAACCCGGGCCCCGCGCCCGCCCCCAAGCCTGCTCCGGCTCCCTCCGGCAGTGGCCGCGGCGCGACCGCCCTGGCGTTCGCCAGGGCCCAGCTCGGTGAGCCGTACGTCTTCGGTGCGGCCGGCCCCAACAGCTGGGACTGCTCCGGCCTCACCATGGGCGCGTGGCGCGCGGCCGGCGTCTCGCTGCCCCACTCCTCGCGTTCGCAGTACGCCATCTCCACCAAGATCTCCAAGTCGCAGCTGCGGCCCGGCGACCTGGTGCTCTTCTACAGCGACCGTCACCACGTGGGCATCTACGCGGGCAACGGCATGGTCATCCACGCGCCGCGCCCGGGTAAGACCGTCGAGTACATCAAGATGGCGTACATGCCCTACGCCGGAGCGGTGCGGCCCGGCTAGGCCGCGCACCCTCCGCGCCCCCCGAACCACGACAGGCGTTGATGCCGGAACCCCCCGCTGGCGTCAGCGCCTGTCGTGCTGTCCAGCTCCATGTGCACCGCGTTCTCCCGCGGTCACCCGCCTCGTTCGGGCGGACCGCGCGGTGGGCGGCCACCAGGGAGCTACCTGCCCGGTTGCGTCGTTGACCGAACGAGAAGTGCAACCGAGCGGGAGGAGTGGCCGGAATGGAAGTACGACGGCGAGAGGGCTACCACGGCACCGGGCCGGGAGCGATCACACCGGACGGCTGCGCGGTCGAGCTCTACAGCAGGATCCCCGTGGACGACTCGCCCGACCTGATCGCCGCGTCGGTGCCGGCCGACGCCACGATCCTCGAGCTCGGCTGCGGCGTCGGGCGGACGACGCACCCCCTCCTCGAGCGTGGGTTCACGGTGACCGCGGTGGACGAGTCCCCGGAGATGCTGGAACGCGTCCGAGGTGCTCGCACCGTGCTCAGTCCGATCGAGACGCTGGACCTCGGTGAACGCTTCGACGTCGTGCTCCTGGCGTCGTTCCTGGTGCATGCCGGATCAGAGGATGTCCGCCGGGGGTTGCTGCGTACCTGCCTGAACCATCTCGCGCCGGGCGGATGCGTGCTGATCCAGCGGGAAGGCCGGGACTGGCACGACGTGGTCCCCCGGGAGCGCCCGATCGGCGACGGGGTCGCCCGGGTCGTCTCGTCCGAACCCGTCGGCCCCGGCGTGAACTCGGTGCTTTTCGAGTACGCCTTCCCCGACGCGGTGTGGACGCAGACGTTCCTCTCCCGGCCGCTGACCACCGAGCAGTTCGAGCAGGCGCTGGCCGAGGTGGCGCTGCGGGTGGACGCCTACCTCACCGAGGACGGAACGTGGGTACGCGCCGTCCCCGTGACGACCTGACCGACGGACCAGCCCGCCGGGCGGCCGGCTGAACTGCCGCTCAGCCGCCCGCCATGGCGCCGACCACCAGGAACGGCTCGGTGCCATCGGCCACCTCGCCGGGCAGCGGCTTGTCGGGATCGTCGTGGGAGAGGTCCTGCTGGCACGCGAAGAACCGGACGAACGCCCGCCGCCGGCGAGTCTTCGGGTCGCGGATCGTGCCCCGCAGCATCGGATAGCGGGCCTCCAGAGCGTCCAGCACCAGCGCCTGGGTCGGCTCGCCGGGCACCTCCAGCCGCACCTCGCGGTCGGCCCCCGACAGGCTGCGCAGGTGCGCGGGGAGCACGACCCGGATCATGGCAGCGTCTGGACTTCGACGGACAGGACCGCCGGCAGATCGCGCACGATCGGTGCCCAGGAGTCGCCGGCGTCGGCGGAGGCGTAGACCTGGCCGCCGGTCGTACCGAAGTAGACACCGCAGGAGTCCAGCGAGTCGACCGCCATCGCGTCGCGCAGCACGTTGACGTAGCAGTGGCTCTGCGGGAGCCCCTTCGTCAGCGGCTCCCAGTCGTTGCCGCCGGTGCGGCTGCGGTAGACGCGCAGCTTCCCCTCGGGCGGGAAGTGGTGGGAGTCGCTGGTGATCGGGACGACGTAGACGGTCTCCGGCTCGTGCGCGTGGACGTCGATCGGGAAGCCGAAGTCGGTGGGCAGGTTGCCGCTGATCTCGTACCACGAGTCGCCGGCGTCGTCGCTGCGCATGACGTCCCAGTGCTTCTGCATGTACAGCACGTCCGGGCGGGACGGGTGCATCGTGAGGCGGTGGACGCAGTGGCCGACCTCGGCATTCGGGTCGGGGATGCCCTCGGACTTCAGGCCGCGGTTGATCGGCTGCCAGCTCTTGCCACCGTCGTCGGTGCGGAACGCCCCGGCGGCGGAGATGGCGACGAAGATCCGCTCGGGGTCGGTGGGGTGGAGCAGGATCGTGTGCAGGCACATGCCGCCGGCGCCGGGCTGCCAGTGGGACCCGGACCCGTGGTTGCGCAGGCCGGGCACCTCGGCCCAGGACTGGCCGCCGTCGGTGGTACGGAACAACGCGGCGTCCTCGACTCCGGCGTAGACGGTGTCGGGGTCGCTCGCCGAGGGCTCCAGGTGCCACACCCGGGCGAACTCCCAGGGGTGCGGGGTGCCGTCGTACCACTGGTGGGTTCCGGGAGTGCCGTCGTAACTGAAGTCGTTGCCGACCGGCTGCCAGGTCTTTCCGCCGTCGTCGGAGCGCTGCATCACCTGACCGAACCAGCCTCCGGACTGCGCGGCGTACAGGCGGTCGGGATCGGCCGGCGACCCCTTCACGTGGTAGACCTCCCAGCCGGGGAAGTGTGGTCCGTCGACGTTCCAGTCCTGGCGCCGGCCGTCGGAGGTGAGGATGAAGGCGCCCTTGCGGGTGCCGACCAGAACGCGTACGCCGCTCACTGTGTGCTCCTTCGTCGCGGCCCGCGCCGCGCAGCTGTCTACCCTGCGTGCCCCGAGGTCAAGCTAGCGGTCCGACCGGCCGCCGTCTTCTCCAATCTTGCGCTTCCGCAGGCCAGTGGCGGTAGCGCCACGACGACAGGCGCGGACCAGGACGGCGTGAGGTCGAGGTGGACGTCGCGGTGGATCGGCGGCGCGCTCGGCGTCACTCGCACCGGCCACGGCGAGTGACCGCTGACACCGCACTCGGGGAGGAGCTGCCCCAGCGGGTCGGCGCGCCCGGGCAGTGCGGCGGCGAGCAGCCAGTAGCTGCCCGGTGGGACACCGGTGAGGACGAAGGAGCCACCGTCGTCGAGCAGGGCGCCACTCACCGGCGTGCCGCGTGGGGCACGCCGGGTGAACACGCCGACGTAGACGGCGGCGGAACCGCCCAGCGCGGCCACGGCGGCGGGGCTGAGCTGGGCGACTCCGGCGACCACGCCGCCGTGCGGATCACCGCCTGGCCGGCTCACCGGCCGCGGCGGTCCGTCCGCGAGTGCCTCCGGGATCCGCCGGAACTCGCGCGGTCCGACGCCGACGGAGGCCGCGAACCTGCTGGTGAACGTGCCCACGGAGGTGAAGCCGACCGCGAAGCAGACGTCGATGACGCGTTCCTCGCTGTCGAGCAGCAGCCGCTTGGCGTGCTGGAACCGGTGCGCACCGAGGAACTGGCCCGGTGGGAGGCCGAGGTGGCGTTCGAAGATCCGGGAGAGGTGGAACGGGCTGTAGCCCACGTGGTCGGCGACGTCGCCCAGGTGGATCGGCTCGGTGGCATGCTCGGCGAGGAAGCGTGCCGCCTTGACCGCGACCTCGTGCATCGCCTCGCACCGCCGTACTGCGTGTGAACGCCGTCGTTTCCTCTGCTGACAGTGCTGACAGTGCTGACAGCCGGACCGGCGGGCCCACCCTAGAGGATGGGCCCGGCCGGCTCCAGCACCTCGCCTACACCGTTGCCGACCCTCCCCGGGTAGTTACAGGCGCTGGTGACGCCGACTATATCGAACACACGTTCGAGCCGCCACTCTTCTGGCAAGACGCATTGCGGGCCACCGGCCGCGTCTGCACCTGCCGGCTCGACCCGTCCGGGCTGCGGCGCGCCGAGGAGAAGTACAGCGCCTTCTCGGCCTTGGAACGCAGCACCGGGTCCGTCTCGTCCCGGAGCACTCGGCGGAACGCCCTGAGGATGCGCGGCTCCATCGGGTTCTTCCACATCATCAGTCCGGCAGCGGCCCGGCGGACCCGCAGGCTCCGGTCGCTGCGGAGCTTCTCCAGGACGACGCCCACGACGTCGATCGGGAAGCAGGCGGAGTCGTCGGGCTTGCAGGCCTCGCAGGCAAGGGTGTGCAGCGCCGCCTGGCGGACCTTCTTGTTCCTGTCCTCGGCCGCGGCCAGCATGCGGTTGGCGACGGTGGTGTCGAGCTCGTGGTGGTCGAGCAACCGGCAGGCCCAGTAACGCATCGCCGGGTCGGGGTCGCTGACCGCCTCGAGGAGGCCGGCGCGATCCAGGTGGGCCAGCCGATCCCGGGGAGTGTCCATGGCTTCCTCCGGATGACGTCGAGATGACGTCCGGGGACGAGAGGCAGAAAGGCCGCCCCGCCGAACTTCACACCAGGACCGAGGTCCTGCGTCGCTCCATCCGACGGGGTCGGCGCGTACGACGCTACGACCGCACGTGCGCGGACCGCAACGCGTTTGTTCGTCCCGCGATCCCGGGACGTCACCAACCGGCCACCGCGGGATCGGTCGCCGTTGGAGACAGGTGCACCCACCGCGACGACACTGCGTACGTGACCCAACTCTCTCGTCGCCGCCTGCTCGGCTCGGCCGCGGCCACCGCGGCCGGAGCGGGACTCGCGTCCGTGCTGCCACCGTCCCTGCATCGTGCGATGGCCGCGCCGATGCGGCCGGGTGGACTGAAGGCCGTCGAGCACGTCGTCGTGCTCATGCAGGAGAACCGTTCCTTCGACCACTACTTCGGCACGATGCGCGGAGTCCGGGGGTACGGCGACCGCACGCCGTTGCTGTTGCCGAGCGGGCGACCGGTGGCGTACCAGCCGCGACCCGGCGGCGGAGAGGTGCTGCCGTTCTCTGTCCGCGAGGGCGCCGAACGAGCGCACCGCGACCCCTCCGACATCCAGTACCTCGGTGCTCTGGACCACAGCTGGCCGGGGAGCACCAAGGCCTGGGCGCGCGGCTGGTACGACGACTGGGTGGCGGCGAAGACCGAGGCGACCATGGCGTACTACGAGCGGCGCGACATCCCGCTGCAGTACGAGCTCGCGGACACCTTCACCTTCTGCGACGCCTACCACTGTTCGGTGTTCGGCTCCACGAACCCGAACCGCAACTACCTGTGGAGCGGCACGGTCGGCTACGAGCCCGGCACCACGCAGCGAGCGGTCACCAACGCGGCGTACGACTACGACCACCCGGGCTATGAGTGGACGACGTACCCCGAGCGCCTGGAGGCCGCGGGCATCTCGTGGCAGATCTACCAGGAGTGGGACAACTTCACCGACAACGCGGTGGAGTACTTCCGCCGGTTCAAGCAGGTGGGTACGAAGGCGCTGACGGCGGTGGAGGAGAAGTTCCGTACCACCGAGGAGCTGTACTCCGCGTTGTTCGACCGGCCCGAGGCCGAGCGGCGCAAGCTGCTGGACCAGTTGGCCGCCGGGCGGGCGGGACTGTCCGCGGCCGAGCGCAGCCTGTTCGACCGGGCGCTCTACCGCAGCGAGCCGGAGAGCCTGGTGCCCCGGCTGCGCGCCGACATCGCCGCCGGCAGGCTGCCGAAGGTGAGCTGGCTGGTGCCGTCGGCGGTGGACTCCGAGCACCCCGGATCCTCGACCCCGGTGGGCAGCGCCAACCTGATCCACGACGTGCTGGACGCGCTCGCCGCCGATGTGGACACGTGGTCCGGGACGGTGCTGTTGGTGAACTTCGACGAGAACGACGGGTACTTCGACCACGTGCCGCCGCCGGTGCCGCCGCGTCCGGCGTCCGGCAACGGCGACGACTGGTACGACGGTCAGCCGATCGGGCTCGGTCCGCGGGTGCCGATGACGGTGGTCTCGCCCTGGACGATCGGTGGACACGTCGACTCACGGGTCTTCGACCACACGTCGGTGCTCCGGTTCCTCGAACGCTGGACCGGCGTACGGGAGCCCAACATCAGCAGCTGGCGCCGCACGGTCTGCGGCGACCTCACCTCGGCGTTCGACTTCGACCGGCGGGGCCGGGCGCCCCGGCTCGGCAGTCCCGGGCCGGTGCCCGCCCCGATCGACCGCTGGCACCCGCAGGCGCCAACGGACCAGTCGGTGCCGCCGCAGGAGCCCGGCCACCGTCCGGCGCGCGCCCTGCCCTACCGCCCCGCCGTACGCACCCGGCTCGAGCGGGGTGGCCGGCTCGCGCTGACTCTCAGCAACGACGGACCGGCCTCGGCGCACTTCGCGATCTATCCGTACGCCGGGGAGTTCGCCGACCCGCTCCACCTCGACGTGCACGGGAGCCACGTCGAACGGGTGCAGGTGTCCGGCGGGCGGTACCGGCTCGGCGTGCAGGGGCCGAACAGGTTCTGGTACGAACTCGCCGGGACGGTCGCCGGTACGGCCGCCGGGGTCGACGTCCGGGTCGCCGGGCCGGTCGGCGAGGACCGCATCCACCTCCAGGTGAGCAATGCCAGTGGGACAGCCGTCACCCTTCGGCTGCGGGCCCTCGACCATGGCGACACCGACCGGACGCTGAGGCTGGCCGGCAGGCACCGGCGGCTGGTCGAGTGGCCCGTCGACGAGGGGTGGTACGACGTCGAGGTGCAGGCGGTGGAGGACCCGACGTTCCGCCGCCGGCTCGTCGGCCGGATCGAGGACGGACGGGCGGGGCGAACGGCCTGAGGTTGCGCGGGCCCGCCGGTTGGCGACCGGCGGGCCCGCATCGCTGCGCTTTCCTCGCGCCCGCTTACTCCCTGGGGCCGTGCAGCTCCTTCGGCCTGGCCAGCACCCCGTGGGACGCTGCCTTGTCGAACACCTCGGTGATCTGCTCGACCGACAGTTCCTTCGTCTCCGGCAGGTACGCGGCGACGAACGCGATCGCCAGCAGGCACAGCACCGCGAACGCCACCATCACCCAGGACAACCCGATGGCGCTCACCGCCAACGGGAACACCAGGATCAGCGCGAAGTTGGCCAGCCAGTCGGCGGTGGCGCCGATCGCCGCGGCCCGGCCGCGCACGGCGGTCGGGAACACCTCGCCCTGGATGAGCCATCCGGTGCCGCCGACGCCGACCGCGAAGGACGCGATGAACAGGTCGAGCGCGATGAGCACGACCGCGATCTTCGCCACCCCGGCGAGGGCGCCGTTGCCGACGGCGCCGACCACCATGAAGGCCCCCATGCCGGCGAAGCCCCACAGGGCGAGCTTGCGCCGGCCGATCTGGTCGATGAACCGGAACGCGAAGTAGGTGGCGATCACGTTGACCGCACTCATCACCGCGGTGATGCCCACGGCGGTGGTGGCCGCGTCGACCGCGTTGCCGCCCCCGAAGTAGGGCTCGAGAATCTTCGGCCCGTAGTAGAACGGCACGTTGATGCCGGTGATCTGCTGGAAGACGAAGAAGACGACGACCACTATCAAGGCGCGCTTGACACCGGGCGTCCAGTTGCGGACCTTCGCCTCGTGCTCGCGTTCACCGGCGGTGGCCTGGATGTGGCGGGCACTGGCCTGCATCTGCTCGTCGGTCACCTGGTGGCCGAGCAGCCCGATGGCCTTCTTGGCGTCGTCGACCCGGCCCTGCCGCAGCAGCCAGCGCGGCGACTCCGGCATCTGGGTACGCAGCACCAGTGCCAGGATGGCCGGGACCGCGCCGAGGCCGAGGATCAGCCGCCAGTCCAGCCCGGTCGCCTGGCCGGGCATCGCCTTCAGGATGACCAGCGCGATGAGGTAGGAGACGAGGATGCCGACGGTGATCATCCACTGCTGCAGCATGCTCAGCGCGCCACGCCGGTTGCGGGGTGCGTACTCAGCGATGTAGGCGGTAGCGATCGCGGAGTCGGCCCCGACCGCGAGGCCGATCAGCGTACGTGCGAACAACAGGACGCCGACGTCCCAGGCGAACGCGGACAGCAGTGCGCCGGCGGCGTAGATGGCGGCATCGGCGACCAGCAACGACTTCCGGCCGAACCGGTCGGTCAGTGAACCGGCGAAGAACGCGCCGACCGCGGCACCCAGTGAAGCGCCCGCCACGAGGTAACCGGTGGCGAGGTCGCCCAGCTTCCAGGGAATGAAGCCCAGGATGGAACCGATGTTCGCCGTATCGTAACCGAACAGGAAGCCGCCGACGGTCGCCAGCAAGGTCAACTTCCAGTAAAAGGAAGTGGGTACGTGGTCGTCCAGTGTGGCCAGCGCGTCTCTTCTGGAACTGGTCGCCTCACTCATGGGACACCTCCATCGCGCCGGTCACCTCGGTCTGGTGCGACGGCGCACGTCGACCACAGCACGCGGACGTCAACCACACAAGGCGGACAACCCGAATTCTGGCCGGCGGCCGGGTGCTTCGTGCCGGGCAATGTAGCAGCCTGAGGAGTTGTCGCACGTCTCCTCGCGTGCAGGCGATCGGACATCGAGCTGACCTATGCAGGACGAGCCGATTCACCGAGCGTGCATGCGTGGTTAGGGTCTGGTCTCGTGCTCACCGACGACGGCTCGGCCGGCAGGTTTCACACCGACGGCCCCACGCGGCGCCGGGTGCTCGCAGGTGTCGCAGGGCTGGGCCTGACGACGCTGGTCGGTGGCACGCGGGGCCAGGCGGTTGCCGCCACCGCCGCGACCGCGAACGCCGCACCGGTGGCGGCCGCCAAGCCACCGCCGCCCAGGACCGAGCTGCTGGCGGTGTCGGGGCCGGGGCAACCCCGCTGGCTGTCGGTGCCGATGAGCCGGATCGTCGTCAACCCGTACGACTTCAACCAGGCAAGCAGTGAGGTGGAGCAGAACAGCGGGCCCGAACTCCCGCTGTCGGTCGGCTACTACGCCCACAACCAGGCAGTCCGGGTGCCCTCGTTGCTGAGCCTGTACGTGCGCCCAGCCGGTGAGCCGGACCCGAAGCCGCCTGCCACCGTGTTCGCCGACGACTTCGACGACCTCTCACCGCGGTGGAGCGCAGAACCGGGAGTCGAGGCCACCGTCGCCAACTCCCGGTTGACGATGACGCTCCCGGACGCGGCACCCAACCCGTGGGGCGCGTTGTCGAGGACGCTGACCGTGGACGTCGACGCGTACCCGGTCGTGACGGTGGACGTGACGAGTGTCGCCGGTGCCTGGGCGCTGAAGGTGAACGAGGGTGGTGCACCGGTCGACACGGTGTTGCAGGGGGACACGACCGCGACCGGCGCGTTCTCCTACGACCTGCGCAGGATCACCGGCTGGTCGGGCACGAGGACCTTCACGCTGCGGCTGTTCGTCGTCCAGAAGAACGCACCGCTGGTCGTGGACCGGATCACCGTGCAGGAAGAGCCGACGTCGTGGCTCGAACCCGCGAACGACTTCTCCACCACGTGGCGCCCACAGGCACTGGAGTTCTCCGCGGACTACGCCTCCGGCGGCAGCGTGCAGGGGCGGGACCAGTTCCACGACGCGACGAGTCTCACCCGGGTGCTGGCTGTGCGCGACGTCGCCGGCGACGGTCGTGCGCTGATGCTGGCCGGACGATTCACGGGGGATGCCGCTCTCGACGGGCGCGGCGTGCTGACGGTACGCGGCGAGGCGTTCAGCTACTCCGTCACGGTCGGGCGCGGTGCTCGGGTGCGCTACTACGCCAACGAGACGGACCTGCGGGCCGGCGGACCCGAACTCGGCGGGCCGCCGCCGAGTGGTTGCTGGGGCGTGGCGGTTCCGGCGCGGGACCTCACCATCGGAGTCGGTTTCGCCTACGCCGGTGAGGGCTCGGCGCGCTCGGCGCAACGCGCGCTTGACGCGGCCCGGCCGGACGCGGCGGACAGGGACCACGCCCGCTGGACGGCGTACTGGGACGCCGAGCTCGCCCGGGTCCCGCGGCCGCGCGACTTCACCCTGCCCGGCGTACCGGCCTTCGGGATCAGCCCGGACGACGTGGCCGCGACCTACTACCGGGCCTGGCACTTCCTCGCCGCCAACACCCTGCCGGAGGCGCCCGAGGTCGGCTACCACCACCCACAGGTCGCCACCGGCAAGCCGTCGATGTGGAACTACGGAGCCGATGGCGCCCGGCCGTCGGCCAGCTGGGACAGCCTGCTCGGCATCCAGTACCTCGGCTACCTCCGGCCCGACGTCGCCTGGGCGTCGTTCGAGGGACTGATGTCGCTGGTGGACGCCGACGGCAAACTCGGCGGAGAGAGTCTGCCCAGCCGCAAGGCGCAGACCGCGTGGATGCTGTACGCCGTGACCGGGGACCGCGCTCGCCTGGCCGGGATCTATGCCGACCTGCGCCGGTATCTGCTGTGGGCACAGGACAATCCGCGGTGGATCTTCGGCGACCACGACATCCCGGACGAGCGCGACGCGGAGTTCGTCGTGTCCCTGATCGTCGACTTCGGCTACGCCGAGCGCATCGCGACCGTGGTCGGTGAGACCGGCGACGTGGCCTTCTGGCGTACCCGCAAAGAGGGGTTGACGCGCGACTACGGGAACTGGTTCTTCCCGGCCGGCGGGCCCTCGCCCACACTGCAGTACCACTACGTCGAGGGCAGTCACGCCGACAGCCCGGGCAACACGCTGTGGGTGTGCACCGGCCTGCATCTGCCGGAGCTGACCGCTCGGCAACGGGACCTGCTGGCGAGCCGGTTCCGTGCCGCCTTCTCGCCGGAGGCGACCCTGGCAGGCTTCGGCTTTCCCGACGTGAAGGCTCCCGACGTCACCTTCACGACGTACGGCCTGCTGGACAACGGGATGACGACGGAGGCGGACGTGTTCGTCCAGGCGAACGTCCGCGACATCGTCCGGGCCGGTTCGTTCGCCGAGGTGTACGACGACCCACCGGGCGGACCGGTCGGCACCGGTGTCCGTCCGTCGATGTTCGGCGCGGTGAACCTCGTCGACTTCGTGTGGCTGCGCAACGGCTACCGTGCCGATGAGGGGACGCCGGTGTTCCTTCGCATGTCGGACGAGGTGGACGGAGGCGTCTCCGGGCTGACCTTCCGGGGCAGGACGCTCGACATGGAGGTCGACGCTGCCGCCGGGGAGATCCGGCTGTCCGGCGCGGCGATCGGTGGTTCGTCCCGGTGCCGTCGGCTGTCCGCGCCGATCGGGACGTCGGTGCCGTTGCCGGCAGGCTGTGCGCGGTGAGCGGTCGCGGCGTGCGGCCCGGCTTCGGTGAGCGCCATCCGGACCTGATCGCACTCCTCGCACGCCATACCCCGGTGGTCACGACGAACGACGTGTGGGCCAACGGGACGCTGCCGTTACGGGTGTCCGCCTACGTCGGGGTTCCTCCGATCGCGGAGCTGGTGAGCTCGATCCGGTGCGTGGTGCGGGTGGACGGAAAGTTCGTGGTGTGCCGGGTGCCCGGTGAGCTCCACGCACTTCCCGGTGGGCGCCCGGAGCCGGGCGAGACCCCACCGCAGACCGCCGTTCGTGAGGTGTACGAGGAGACCGGCTGGCACCTGGACCCGGAATCCCTTCACCCGCTGGGCTTTCTTCATCTGCAACGCCTCGTCGGCGCTCCGCCGGGCCATCCCTATCCGCACCCGGACTTCCTGCAGCTGATCTACTCGGGTGTCGCGCGCACCCGGGCGGTCGACACCGGTGAGGACTGGGCCGACCTCGACGGGTGGGAGCTCGGCACCTTCCTCGCCGACGCCGGGGAGATCGTCACGCTGGACTTGTCGCCGATCTCGCTCGCGTTCGTGAACGCCGCCCTGCGGGTCGAGCGCTAACGCGGGTCGAGCAGGAGAGGCAGTGTCCGTACGCCGGTGAGGTTCGGGGACGGCAGGAACGTCGGCGGCTCGTCCGGGTCGGTCCGCAGGTGCGGGAGCCTGTCCAGCAGGATGTTCAGCGCGACCCGGCCCTCCAGGCGAGCCAGCGGAGCCCCGATGCAGAAGTGGATGCCGCGCCCGAACGCCAGGTGCGGGTTGGGATCGCGGGCCGGGTCGAAGACGTTCGGGTCGGTGAACTGCCGCGGGTCCCGGTTGGCGGCGGCCAGCACCACCATCACCATCTGGCCGGCCGGGATCGGCGATCCGCCCAGCTCGACGTCGGTGGTGGGCACCCGGGCGAGGGCGGCGAACGGGCTGAGGAACCGCAGCGACTCCTCGATGGCCGCCGGCACCAGGGACCGGTCGGCACGCACCCGGGCGGCGGCGTCCGGGTGGGCGTCCAGGCACAGGACCGTGTTGCCGAGGAGCATGGTGGTGGTGATGTGCCCGGCGATCAGCAGCACGTTGGCGAAGTTGACCACCGCGGTGTCGCTGAGGCGCTCGCCGTCCACCTCGGCCTCGACGAGTTTGGTGAGCAGGTCCTCCCGCGGGTGCCGGCGTCGTTCGGCGGCGTGCTCGCCGAGGTAGTCGGTGAGGTGGTGCAGCTGCTCGAACGCCTGGTCCATGGCGCGCCGCTGCCGCTCGCTCGGCTCGACCAGGGAGAACTGCTCGGAGCTGTTGAACGCACCGTCCACCCACTGCTTGAACAGGTGCCGGTCGCTGCTGGGAACGCCGAGGAGTTCGGCGATGACGGTGACCGGAAGCGGATAGGCGAGGTCCGCGACCAGCTCCATCCGGCCGTCCGTCCGGCCGCCGTCTGTCCCGTCGGCTCCCACCTGGTCGAGCAGGTCGTTGGTCAGCTCGGCGAGGCGGGGTTCGAGATCCGCCACGACCTTCGGCGTGAACGCCCGGCTGACCAGCTTGCGGAGCTTGTGGTGCTCCGGCGGGTCCATCGTCGGCAGGTTGCCCTCGACGAAGTCCTGGCGGGGTACGAAGCGGCTGGTGTCGGAGGAGAACGTCCGCGGGTCGGCGAGGATGCGTACCGCCTCGGGATAGCCGTACACCTTCCAGAATCCGAGCTTCTCGGCGTACTCCACCACCGTCGGTGGCGCCTGCCCGCGTAGCCAGAACTGGTCCGGATGGGTCGCCCAGGTGTCGGTGACTGTGGTCATCGTTCCCCCTCCCCACCAGCGTCCGCCCCCGCCTCGCGCGGGTCAACGGCTACTGGTCCCGCTTCCCGGGCCCTCCCGGAGGCGGCCAACTCGGTCCGAACCCTGAACGGCGCTTGACAATTCCGGCGTTGCCGCGACACGTTGCGCATAAGGCGTAACCAGAACGGATGCGGCGGCGGGCCGTGTGCGGGCAGCACGCGGGCGCGCAGGCACGCCGGCCGCGCCGCCGCGAACAGGGTCAGGAGATCCTCAGCATGCTGACGCAGGAGCAGGTGGCGCGCTTTCGCGCCGACGGGTTCGTGAAGGGTTCGCGGGTGCTCGACGACGTGGAGGTCGACGAGCTGCGCGCGGAGATGGAGCGCGTCATCGACCAGCGCGACCGCACCGACGTGCCGAAGCCGGTCCAGCTCGCCAACCTCGGGACCGAGGAACGGCCCATCTGGCAGATCGTGAACATCTGGCAGGCCAGCCCGGCGTTCGAGCGGTTGATCCACCACCCGACGATCACCGAGGAGCTGGCCCAGCTCAGCGGCGCCGGCGAGCTGCGGGTGTGGCACGACCAGATCCAGTACAAGCCGGCCGAGCAGGGTGGTCTGCTGCACTGGCACCAGGACGCTCCGCTGTGGCCGATCCTGACCCCGGACACCCAGGTCACCGCGTGGGTCGCGCTGGACGACGTGGACGAGACCAACGGCTGCATGAGCATGGTGCGCGGCTCCCACCGGTGGGGTGACCAGATGGACTTCCTGCGGCGCACCGAGGACGACCCGGCCCTGCCCGAGACGTACGACGGAAACCCGGTCGAGGTGGTCCTGCGGCCGGTCGCCAAGGGCGAGGTGCACTTCCACCACTCGCTGACCTGGCACGGCTCCCACGGCAACACCAGCAACCGCCCGCGCCGGGCGATCGCGATGCACGTGATGGGTGACGACACCCGCTACGTCGCGGCCGGGGAGCACATCATGAAGAGGTTCGTCACCGTCGGCGACGGCGAGCTGATGACCGACGAGGCGTTCCCGGTCGTGTGGTCACGCGCGGCTCGGCCGGCGTCACGCTAGGACGGCCGAGCACCCGGCGATCTGCCCCTCCGTAGCCGAGCCCTGACGGGCCGCCGAGCCGTTGTCCGTTCCCGGATAAGGGTTCCGCCCCGTCCGGGCCGGTGTGGAAGGGTCGGGTGCGGAAACAGAATCCGCACCGCTGGGAGGCATGGACGTGAGCAGGCTGAAGGTCGCTGTGGTCGGTTGTGGAGGTGCGGCGACCGGTCACGCGCTGGCGCTGGCCAACCTCGCCGACTTCGAGATCGTGGCGTTGGTCGACCCGAGTGAGCGCAACCTCGCGAGCTTCCGTACCCGGGTGCCCGCCGTCGCCGACGTACCGTCGTACGCCGACGTGGAGCAGCTGTACGACGCCGGGGTCGAGGTGCAGGCGCTCACCGTGGTGACCCCGCACACCCTGCACCACCCGATCGTGATGGGGGCGATCAAGCGCAACCTGCACGTGCTGTGCGAGAAGCCGCTGACCTGCGACCCGGCGCACGCGCGGGAGATCGAGTCCGCCGCGGCCACGGCCGGGGTGACCGTCATGGTGCGCTACCAGCGGCGGTTCGACCCGGCGTACCGCTACATGCGCGACGTCATCGCCTCCGGTGAGCTCGGCGAGCTGCGATCGATCATGGTGTCGGTCGGCCAGCGCTGGCTGAAGAACACCGTCGGAACCTGGCGTCAGGACCCCGCCCTGTCCGGCGGCGGCATGCTGATGGACTCAGGCTCCCACCTCGCCGACATGCTGTTGTGGCTGGTCGGCAAGCCGGTGGAGACCGTCTCGGCGTTGGTCGACAACGCCGGTTCGCCGGTGGACATCAACACCTCGGCGACGGTGTCGTTCGCCGGTGGCGTCCAGGGCCAGCTCCACGTGGTGGGCGACCTGGCCACCACCTGGATGGAGAACGTCGCCGTCTCCGGCACGAACGGCCTGCTGCGGTACGAGGCCGACCCGCAGCACCCGTGGCGGACCGGCCGGGTGGTGCACTACCGCGGCGATGAGCTCGTGCAGCCGGTGAACCTCCCCGAACCCCCGGAGATCCACGAGGCCCTGCTGGCCTCGATCCGCGGCGAGGCCGTCAACGAGGCACCGCCCGCAGCCGGCATCGCGGTGGCCGAGCTGAGCGAGGCGATCTACCGTTCGGCCGGCGAGGGCGGCGCCCGCGTCTCCGTCCGCTGACACCCTCATGACCCGCGCGCCGCGCGCGACGACGACCGGGAAACCCGGCCGGAACATCTGGCCGAAGACCCCGGAAGCCGTTGCGCGCGGCCGTGACGGGGCATAGACCGGTGGAGCGGGGCGACACCGTCCCGGATGGGGAGGTGCGGGATGAGCGACCTGGAGACCGACTTCACCGGCGCCGTGAAGGCGGTGGCCGCGCTCGGGGTGGACCCGGGCAACGACGTCAAGCTGCGGCTGTACGCGTTGTACAAGCAGGCGACGATCGGCGATGTCGACGGCAAGCGGCCAGGCTTCACCAACCCGGTCGGGCGGGCCAAGCACGACGCGTGGGCGTCGGTCAGCGGGATGAGTTCGGCGCAGGCCAAGCAGGCGTACGTCGACCTCGCCACCGGCCTGATCGGCTGACACTCTGGGTGCGGTTCCGGTCCGTCTACGCGTACGTGTGCGGCGCCGTCGTTCCGGTCGACGGCGGGCCTGGCGGTGACGTTTCTAGCGCCCGGTGAACCCGAAGCTGACCACGGCGTCGATGCCACCCGCGCGTACGCGGTCCAGGACGAACAACTCGTGGGGTACGACCGGGTCGGGCAGGTCGTCCAGCGGGAACCACCGCAGGTCGGCGGCCTTGTCCGGCTCCACCAGGTGGGGCTCGCCGGTCCAGGCGCGGCACTGCAGGAAGAAGTCGACCCGCTCGTCGATCGGGTCGCCGGTGCGTCCGGTGCGGTGCATGGCGGTGAGCGGTACGAGGTCGGCCGGCTCGATCTTCACCGCCAGCTCTTCCTGCGCTTCCCGGCACGCCGCCTCGAACACCGACTCGCCGTCCTCGACGTGCCCGGCCGCGGCCATCGCCCAGTGGTCGTCCATGTAGCCGGTGCCCTGGCGTAGCTGGAGGAGCACCTGCTCGGCGCCGTCCACGGTGCGGCGGAACATCACGTACGCGGCGGGGACCACCTGGAATCGATCGGTCACCCCGACACGGTACCGGCGGGTCCGCCGGGCTCAGCGTGCCCGCCGCCCGAACGCCCCGAGCAGGAGCGCCGAGGTCAGCAGCCCGGCGGCGTACACGCGCAGCACGATCGCTATCGCGCCGCCCGGGGAGTGGCCCGCCTCGTGCAGGAGCTCCAGCGCGGTGGCCGCGGCGGCGAGCGCGAGCCCGGCGATCACGATGATCGCGGTCTGGCTGACGCCGGCGGCCTGGCCGGTTCGCTCGTGCCGGACGACCCGCTGGGTTCCGATGGAGGCGAAGGACCAGCCGAGTCCGAGGCCGAGCCCGCAGCAGAAGAAGGCCACGACGTACGCGGGCCAGGCGCGGGTGAACGACAACGCGAGCACGGCGATCCCGCCACCGGCATTCGCGAGCGTCATCACCACCCGCGCGGAGTGGCGCTCGCCCAGCCGGCCGGCCAGCGGCCCGGCGAAGCCCGACGCCGCGGAGAGCGCGAGGAACACCAGGCCGGCGGTGAGCGGGGACAGGCCGCGGACGTCCTGTAGGTACAGCGTGGCCAGGAAGACCGTGCCGGCGTAGGCGATGTTGGCCATCGTCCCGGCCGCGGTGACCAGGACGAACGCGGCGTTGCGGAAGAGCTCGACGTCGATCAGCGGCTGCCGTACCCGGCGTTCCACCAGCGGGAGCGCGGCGAGGAAGCCGAGCCCCACGACGGCCGACACCAGGACGAGCGGGGAGGTCCAGCCCGACGTCGGCGCCCGGTCGACGGCGTACGTCAGCAGCGCCAGGCCCCCGCTGAGCAGCACCGCCCCGGTGACGTCGACCTGGCGGGCCACCGTCTCGTCCCTCGACTCCGGCGTACTGAGGAGGACCACGGCCGCCGCCGCGATCACGAACGGCACCAGCGTCCAGAAGATCCACCGCCATCCCGGTCCGGCGGTCAGCAGGCCACCGACGAACGGTCCGGCAGCGGTCCCCACGGCCGCCAGGCCGTAGGTGAGGCCGATCGCCCGGCCCCGGCGTTCCGGCGGGTAGGTGCTGGTCAGAACGGCGACGGTCATCGGGAAGATGAGGGCCGCACCGGCGCCCTGCAGAATCCGGAACGCGATCAGCATGCCGGCCGTGGTCGCGACCGCACACAGCACCGCGGCCATGCCGAAGACGCCGAGGCCGGTCACCAGGACCAGCCGGCGGCCGAGGATGTCACCGAGCCGGCCGCCGAGGACCAGCAGCGACCCGAGGGCGAGCATGTAGCCGCTCAGCACCCACTGCAGGTCGGTCGGGGTGGACTGGAGGTCGTGTGCCATCCGGGGTACGGCGAGCGCGAGCGCGAAGAAGTCCAGCTGTACGCAGAACATCGACAGCGAGGCCGCGATCAGGACGCCGCGCAGGCGTGGCGCGTCGGCGCCTACGTGCGGTGTCGGCGTCGAGCCGGACCCGGTCATGCTGCGGTCCTACCCGGGCGGGTGCGTGTTAGCGTCCTAGGCGACCGACCAATCACGGAGGCGACGTGCGAAACCCGGGTGCGCGGAGGTGACCGGCAGAGGCGGGCAGGCGCCCTCCGGACGCGGCCAGGCGTCGTCCGGGCGGGGCCAGGCAACCCGGGCCAGGCTGCTGGACGCGGCCGCCCACCTCGTCGGGGAGGTCGGCTGGGGCGCGGTTTCCACCCGGCTGGTCGCCGAGCGCGCCGGCGTCAACCCGGCGCTGGTGCACTACCACTTCTCCTCGGTGGCCGACCTGCTGCGCGAGGCGGTGATGCGGACTGCTCGCGAGATGGTGTTCCAGTTGGTGGACGTACTGACCCAGGCCGGGGACGTTCGCACCGGAGTGGACACGTTGTTCGGCTTCCTGCGTCCCTACACCGGCACCGACCCGGCGTCGCTGCTGATGGTGGAGGGCTTCCTGGCAGCCACCCGCGAGGACGCCCTGCGGGCGGAGTTCGCCACCCTGATCGAGGAGATCCGGCAGCGGCTCGCGGACTGGCTGGCGGCGTGCGGGCACCCTGACCCGGTCGTGTCCGCCGGAGTGTTCGCGGCACTGATCGACGGACTGCTGCTGCACCGCGCGGTGCTGCCCGACATGGACTTCGAGGCGTACCAGCGAACCGTCACGAGGATGTTGTCGGCGGGCGTACCCGACAGGCGCGGCCGGCATGAGTGACCCCGGACTGCCGGCGGAGGACCTGGCCGAGTTGCGCGCGCTGGTGGAGGCGGACCGCGAACGCACCACCGAGCGGCTGGCGTTCCTCACCCGGGACCTGACCGGCATCGTCGACTCCGCCGCACTGGTGGCCACCGACGACGAGCACGACCCGGAGGGCTCCTCCACCGCGTTCGAACGCGCACACGTGCAGGCACTGCTGGACCAGGCGCGCGAGCACCTGCGTCAACTCGACCTTGCGCTGGAGCGGATGGCCGCCGGGACGTACGGAATGTGCGAACGCTGCGGCCGGCCCATCCCGGTAGAGCGCCTGCGGATCCGCCCCGCCACCACGACCTGCGTCACCTGCGCCGCGCGTACCCGCTGAGCAGTCGGCCGGTCAGCCGCCGACCAGGGGATGGTTGCCCGGCCGCACCAAACCCGGTTCGTACGTCAGGATCACCGCATGCACCCGGTCGCGCAGGTGGAGCTCACTGCCGAGCTGGTGTGTCCTCAAATGTCCAAATCCGCGTGCGGCCGGAAGCCGGCGCCGCATATCGTGGCGCCCGGCTCGCCTCCCGCCGACCCCCAGACGAAGGAACTTCACGTGCGCCTGCCCATCGACGACCCGACCGCGCCGGCGATGGTCGAGATACCCGGCGGCGTGGTCGACCTGCGCGACGACAGGATCGGCACCCGGTGGCAGGTCGAGCTCGCGCCCTTCCTGCTGGCAAGCGTGCCGGTCACGGTGGAGCTTCACCACGCCGCCGTCGGAGCGGAACCGGATCGGTCGGTGAGCGGTGCCCGGCCGGTGACGAACGTCAGCTGGGTCGACGCGGTGGACGTGTGCAACCGGCTCTCCGGCCGGTTCGGGCTCACACCGGCGTACTCCCGTGAATCCCGTACCGGCGAGGTGATCTGGGACCGCACGGCCGACGGCTACCGGCTGCCGACCGAGGCCGAGTGGCAGTACGCCTGCAAGGCGGGCACCACCGGATACCGCTACGGCGAACTCGACGACATCGCGTGGTACGCGGACAACTCCGGAGGGCTGGCACACGACGTCGGCGGCAAGACGCCCAACCCGTGGGGGCTGTTCGACATGCTGGGCAACGTCTGGGAATGGTGCTGGGACCTCTACGACGAGGAGGTCTACGGTTCCTACCGCATCTTCCGCGGTGGCGGATGGGCCGAGCAGGCACGTGGCTGCGGCGCCACCGTACGCCGCCGCAGCCACCCGTCGTTCGCGATCGACGACCTCGGCTTCCGGCTCGCCCGTACCCTGCCCTGACGATCTCTGTCGGTGGATTCGGCTTCGTACGAACCATCGCCGCACACGCCTGTGTCGTTGACGGAAGCTTTCGTGGACTCCTCGTCCGAGTGGGCTCCTTCAGCCGCCGGCGGTGCAGTACTCCACCCATTCGAACCGCCCGAGGCGTCGCTGCTGTCGGCGCCGGCCGGCCCGGCGCCGTCTTGCGAGGAGATCGCGGTACTGGAAAGTGAGGGCGGGCTGACGGTCGGGACCTCTGCGACATCGCGAAGCCTGGCGGGCGAAGGGGTCCACGCCTTCAGGTTCCGCAGAACCCTTCCGTAGAAGGAGTCCGCTGCGGTAAGGACCGAGTCGATCGCCGAACCCCGTCCTCGGTTCCGTTTGGTGCCGAGCGTGCTGGTCGACGCCACAACGACTCCACCCGCAGGGTGTCCGGCGCGGCTCGTAGTTGCCTGAGCAGCCAGTTGACCTGCGTCAGTTGCCTGCCC
Organism: Actinopolymorpha sp. NPDC004070; assembly: GCF_040610475.1. Classification (NCBI taxonomy): domain Bacteria; kingdom Bacillati; phylum Actinomycetota; class Actinomycetes; order Propionibacteriales; family Actinopolymorphaceae; genus Actinopolymorpha; species Actinopolymorpha sp. NPDC004070. Next base: position 230,981 of record NZ_JBEXMJ010000011.1, on the reverse strand, counting down.
TCTCTCGGGGCATCGACGTCTACGAAACAGGTCCTGGCCAGCGCGCCGGCTGATTCCAATGGAGACGGGGTAGGTCGGATCGCTGAAATCGTCGGCACAAAAGTCGCGCAGATTCCCTTTGTGGATAAGCGGTTTCCGGCGAGAGTTAGCCGATCTTGTCGGGTAGAATCGAACGCATGAGCGACGGCAGTGGTTTCTTCGGCGACGACTTGGGTGGGGGCCCGGGTCGTCGCCGGGTGCTGCCTGCGGGGTTGGCGGAGATGCCGGCTGGGCCGCGGCTTGCTGTGCTGGTTGCCTCGGTCGACCGGGCTTTGTGTAACGGGTTCGAGCTGGAAGAGCTGGTCAGGGCGCGCCGGAAGCTGATCAGCTGGCTTGAGGCCGAGTGCCTGTCCGATGTGAACGAGTTGGCACACACCGCCCCCGGTATGCCGGAGGAGCCGGCGCAACGCAGTGTCGAGCTGGACTCGATGACCCAGGTCGTCCTGGAGTCGCTGCTGGGGTGGTCCGGCTATCACGCCGACTGGTACCTGACGCTGGCCATCACCCTTCCCCGGCTGCCCCGGGTGCGGCAGGCGCTGGCCTCGGGGCGGCTGGAGTTGCCCGAGGTCCGCATCATCGTGGACCGGATCACCGACGCCAAACCGCACCTGTGGGGCGCGATCGAGGACGCGATCTTCCCCAAGGTGCTGGAACTGCGCGGCGGTCTGCTGCGCGCGAAGGTGGAGGCCGAGGTGGTCAAGGCCGACCCCGAAGCAGCCGCCAAACGTCACCGGGAAGCTCGCACCGGGCGCAACGTGGCGATCTGGCCTGCCGTCGACGGAGTCGCCGACCTCGCCATCCGCGGCCTCTCCGCGGACCAGGCAGCCGAGGCGTACGGCTACATCGACGCCATCGCCCGGGCCGTCAAGTCCAGCGGCGACCCCCGCAACCTCAGCCAGTTGCGTGCAGACGTGGCCTACTCCCTGCTCGCCGGCACCGCCGACATCGTTGACTGCTCCGCCCCTACAGTCACTGACAACCACACCGGGCAAAGCCAGACCCAGCCCAAGACGGCGAAGGACGCAGCGGACGCAGACTCTGAGCACTGCCAAGCGGCACAGGACCAGTCTGAGCAGGACCAGTCTGAGCAGGACGAAGCCGAGCAGTGCGGAGCCGAGCAGTGCGGAGCCGAGCAGTGCGGAGCCGAGCAGTGCGGAGCCGAGCCGGATCAGTCTGAGCAGGACGAAGCCGAGCCGGACCAGTCTGCGCAGGGCGAAGCCGAGCAGGGCGAAGCAGGGCAGGGGCACTGTGGTGTTCACCGGTTCCCCGACCATGATCTGCACGACAGTTGGTGTGAGTGTGGCGACTGTTCTCCTGTGCCGGTCGCCACGTGCACGGTGTGCGGCGGCGCCGCGATGACCGGCGTCTCGGTCCATGACACCGCAGCTCACCTTGCCGCCGACCGCGGCTCGGCCGGGGAGAACGTGGCCGGGGAGAACGTGGCCGGGGAGAAAGTGGCCGGGGAGAACGTGGCCGGGGAGAAAGTGGCCGGGGAGAACGTGGCCGGAAGCAGCGCAACCGGTGAGAGTGCGGCTTCTGCGACCGGGCCTTCGGCCGATGGTCAGATCCCGCAGCAGAACCGGCCACCGGATGAGACGGCCGACCCACCGGGTCCACCAGATCCACCCGACCCGCCACCGGACAACTCGACACCACCACCACCACCACCACCACCACCACCACCGGCCTGGTCCTCCTCGCAGCCGAGCTGGGGGCCGATCCGAACGCGCGCCAAGATCCAGCTGAACGTCCCGTTGACCACGCTGATGGGACTGTCCACCCGGCCCGGGGAGCTCGGCGGGTTCGGACCCGTCATCACCGAGGTGGCCGAGCGGTTGGTGGCGAACAACCTCACCAACCCCGAAGCCAGATTCAGCGTAGGGATCACCCATCCCGTCACGGGGCGGTTACTGCATCTGCATCCGCTACCGGCGAGGTTCCTGCGCGGACTCCAAGCCGAGCTGGTGGCTGCCCGCGACCAGCGGTGCGTATGGACGACGTGCAGAAGACCGGCGGCTACCTGCCACCTGGACCACAACACCGAGCACCGGGACGGCGGGGAAACCGGCGTGGACAACATCGCACCCCTGTGCCCACGCCACCACCAGGCCAAGACCGAACGCGACTGGAAACTGAAGCAGACCGGGCCCGGCGAACACACCCTCACCGACCCCTTCGGCCGGCAGTACAGCAGCCGGGCGCCCTCCCTCACCGACCCGGCGACACCAACCGAGCCCGCAACAGCCACCGCCGGTGCGAGGACGGTCGAGGATGACCTGCCACCGTTCTGAGTTACTCGGCGAACTCCGAGAGAGCGCGGGAGCGAATCAGGGCGGGTTGGTCGGCGCGGCTGACCCACGGCGTGTCGTACGACGGATCGTTGGCGAAGCGTCGCATGGAAAGCCGCAGCCGGATCTGTCCACCCGGACCCAGGCGTACGCGCAGCCAGCGACTGTCAACCTCGACTTGCCAAGGATCAGCGTCAGCGTCGGCGTCCGCATCGAGCACCGTCGCAGACTCGAAGTGGTGCTCGCCGAACCCGCCCGCCTGCACGACCACCTCGCGCCCTTCCTCGTCCCCACAGTTGACCACCTGCACGGTGACCGAGGAGGCGTCGACGTGTTCCACCAGGGCGGCCACGTCCGGCGGCAGGCCGGGACGCCGCGCGACGTGGTCGAAGTACCGAACGGTCGCGAACTGCAGCCCACCGTGGTAGACGTGCAGCGGCGCGCCGAACATCGTCTGCACGAGCCCCTCGGCGAAGACCGGGCTCATGTCCTGCCAGTGGTGGACGTCCCACTCCGCCGGGTCACCGTCGTCGCGACGGATCCGCTCCAGCCGATCGCGAAGCTGACGTTGGTTGGTGGCCAGAATCTCCGTGGGGTAGTCGGGGTTGGCCCCGTGCACGTACGCGAACCAGTGCTCGCTGTTGGCGGCGCCGTTGGCCTTGGCGATCCGGTCCGTCGGCGTACCCCACTCCGCCGATCCCGGCAACCGGAGCACCCGGTCGAGATCCTCCGCCGCGTGGCTGAGACTCCAGCACGCGACGGGCACGCGCGCATCGGGCCCGCGGTAGTCCGTCCAGCCGGAGTTGACATGCCGGTGCGGCACCAGCCGACCGCCCGCTCCGCTGTCGTCGTCGCGCCCGAGGTTCCACAACGCGTCGAGCTGGGAACGAATCAGGTCCAGTTGCGAAAGGGTCCCGCCGAGCAGAACCCCGTTGGTGCAGGCGATAGCCACCGCCTCGAGGATCTGGTGAGCGCCGTGCGGCCAGCGCCAGCCGTAGTAGCCACCCCACCACGCGCCGTTCATGTACTGCCCGATCACGTCGTCGGGCCCCACGTTGTCCGGAAGCAAGCCGCCGTTGCGCTCGGCCCGCTCCTGCCAGGCGGCGCGGTAGTCCAGCACCCAGTCGCGGTACCGAACGTCCCCGGTGAACAGATACGCGTGCGTCAACAGGCTTGTCGCGGTGAGGTTCAGCGGTACGTCGCCGCGGGTCATCCGGGCGTTCATCCGGTCCAGGATGCGTGCGTACGTCGCGTCGTCGGTCCATGGGCACGTCGGCCCGTCGACACCCGGCAGGTCCTCGAACGGCGGCGGGTAGTTGTCCAGCACCTCGCGGTGGGTGCTCCAGTCCTCGGCGGTGACGGTGAACCGCGGGCCCCGTGAACCGGTCAGCGGGGAGCGGATCAGCCGCCGGGCAGGATCGTAGTTCGCCGCCTCGGGGTCCTCGCCGGTGTAGAAGCCGGCGAACCGCACGGCCCGCTGCCGTTCCTTCACACTCGTCGGGTCGGCGAGCGCCAGCAGGTACAGGAGGTTGTTCGCCTCGCCGTGGTGCATCCAGTCGTAGTACGCGTCGAACTCGCGGTGGATCTGGCCGTACTCCGTCCACTGCCAGGTGACCGCGTCCCACTGGCGGCGCGCGAGGGTGAGGAGTTCGGTACGCCCGCCGAGGAGGTACAGCATCGGCAGTCCCTGGAACCCCTCGTACGGGTCGTCCGAGCCGTCCATCCCCGGCCAGGACTCCCGCCACGGCAGGGTGCCGTCCGGGCGTGCGTACCTGTCGACGAACTCCAGCGCGGCCTCCTCCGAGGCCGCCAGCAGTTCACGTTGGAGCAGGGCCCATTCCGGTGGCGCGGCAACCTCGTGCGATTCGATCACCGGGATCGCGTCGGTCGCCTCGTCGGTTCGCTCGTTCGGCACTCTCGGCACTGTAGGCACCCCGCCGGCGAACCGGTGAGGACGGAGCCGAGGTCGGCCTGAACCGGCCTGGAATGGATGGTCAGCCGTCGCCGAGGTGACGCAGAACGGCACGAGCCGCGCGGGTGCCGCTGGCCATCGCACCCTGCGTGGACGGAGTGTCTCGGTGGTCGCCGGCCACGAACAATCCCTCGCCGAGGTCGACGGGCTTGCGCAGGTCGCCGAGCGGGGGCGGGGCGGCCGGCAGCGCCTCACGGACCACAGTGGTCTCGACGTGGTCCCACCCGTCGGTGGGTACGCCGTACAGCGCGGACAGCTTCGGCCGGATCTCCGCCTCGTCCGGGGGCGCACCGCCGTCGCGACCGGTCGGTCCGAGGACGGAGGTGGAGATCAGCGCCCTGCCGTCGGTGGAGTACGACGGCGCGGTCGCGGTGAGTACGACGGAATTGACGATCATCCGGTCGTCGGCGCCGTCGAGCAGCAGCGTGGGTTCGGCAAGCGGTGGTTCGGACGCCGCGTGGTAGTAGGTCGTGAGCCCGCGCATGGGCGGAATCCTCAAGCGGGGCAGGAGCTTTCCCGCGGTCGCCGGGTCGGTGGCCACCACGACGGCGCGCGGACGCACCTCCTGCCCGTCAGACCGGACGAGCCCGGGCGTCACCTGCTCGACCTCGACACCCGTACGGAGCGTGCCGGCGGGAAGCCGGGCCGCCAGCTGAGCTGGGATCGCTCCCATACCGGCGGCAGGGACGATGACGGTGCCGCGGACGAAGCTGCGCCACACCAGGTCGACGAACCTGCTGGAGGTGGTGAGCTGGTCCTCGGCGAGTACGCCGGACAGGAACGGGCGCAGGAACCTCTCCACCGCGGGACCGGCGAGCCGGCGCCGAGCCAGCGACTCCGCGGCCGTGGTCTCCTTCGCCTGCAGCAGCCGGCGTAGGGGCGCGAACCCGACGTCGGCGGAGTACGCGGCCAGCGCGAGCTTCGCCTGCCACGGCAGCAGACTCGAGCCGATCATGTCGGGCAGGGCGCCCGGGTGGCAGCGCGGGTCTCCCAGCCGGTGCAGCTTCTCGGCGTACCGCACCAGCGCACCGGCGTTGAACGGACGCGGGTCGAGCGCCGGCAGGTCGAGCCGTCGCCGCACCTGCGGATAGGACGTGTTCAGCACCTGGAAGCCGCGGTCGAGGGTGAACCCGGACCGGTGGTCGGAGGTGACCCGGCCGCCCGGACGCTCCTGACGTTCGAGCACGGTGACCGTACGACCGGCGGCGACCAGATCCAGGGCGGCCACCAGGCCGGCCATGCCGGCGCCGACCACCACCACGTCGTACTCGGAATCGGCCACGTGACTCCTCCCCGACCGGACGGTGACTCAGGTGCGCAGCCGGCGCAGGAAGGGGTCACCGGGCTCGGCCGGCGCGAGCCGCACCCGCGCGTCCACCACCACACAGGAGGCGGTGGTCGCGACGACCGGGTTCAGGTCGAGCTCGGCGACCTCGGGCACGAGTTCGGCGAGCCGGCCGACGCGCAGCAGCACCTCGACGATGCCGTCGGTGTCCAGCCGGGGGTCGGCGTTCTCCCCGAACAGCGCCGGCCCCGCCCGCAGCGCGGTCAGCATCTCGCGGGCGTCGAGGTCGGTGAGCGGCACCATCCGGTACGTACGGTCGCCGACGAGGTCGGTGTCGACCCCGCCCAGTCCGAACGCCACCAGCGGGCCGAACGTCGGGTCGCTGCTCACCCCCACCAGAAGCTCCCGCCCGGGCGCGGCCATCGGCTGGACGACGACGCCGGTCAGCGCCGGGCCGAACCGCTCCCGCAGTATGTCGAAACTGTGGCGTACGGCAGCCTCGTCGGACAGGCCCAGCAGCACCCCGCCGGCCCGGCTCTTGTGCAGGGCGTCCGCCGCCGCGGCCTTCAGCGCCACCGGCCGGCCGCACTCGTGGAAGGCCGCCACCGCCTCGTCGGCGTTCCGCACGACCCGGACGCCGGCGACCGGCAGGCCGACGTGCCCGAGCAGCGTGACCACGAGTTCGGGGTCCAGCCAGCCGCCGTCGGGATGGGCGGTGAGGAACTCCGCCACCAGAGCGCGGGCGGCGTCGACGTCGACGTTCGGCAGGTCGGGCACGGTCCCGGCCGGACGCGCGCGCCAGCTGCCGTACCTCAACGCCTTGCCCAACGCGACCGCGGCGTGCGCGGGATCGCTGAACACCGGCACCGGCCGCCCCGCGGCGGGGTCGGTGGGGTGCAGCGCGTCGACCACCGCCGTCTGCCCGACGCGGACCGCGACGACCGGCAGGCCGAGCTCCCACGGCACCTCGTCGGCCAGCCTGGGCAGCGGGTCGGTCACCGCGGTCGGTGCCGTCAGGACCAGAACCGCGTCCACACCAGGGTCGTCCAGCACCGCCCGCACACACCGGTGGAAGATCTCGTCGGGAACGTCCGCGGTGGTGTCGACCGGGTTGCGCAGGCTGGCGGTCGGCGGCAGCAGCGCGCGGAGTTCGGCCCGGGTGACCTCGTTCAGGTCGGGAAGGGTAAGCCCCTGGCGCGCGCAGGCGTCGGCGGCGAGGACGCCGATCCCGCCCACGTTGCCGATCACCGCGACCCGGTTGCCGGTCGGCAGCGGCTGCCAGCTGAGCACGCACGCGGTGGCCACGACGTCGCTCAGGTGGTCCATCGCGAGGACGCCGGCCTGGTCGAACAACGCGTCCCGGTTGACCGCCGGGGTCGCGGACGCGGCCGTGTGCGAGGCGGCAGCCCGCCGGGCGACCTCGCTGGTGCCCGTTCGTACTGCCAACACCGGCTTGCGCGCGGCCAGCGCGCGCGCCAGCACGCCGAACTTGCGGGGATTTCCGAACGACTCCACGTAGATCACGGCCAGGTCCGTGGCTTCGTCGCGCTGCCACCACATCAACAGGTCGTTACTGCTCACGTCGAACTTGTCGCCGGTCGACACCAGGCTGGAGACGCCGAGCTCCACGGCGGCGAACTGTTCCAGCAGCGCAATCCCCACACCGCCCGACTGGGTGACGACGCCGACCCGCCCGGCGGGTGCGGGGCCGCGGGCGAACGTCGCGTTCAGCCGGACGTCCTCGGCGGTGTTGATCACACCGAGGCAGTTGGGGCCGACCATCCGCATGCCGTACTTGCGCACCGCGGCCCGCAGCGCGTCCGCGAGTTCTGGATGGTCGGTCACGCCGGAGGTGATGACGACCAGCGCGCGGACACCGCGTTCGCCGCATTCCTCCGCCGCCTGGGCGACGGCCGCGGCCGGTACGCAGAGGATTGCCAGGTCGACGCCGGCCGGAAGGTCGCGGGCGGAGGGGACGCACCGGACGTCGGCCACCACGTCGGCATGCGGGTTGACCGCGTGCACGGCGCCGGTGTAGCCGCCGGCCAGTAGGTTGGCCAGGACGGCGTGCCCCACGGACTCCGGCCGGCGGCCGGCGCCGACGACCGCGACGGCCTTCGGCCGCAGCAGGGCGCCCAGGCTGGCCACGTCGGCGAGGCGTTCGCGTTCGCCGACCGCGGCCGCGTAGCTGGTGGCGCCCTCGACCAGCCGGAGGGTCACGAGGTACGACGAACCCTCCAGTCGCATCGTCATCGGCAGCCCCGCGTCGCGGAACACCCGCACCATGGCGGCGTTCTCGGTGAGCACCTCGGCCACGAACCGGCGTACTCCGCGCCGCCGGGCCGCGGAGGCGAGATGCTCCAGCAGCAGCGTGCCCAGGCCGTGCGCCTGCTGCCGGTGGTCGACCACGATCGCGACCTCGGCCTCGGCCGGGTCCGACAACACCTCGCAGTGGGCGGCGCCGATCAGCTGGTGCCCCGAAGCCTGCCCGGCGAACGCGCCGACGGTGAGCCGGTGGGCGTCGCCGGGCCGGACGAGCTGACCGAGGAGCTCGGGCAGACCGACCGGGTGGGTGGTGAAGAACCGAAGGTAGGTGTCGCGTTCGGGAAGGTCCTGGTGGAGCCGCACGAGGTCGTCGAGGTCGTCCGGCCCGAGGGGACGCAGCTCCACGACCCGTCCGTCGGTGAGGACCGCGCGCACGGCCTGGCCGGTGGACGGCACGGTCTGAACGATCTGTCCTGCTTCGTCCGGCATGACCTTCGTCGCCGACCGGTCTGGCTCCATACGTGCTCCGTTCACCGTCCCCGCCCAGCCGGCCCCCACCGGTTTCAGGGCACACGGTAAGCCATGTCCGGTGCGCCGGGGGAGCGCTGAGCAGAGGGTTCGCTGGGTACGCCACAACTGTGGACCGGGCCGGGCCGACCGAGGCGGGGCTGACCGAGGCGGAGGCCGCGGCCCGGCTGGAGCGGTATGGCCCGAACGCCCCGCCGCGCCGCCCGCCGGTGCCGCTGCACCGCCGGCTGGCCGCCCAGCTGCGCGACCCGCTGATCGTCGTCCTGCTGGTCGCCGCGGTCCTCACCATCGCGACCCGGGACATCTCCGACGCCGCGGTCATCGTGCTGGTGATCGTGATGAACACCGCGGTCGGGGTCAGCCAGGAGGTCCGCGCGGACCAGGCGATCTCCGAGCTGGCCGCCCTGGCCGCCCCGTCGGCGCGGGTCGTGCGTGACGGTGCCGAGCGGGAGGTGCCCGCCGCGGAGGTGGTGCCCGGCGACCTGGTGGTGCTCGCCGAGGGCGAGGTCGTCCCCGCCGACGCGCGGCTGGTAGAGGCGGTCGCGTTCGCCGCGGACGAGTCCATGCTCACCGGTGAGGCAGTGCCGGTGGACAAGGCGGTTGCGTCGACCGAGGAGTCCGGTGACGAGGTGTCGGCGGGCACGGTGGTGGTACGCGGCCGCGGGCTCGCGGTGGTGACCGCGACCGGCACGGCAAGCGCGATGGGGCGGGTGGCCGCGCTGATGTCGGCCGAGCCGGTTCGTACGCCGTTGCAGCGCCGGCTGGCCGGGGTGGCGCGGGTGCTCGCGATCAGCGCCGCCGTCCTGTGCGTCGTGGTGCTGGTGCTCGGTCTGGTACGCGGTCAGCCGCTGGAGCTGATGGTGCTCACCGGCATCAGCCTGCTGGTCGCGGCGGTGCCGGAGTCGCTGCCGGCGGTGGTGACGCTGGCGCTGGCCCTGGGCGCGCGCCGGATGGCCCGCCGGAACGCGATCGTGCGCCGGCTGCCGGCGGTGGAGACGCTCGGCTCGGTGACGGTGATCGCCACCGACAAGACCGGCACCCTCACCGAGGGCGCGATGGTGGTGCAGCGGCTGTGGACGTACGCGGGTGAGGTGGAGGTGACCGGTGCCGGGTACGCGCCGGAGGGGGAGCTCGTCCGGGACGGTCGGCCGGTGGATCCGTCGGAGGTGGCCGACGTCGTGGCCCTGCTGCGGGCGGGTGTCCTGTGCACCGACGCGAGCCTGCTGCCTCCGCGCACCGACGGGGAGGTCTGGAGCGCGGCGGGTGATCCCACCGAGGCGGCGCTGCTCGCGGCCGGTGGCAAGGTCGGGTTGACGCGGGCCGCGCTGGAGCGCACGTTGCCGCGGGTGGGCGAGATCCCGTTCGACAACGCGCGCAAGCGGATGACCACGGTGCATCGCCGCGAACCCGGCACCTACCTCGTCATCTGCAAGGGTGCGCCCGAGGTGCTCCTGCGCAACCCGCTGCTGTCCGACGGCGGTGACGTGCTGGGCGGCGCCGTCGCGCGGACCGAGGAGTACGCCGCGCAGGGCTTCCGGGTGCTCGCCGTCGCCACTGCCGAGCGGGCCGCACTTCCGCCCGCGGACGGCCCGGTCGGCTGGGAGGCCGCCCTCGAGAAGGGCCTGCGCCTGCTCGGCCTGGTGGCCATCGCCGACCCGCCGCGAGCCTCGGCGCCCGCGACCATCGCCGCGTGCCGGCGGGCGGGGATCGCGCCGGTGCTGATCACCGGTGACCACCCCGCGACCGCACACGCGATCGCCCGCCAGGTCGGCATCGAGGGGGCCGGGAGCGAGGCAGTTGGCGGAGGCGAGGACGGGCGGGTGTACGCACGGACCAGTCCGGAGCAGAAGCTGGCCCTCATCCACGCGTACCGCGACCGCTCGGAGGTCGTCGCGATGACCGGCGACGGCGTGAACGACGCGCCGGCGCTGCGCAGCGCCGACATCGGCGTGGCCATGGGCCGGCGGGGTACCGAGGTGGCCCGGGAAGCGGCGGACCTGGTCCTCGCCGACGACGAACTCGCCACCCTGGTGGCCGCGGTGGAGGAGGGCCGGCGGATCTACGCCAACGTCCGCCGCTTCCTGGCGTACGGGCTGGCCGGCGGCGCCGCGGAGATCCTGGTGATGCTGGCCGGTCCGTTCCTCGGCTTCCCCCTGCCGCTGCTGCCCGCGCAGATCCTGTGGGTCAACCTGCTCACGCACGGGCTGCCCGGCGTCGCGCTCGGCGCCGAGCCGGCCGAGGGTGACCTGATGCGCTCCCCGCCGCGGCCGCCGGCCGAACGCATCCTCGGCGCCGGGCTGTGGCAGCGGGTGGTGCGGCTGGCCGTGGTGGTCGCCGCGGTGACGCTCGGGGTGGCCGTGTGGGCGCACGCGACCGGGCGGCCCTGGCAGAGCATGGCGTTCCTGACCCTGGGCGCGACGCAGTTGTGGATCGGCCTGGGCTCGCGGGCCCGGCCCGGCACCCTCACCAACCCGTTCCTGCTGCTGGCCGTCGTGGTGGCGTTCGGGTTGCAGGCGGCCGGGGTGTACGTCCCGCTGCTGCGCGACCTGCTCGGCACCGAACCCGTGTCCCTGCCCGACCTCGCGGTCGTGTGCGTGGTGTCGTTCGCCGGGTACGTCGCGATTCGCCTGGATCGGTTCCTCGCCGGTCGCCGCCGGGCATGAGGGCTGCGTGCGTGAGGATCGTGATGGTGGAGCGGACCGTGGGCCGACCGGGGCGTCGCTGGACGGACTGGAACGCCGCACCGGCGGACCGGCGTACGACGGCCTGAGCCGCCTGCGCGCGGCGCGCACCTCGCGGGGCGTGGTCACCCCGGCCGACGAACGCGCCGTCGCCGACGAGGTGGGCCTTCCGCTCGCCGCCGTGCACGGCGCCGCGAGTTACTACGCCGACCTGCGCGGCCGGCAGGGCACGCGCCACGTGCGGGTGTGCGCGGGCACGGCCTGCTTCGTGGCCGGCGGTGGCGGCCGGCACCTCACCGAGGTGTCCCGCGCCCTCGGCGTACCCGCCGGCGAGTGCACCGTGGACGGGCGCGTGTCGCTGCAGGTGGTGCATTGTCTGGGTTACTGCTACACGGGTCCGGCCGCGCTGGACGGCGACCAGCCGCGGGCGGGGGCCGACCTCGCCGCGCAGCTCGCCGGGGCTGTGCCGCCGCGACCGGCGCCTGAGCCCGTCGTCCGGGCCGCCACCCCACCGATCGTCCTGCGCGGTGTCGTCGGCGAGGAGTCGTCCTGGCAGGTGTGGTCGCGGATCCTGGCGGCCGTTCGATCCGACGGCGGCCCCGCCGCCGTCGCCAGCCGGATCCGGGCCGAGGTGGCGACCGCCGGGCTTCGCGGCCGGGGCGGTGCGGGCTTTCCCACCGTGCACAAGTGGCGGGCGGTGGCGGGTTCGGACGTTCCGCCCGCGCAGCGCTACGTCGTGGCCAACGGCGACGAGGGCGACCCCGGTTCGTTCGCCGACCGGGTGCTGATGGAGGAGGATCCCGAGCGGGTGCTGGAGGGCCTGGCCCTTGCCGCGCTGGCCTGCGGTGCGGAGCGGGGGTTCGTGTACGTGCGGTCGGAGTACCCACGCGCGTTCGACCGGCTCCGCGAGGCGGTCGAACGGGCCTACGCCGACGGCCGCCTGGGCGAGGACCTGTACGGCTCCGGTGTCCGGCTGGACGTCGCGGTCGTGGCCGGCGCCGGGTCCTACCTGGCCGGGGAGGAGACGTCACTGCTGCGGTCGCTGGCCGGGCTGCGGGCCACCGTGCGCCCCCGCCCGCCGTACCCCACCGACTACGGCCTGCTCGGCCGGCCCACCGCGCTCAACAACGTGGAGACGCTGGCGGCGGTGCCCGCTGTGGTCGCCGAGGGTGGGCGGACCTACGCCACGCGCGGCGTGCCGCCGGAGACCGGGACGCTGCTGGTCTGCCTGAACGAACGGTTCCGGCGGCCGGGGCTGTACGAGGTGGAGCTGGGCACGCCGCTGCGGGACATCGTGCTCGGCCTCGGCGGCAGCCTGGCGGGGGAGGCCAGGTTGCGCGCGCTTCAGGTGGGCGGCCCGCTCGGCGGCTTCCTCGGTCCGGATCAACTCGACCTGCCGCTGCTGGGAGCCGCCCTGGTCGCGGCCGACGCGCCACCCGGGCACGGCAGCCTGGTCGCCGTCGACGACCGAGTGGACCCGCGCGACCTGCTGCGAGCACTGTGGGAGTTCGGCGCGCGGGAGAGCTGCGGCACGTGCACCCCGTGCCGCGAGGGCACCCGGCTCGGCGAACGCCGGCCCGAGGCGGCCGCCCGCGACGACTCCCTGCTGGACACGATGGAGCTCGCGAGCCTGTGTCCGTTCGGCACCCGGCTTCCGGCCGTCGTGCGCAGCCTGCGCCGGGTGTACGCGGAGGAGCTGTCGTGACCGGCGGCGCGGTGACCGGGGGACAGGCGCGGGACGGCGGCGTCGTACGGCTGCGGGTCGACGGGACACCGGTGGAGGTAGCCGAGGGCGCGTCGGTGCTGGACGCTACGCGTGCGGCCGGCGCGGACGTACCCACGCTCTGCTTCGACGACCGGCTGGCACCGTCGGGCGCGTGCCGGGTGTGCCTGGTGCGCACCGACCGAGGCGTGGTCGCCGCGTGCACCGCCCCGGCCGAGGAAGGTGTCGAGGTGCGCACCGACGACCACGAGGTCGCCGCCACGGTCCGCCGGGTGGTGGAGCTGATGGTGGAACGCATCCCCGAACGCGCGCTGGAACTCCCCACCGAACTCACGGCCTTGTGTGCCCGGCTCGGTCTGGAGCGGGCGGACTTCGACCTGGCCGGCCGGGGCCTGGGCCGGGACGACTCCCACCCGTACGTCCGGCTGGACGCCGACCTGTGCATCGCCTGCGGACGGTGTGTGCGGATGTGCGACGAGGTCCAGGGCACCTTCGCGCTGACCATGGCCGGCCGGGGTGCGGACACCGTCGTGGCGGCCGGTGCCGGTGGCCCCTGGGTGGAGTCGGCGTGCGTGTCGTGCGGAGGCTGTGTGGACTCCTGCCCGAGCGGCGCGCTGAGCGGACCGGCCGCAGTGCTCACGTCGCACAGTCGCACCGCCGACCCGGTGACCCGCACCACCTGCGGCTACTGCGGGGTGGGCTGCACCCTGGACGTGCACACCCGCGACGACAGCATCCTCGCCGTCACCCCGGCCTTGGACGGTCCGGTCAATCGCGGCCATGCCTGCGTCAAGGGCCGCTTCGCGTACGGGTTCGTGCGGTCCCCGGACCGGCTCACCACCCCGCTGGTGCGGCGGAACGGCAGGCTCGAACACGCCACCTGGGACGAGGCGCTCGCCGTGGTGGGCCGCGAACTGACCCGGATCCGCGACCGGCACGGGCCGGACGCCATCGCCGCGATCTCCTCCGCCCGGTCGACCAACGAGGAGAACTATCTGCTGCAGAAGCTGATGCGGACGGCGATCGGCACCAACAACGTCGACAACTGCTCGCGCATCTGCCACGCGCCCTCGGCGGCCGGGCTGATCGCGAGCTTCGGGCTGGCCGGCGGCACCAACCCCGCCGAGGACCTCGATGCGGCGGACTGCATCCTCGTCGCCGGTGCCAACGTCACCGAGGCTCATCCGGTGATCGGCGCGCGGATCGTGCAGGCGGCGCTGCACGGCGCACGGCTGGTGGTCATCGACCCGCGGCGGACCGAACTGGCCCGGCTGGCCGACGTCCACCTGCGGGGCCGGCCCGGGTCGAACGTCGCGGTGTTCAACGGGCTGGCCGGGCTGCTCTTCGACCGCGGCCTGGTGGACGAGGAGTTTCTCGCCACGCGTGCGGCCGGGGCCGAGGAGCTGCGGAAACTGCTGGCCGACTATCCACCCGACCGGGTGGCCGAGCTGAGCGGTGTCTCCCCGGACGCCCTGGCCGCGGCGGCCGAGGCGTACGGCACCGCGCGGCGACCGGCGATCGTCTACGGGCTCGGTGTCACCGAACACCTGCACGGCACCGACGGGGTCCGCACGCTCGCCAACCTGGCGATCCTGCGCGGTGCCGTCGGGACGCCGCACGGCGGGGGCGTCAACCCGTTGCGCGGCCAGAACAACGTTCAGGGTGCCTCCGACATGGGCGCGCTGCCCGATGTGCTCCCCGGCTACCAGCGGGTCGACGACCCTCGGGTGCGGGAGAGGTTCGCCACCGCGTGGGGGACGCCGGTGCCGGAACGGCCGGGCCTGCGCATCCCGGAGATGTTCGACGCCGCGCTCGCCGGGCAGGTGCGGGCGATGTACGTGTTCGGCGAGGACATCCTGGCGACCGATCCCGACTCCGGGCATGTCCGCGCGGCGTTGGAGGCGTGCGACTTCGTGGTGAGCCAGGAGATCTTCCTGTCCGCCACCGCACAGGCCGCCGACGTGGTGCTGCCCGGTAGCTCGTTCCTGGAGAAGGACGGCACATTCGTCAACTTCGACCGGCGGTTTCAGCGGGTGCGGCGGGCGCTCGACCCGCCCGGTCAGGCGTACACCGACTTCGACGTGCTGTGCGCCGTCGGCGGCGCGCTCGGTGTCGACCTCGGCTGCCCGGACCCGGCCGCCGCGCTGGCCGAGTGCGCCGAGCTCACCCCGGTGTTTGCCGGTGTCTCCCACGAACGCCTGGACCGGGAGGGTGCGCTGCACTGGCCGTGCCGGGGACTGGACGACCCGGGCGAGGCCAGGTTGTACGGGACGGCGTTCGCCACTTCGGACGGGCGTGCGCACCTCGCGGCCCGGCCCTGGCTGCCGCCGGGCGAGCCACCCGACGCGGACTTCCCGTACGCCCTGATCACCGGCCGGCGGCTGGTGCACTACAACAGCGGGACGATGACCCGGCGTACGCCGAACCTGGCGCTGGCTCCCGGTGAACACCTCGACCTGCACCCCGAAGACGCCGACCGGCTCGGCGTCGGCGACGGCGATCCGGTCGAGGTCAGCAGCCGGCGGGGCACCGTGACCGCTCCGGCCCGGGTGACCGACGAGGTGGCGGTGGGCGAGGTGTTCCTGACGTTCGCCTTCCCGGAGGTGCCGGCGAACCTGCTCACCTCCGACGAGGTGGACGAGGCGACGTCGTGTCCGGAGTACAAGCTCACCGCCGTCAGGCTGCGCCGCGCCTGACACCTGCCCCGTCACCGGTGCCGACCCTCAGGCGGTGCGGAACTGCGAGCGGAGATCGATCTTCAGGCGACCTGCTCCGCGAAGATCTGCGAGAACCGGCGCCGTTGGGCGATCAGCTGCTCGTAGGTTCCCTGTTCGACGACTCGTCCCTCGTCGAGGACGTAGATGTGGTCCATGCCCCTGAGGGTCCACGCACGGTGCGAGACGACGATCGTGATCCGATCGGCTCTGGTCCTCTGCAGCTCCGCGAAGATCTGCTGCTCGGCCTCCGCGTCGATGGCAGAGGTCGGCTCGTCGAGAATCCAGATCGGCGCGTCGCGCAGGTAGATGCGCGCGAGGGCGAGTCGTTGCCACTGGCCGCCGGAGAGGCCGACTCCTCCGAACTGGGAGCCGAGCTGGGTGTCGAGTCCGTCCTTCAGTCTCCGGACGAAGTCCCCGGCGTGAGCGGAGTCGAGTGCCTGCCAGATCTCCTCGTCGGTCGCCCTGCCGTCCGGCCGGCCGATTCTGAGGGTGTCCCGAACGGTGAACTCGTACCGGCCGAACTCCTGCGTGAGCAGCCCGAAGTAACCAAGGCGCGCTGCCAGCGGCATGGTCGTGGCATCGATGCCGTCGACCGTGACCGCTCCGGCGTCGGGTTCGAGGAGTCCGAGGATCGTGTTGATCGCGGTCGTCTTTCCGGCGCCGTTCACTCCGACGAGCGCGACGATCTGACCCTTCCGCGCGGAGAGGGAGAGGTCCCTGATCGCCGGTGTGTCCGCGCCCGGATAGGTGACGGTCAACCGGCGCGCGTCGACGCTTCGGGCATCGGACCGGATCCGGGTGTCCGCCGGGGGCGGGACGGAGTCGACGAACTGACGGTAGGCGCGGACCTTCGGGGCGAACGACACCAGGTCGCCGAAGGAGAATCCCGCGGACCTGGTGGCCGCGACTCCGGACAGGACACCGACGATTCCCGCGGCGATTCCCGCGCCCCTGGCCCCTCCCACGATCACGCCCGCCAGCGCTCCGCCCAGCAGGATCGCCGTACCGCCACCGGCAACGGTCCCCGAACGCGTGAGCAGCGCCAGGATGCGGTCGAGAATCGCGTCGGCCGTCCTGCGGCGAGTGTCGGCCACCTCCGCGACGACGGCACCGGAGCCGAGGGTCGCCAACTCGGTCGCCGTGCGCTGCGCGACCAACTGCTCCACGGCGTACTCCGAACGCCTCTCCCATTCGCCGTACGGGACGAACGCGGCGTCCTGCATCTTCGCTTCCCAGGCGAACACGAGCAGGTTGGGAAGGAGCGCGGCCACCACCAGGGCACCAGCGAGGGGACTGATCATCCAGACCGAGACGCACAGCGCGGCGGCTGTGACGAGTGCGCCCACCGACGCCACCACGGAGCTCGCCAACCTGCCCAGATCGTGCAGTGAGCTACGGCAGCCCTGGATGGTCGCGTTGGTCTGCGCCAGGCCGACACGCTGCGGCGGAAGAGCCGCGATGGTCCGCATCAGCTCGTCCTGGTAGTGAGCGCGCAGACGGTTGGTCGTCCGCTGACCGATCATGTTCGAGTTCTGCTCCATCGCCTGCCCGAGACCGAGCAGGACGGTCAGCACCACGAGCGGCGGGACATACTCGCGTGCCGGACCCCCTGATGTTTCCGCGAGCCAGGAAACCGCGAGCACCTGCGCGGCGGGGGTGATCGCCAGCACCAGGTAACCGACGGACGACCTCAGCAGCCACCCCGGGGAGTACCCCCAGGCACGTCGTACCGAGTACACCGAAGCGTCCAGAGCAGCGCGGAACGCGCCGGCCTTGGTCATCGCGGATCTCCTCTGGCCGTCTCGACTCGGGGGTTCGTCCGATCGCTGTGGACCCCGACGATCTTCGCAGGCGTGTCCACCCGGCTTCCGGCGCCGGATACGAACCGGAGCGGGAACGGTCGGCGTGTCCGCACACATGGGACCGGCCGAGCGGGGTATGGAGGGGTGGTGGACTTCGGAGTTGGTTACTTCCCGACACATGACGGCATGCGACCCGGCCCCCTGGCGCGGATGCTCGAGGAACGCGGCCAGAGCGCCGTCTACTTCGCCGAGCACACGCACATCCCGGCCAGTCGCGAGACGCCCTATCCGGCCGGTGAGCCGCTGCCGAAGAAGTACTGGCACTCCTACGACCTGTTCGTCGCGCTGACCGCGGCCGCCGAGGCGACGTCGAGCCTGCGGATCGGCAGCGGCGTGTGCCTGGTCATCGAGCGCGACCCGATCGTGACCGCGAAGGAGGTCGCCAGCATCGACCACCTGTCCGGCGGCCGGTTCGAGTTCGGCGTGGGCGCGGGTTGGAACCGCGAGGAGATGCGCCACCACGGCACCGACCCGAAGCAGCGGATGGCGGTGCTCCGCGAGCGCGTCGAGGCGATGCAGGCGATCTGGACCGAGGAGGAGGCGTCCTACGCCGGACGCTTCGTGACGTTCGACCGCATCTGGTCCTACCCCAAGCCGGCGCAGCGGCCGTACCCACCGATCCTCGTCGGCGGCGACGGCCCGACTGTGCTGGACCGGGTGCTGGCCTTCGGCGACGCGTGGATCCCCAACTACTCCGGCGACGCGATCTTCGAGCGGGTCGCGGAACTGCGCAACCGCGCCGAGCGGCCGATCGACGTGCAGATGCTGTCCACGCCGCCCGACCCGGCGGTGCTGGAACGCATGAACGAGGCCGGAATCAAGCGGGCGAACCACTGGCTGCCGTCGGGTTCGCGCAGCACTGTCGAGCGCGCACTGGAGCAGTGGGAGGCGGCCATCGCCGACTTCAACGGCGAGTGACGGCGCGGCCAGATTTGCCCAACCGGGCGAGAAGTATGACTTATTCCGATAGATCCCTGGTTACGATCGCGTCTGCTCGGCTCTCCTCGTCCTGAGCGGCCCGGCGCGTCGTCCGCTGGCGCGTGCGGGCGGCGGAAGGGATCCGCATGAGTCGTCTCGCCCGTCTCGCGGTCGCCGTCGTCGCGTTGGCCCTCGTGGCGCCACTCGGTGCCGCGGCGCGCGCTCGTCCCGCCTCCGGCGCCACACTCTCCGGCGGTTCCCTCCGATCCGCCGCTCTGCCGAGCGGGTCCGAGGACGAGCTCGCGCGGACGTACTACCGACTGCTGCTGCGCAACACCCGCTTCCAGGAGAGCACCTGGAACGCCGAGCAGGGTACGTACGGCATCGAGAGCTGGGACGTCGTGGGCGCCCTCGGCAACGCCGTCCTGCTGCGGTTCGGGACGTACGACGCGTCGGTGGCGGGTTTCTCCCGCAACGTGCTCCGCGACCACACCGTGCGCAGCCTCGAGGCGGCGATCGCCGCGAACAGGTTCGTCGACCCCGCGCACGGCACGTGGGGCGCGCGGATCTACTGGGACGCCACGATGGAGGCGTACCTCGTCGCCGCCGCGCACCTGATGTGGGCCGACCTCGACGACCACACGCGCGCCGGCGTGGACACCATCCTGCGCGGTGAGGCGGGCTACCTCGTCGACGCGGGCGCGGGGCCCGGCGACCCAGACCGGGAGGGCGGCACCACCAACGGCCTGCTCGGCGGGTACGTCGACGACACCAAGATGGAGGAGATGGGCGCCCGCACGATGATGCTGGCGGCCGCCGACGCGTTCCTGCCCGGCGACGCCGGCCGGTCGCG
Organism: Actinopolymorpha sp. NPDC004070; assembly: GCF_040610475.1. Lineage (NCBI taxonomy): Bacteria > Bacillati > Actinomycetota > Actinomycetes > Propionibacteriales > Actinopolymorphaceae > Actinopolymorpha > Actinopolymorpha sp. NPDC004070. Next base: position 211,850 of record NZ_JBEXMJ010000011.1, on the reverse strand, counting down.
GTGGCGGGAGTGGCTGAACCGCTGGACCCTCAACATGGACGGCCTGCCGGTCGCCGACGAGGTGAACCCGACCGTGGTCGACGGCCGCCCGGTGGCCGCGTGGACCAGCGCGCACAACATCTTCGACACCTTCACCAGCGAGAACCACGGCGGCTGGAACGGCATGTACCAGCAGTCGGCCGCCACCTATCCGGGGCGCAACGTCGTGCAGTACCTCATCGCCGGGCAGCCCGTTCCCGCCAGCCAGCGGACGCTGCCGAGCAACGACGAGATCCAGGGCGTGCTGAACCAGCTGGGCACCGACGCCGGGGTGCCGGCCGAGCTGATGGTCGGCGACCGCGTGCACTTCTACGGGCGCAGCCTGATCCCGCTGACGTACCGCGCCATGGTCACCGGCGACCGGATGGCTGCCCGGGCCGAACGCATGCTGGCCGCCCGGCTCGGCCCGTACGTGGACTACCCGCCGGCGGGGATGCTGGTGAAGTTCCGCCAGGGCACGAAGTACGAGACCGAGGCGCGGGCCGAGGTCGCCATGTCGTACCTCCTGCACTACTGGCGCGCGCACCTGGCCGGCGACGTGGCGCCGGTGAGCGAGCGGGAGTACTTCGCCCGGGCGTCGAAGGTCACCGACTTCGGCGACGTGCCCGGCCTGGTCGACCAGCAGTCGCCGAGGGCGCTGATGGCGGCGGGGAGCAAACCGGGGTACGTGAAGTTCGCCTACCTCCCGCAGCACGACGACTGGCTGTTCGACGTGAGCGCCAAGGCGCCGTCGTTCCTTCCGTCGGTGACGGCGGTGGACGAGCACACCTCCCGGACCTACACCCGGCTGCGCGACGGGGTCGACGCGTCCGCGACCGTCGTGCGGCGCGGCGATTCCTACGCCGGCTACACCACGCTCCCGAACGGCTCGGTCGTCTACGCCACCACCGGGACCGGGGACGACGAGGGGTCCCTGCGGCTGCGCAACCTCGACATGCCCGGCGTGCCCGGACTGGACGGGGACCGGACGTTCACCACGGCGGACGGGAGTACGACGCTGACGCCGGACGGGCTCGGTGGCGGCGGGACCGAGCAGTTGGGGTTCACGCCCACGCAGGCGCGGTATGTGCGGATGACGGGCGTGCAGGCCGCGTCGCAGTGGGGCTACTCGATGTACGAGTTCGAGGTGCGCGGGCCTTCCTCGGAAGCGAATCTGGCGCTGAACCAGCCGGCCACCGCGTCCTCCAGCTACGGCGAGGCGTCGGTGCCGGCCAAGGCGGTCGACGGCGATCCGACCACCCGCTGGGCGAACTCCGCCGCCGAACGCCCGACGATGAAGGGCTGGTTCGCGGTCGACCTCGGTGCGTCCCGCATGGTGTCCCAGGTGACGATCCACTGGCAGGAGGACGCCTGGCCGATCAACTACCGGATCGAGGTCTCCGACGACGGGCAGAACTGGCGTACGGTGACCGGCGTTCCGAGGTGGCAGGACTTCGACGGGCAGTGGTTGAACGTCGACGGCCGGGCCGGGTTCGTCGTCCGGGGCAGCACCAACCCGATCGCGGTCGCGCCGACCGGCGTCGCGCTTTCCCACGGTCCGGCAGACGGCGCCGCGGGCATGGTCGTACAGGGATTCCCGGCGCAGCCGCCGCCGCAGACCGCCCGGCTCGCCGCCGCGCCGCAGCCCTCCGGTGGGCCGACCTCCTTGCGCTCGGCGCTGAGCGACGGCTACCTGAGTCTGTTCAACCTGTCGTCGGCCGCCGTTGACAAGGCAGCCTTGACAGTGCCCGAGGACGGCAGCGTCCGCACGCTGTACCTCGGCCGGCAGGCGACGACCGCGACCGGCCTGACGTACGACGTCCACATGGCCACTGGTACGGCAGCCGTGCAGGCGCCGCGGTTCACGTTGTCGGCCGGTCGGGCGGGCGCGCAGGTCCCGGCCGGCCTGGTCGCGGAGGTGGTCGACTCCCGCCTTGTCCGGTTGACGAATCCGGCGGAGGTCGCTGCTGCCAAGCTGACGTTGACGTCGGTGGCGACCGGTGAGCGAATTGCGGTGACCGTGCCGCGGGGGGCGTCCAGGGAGGTGCGGTTCCGGGTCGGGATCCTTACGCCCACAAGCGATCTGGCCCGTGACCGGACCACCTATCCCTCGTCACCGTTGCCGCCCGGCATGAGCGACCCAGACCGTGCGGTGGACGGCGACGTGCGTACGGCATGGGTACCCGGTGGGGGTGACCGGCGGCTGGTGGTCAACCTCGGCGCTGCCGCGGACGTGCGGGGAACGACGGTGCGATGGACCTCCGCGACGGTGCCGTCGTACGCGATCGAGGTGTCCACCGACGGGACCACGTGGACGCGGGTGGCCGGTGCGTCGGACGGGCAGCACGCGAGGTCGTTCGAGTTCTCCGCCTCCGCCCGCTACGTGTCGGTCCTCGTCGGGGACTGGCACCGCGGCCAGGCGGGACTCGCCGACCTGACCGTGACCGGATCGCACCCCTGACCTGCCTGCCGCTGACGGGCTGGGAAGACTTTTGGGGCCTATGGCACCCATAAGTCTTCCCCACTCGGCCGAACGTGGCCGGCCCGGATCGGTCAGCCGCGTGTGGCTTCGGGGTTGTCCAGCAGCCACGAGGCGATCCGCAGGAAGCAGGCTCTCCTGCGCACCGTGGTGACCGGATCGGCGTCGTACCCAGCCAGGGCCGCGTGGTACATCGGCACCGTCGCGACGTAGGGTCCCAGCGCCCGGCGCTCCAGCGGAGTAAGCCGGGTCCGCGCCCCTTCTTCGTACTCGTCCAGCAACGCAGGCAGCGTCGACCAGTCGAAGGTCTCGCCGGACCCGGAGGAGTCCGGCCGCAGGATGATCCACGCCAGGGAGTACGCGAGGTCGTGCACGCGTGGCCGGTTCGCGGCGAAGCCGAAGTCCAGGTAGACCGACTCCCCGCTGGGTGTCAACCCGACGTTGCCCAGGCGCACGTCGCCGTGGACCACCTGGTTGGGCAACGCCGACGCCGGCACCCACTGGGCACGCAGCTTCGACAGCATCCGCCGCAGCGACGCGGTGACCTCGGCCGCACCGGGGTCGTGGGCGACCGCCGGCTCGGTGACGGCGAGCCACCGGCGCAGCGAGCTCGGCGGGGCGTAGGTCGCGATCACCGGCCTGGGCAACGTCGCGTCGACGTCTCGCAGGAGACGGTGCAGTTCGCCCATCGCCCGGTACATCCAGCGGTAGGACTCCCACGTCACCTCGGGTTTCGCATGCGGGACGAAGGTTTCCAGCTCGGCCCAGCGGCCCCGGCAGGTGAGGAGTTCCCGATCCCGCCACCGCACCGGCTCGGCGGCGAGCAGCCCGTGGGCAACCAGCCGACGGCGCACCTCCCGCATGGCGAGCGCCCGGTCACGGGACACGAACGGCTGCTGCACCCGCAGCACCAGGCCGGGATCGTGCAGGTGCAGGTTGAGACTGAAGCAACCACCGAGGTCGGTCGTCGGCGACCCGGGCGCGACGGTCTCCAGCAGCCGGCGTACGGCCGGATCGTCTGCGCTGGTGACGTCCGGGTCGGTCGGGTCGCCGGTCCACCATCGCCGCATCAAGGTGTCCATGACCGCCAAGCCTGCATGGGCGAAAGCCGAGCCCGCCACGCAATTACCCAGCAGGCAAATACACAGCAGGTAGGGGATCAGGACTCGAGCACGCGCCGTGGCCCGGCGCCATGGGTGGACAACCGGTCGTACGGGTTGGCCAGGACGCATCGGTCCAGCGACAGGCACCCGCAGCCCACGCAGTCGGTGAACTCGTCTCGCAACTGCGTCAGCCGGTGGATGCGTTCGTCGAGTTCGGCCCGCCAGCGTTGGGCGAGCCGGGCCCAGTCGTCCCGGTTGGGCGTACGCCCGTCAGGTAGCTCGGCAAGCGCGGCGCGGATGTCGGCGAGTGGGATGCCGACCCGCTGGGCCACCCGGATCAGCGCGATCCTTCGCAGGGTGTCGCGGCGGTAGCGGCGCTGGTTGCCGCTGGTGCGCCTGCTGGTGATCAGGTGCTGGCGTTCGTAGAAGTGCAGCGCGGAGACCGCGACTCCGCTGCGTTCGGCGAGTTGACCGACCGAGAGTTCCTTCTGGTCCCAGGACACTCCGTCCAAGTTGGCCACCTCCACGGACCGCTCGACGTTGATCTGAACATTACTTCAGGTCCTAGGTTGGTAGTCGGGCGCCCACCGGACCCGGGTGCCCGAGCCGATCCGAAGGGATTTCCCTGTGTCCGAAAGCAAGTTCCAGCTCGCGGTGATCGTCGGCAGTGTCCGCGAGGGCAGGTTCGCGCCGGTGATCGCGAACTGGTTCCTCGGCCAGGTCGAACGCCGCGGCGACATCGTGGTGGACGTCATCGACCTCGCCGACGTCACCGACCACGGCATGCCGCGAGACGTCGACGGGTTCACCGAACGGATCGGTGCGGCGGACGCCTACGTCGTGATCGTGCCGGAGTACAACCACGGCTACCCGGGTCCGCTGAAGACCGCGATCGACACAGTCCGGGTGGAGTGGCGGGCCAAGCCGGTCGGCTTCGTGACGTACGGCGGTGTGTCCGGCGGTCTGCGCGCGGCTGAGCAACTCCGCCAGGTCTTCGCCGAACTCCACGCCGTGACCGTGCGGGAGACGGTGAGCTTCCATCAGGCGCGGACGAGGTTCGACGGCGAGGGTGAGCCGATCGAACCGGGCGCGGTCGAACTCGCCGCGAAGGTGTTGCTGGACCAGCTCGCCTGGTGGGCGTTCACGCTGCGGGCCGGTCGCGACGCCCGACCGTACGGCGACTGACCGGTCGCAAGCGTCACTGCGGCTGGACAGCGGCCCGGGCGAGGACTGTCGTGCCCCGGCCGGGCGCGGACCGGACGTCGAGCCGCCCGCCGATGAGCTCGGCACGTTCGGCCATGCTGCCCAGCCCGTAGCCGCCGCAGTGGGGACCCACCGTCGTCGTGGGCGGGTCGGCGGCGAGCAGGTCGAAGCCCCGCCCGTCGTCGCTGACCTCCAGCGAGACCTCCGGCCCCGAACGCCGCAGGCTCAGCCGGACGTTGCTCGCTCCGGCGTGCTTCACGACGTTCTGGAACGCCTCCTGAGCGATGCGGTACAGCGCGATCTCGACGTGCTCGGGCAGTGCGCACCGGTCCACCTCGACGAGCACGTCGACCCCGGCGACGGCGCGGGCCAGGCTGGCCAGGCTGTCGGCCAGGCCGAGATCGTCCAGCACGGGCGGGCGCAGCCCGTTGATGGCCGCGTGGGCCTCGTCGATCGCCAGGTGGGTGAGCCGGCGGGACAGTACGAGCTGCTCGGCGGCGAACGCCGGCTCCTCCGTCAGCGCCTCCGCCGCCGCGTCGAGGTGGAACCGCAGGCTGCACAGCCGCTGGGTGATGCCGTCGTGGATGTCGGCGGCGAGCCGGCGGCGTTCGGCCTCCTGGGCGGCGACCGCCTGCTCGGCGAACCGCTCGTGCGCGCGTTCGCGGGTGGCCAGCCGGCGGTGCAGCCGGGCCTGGTGCACCGCGCCGGCGATCAGGCTGCCGATCGACGTCAGCAGCCGTACGTCCGCCTCGGTGAACTCCCGTCGCTGCCGGGTGTGCACGTTGAGTACGCCGACCAGCCCGCCGGGCGAGCTGGCCATCGGCACCGACACCATCGAGGTGTACTCCTCACCGCGCAGCTCCGGGAAGTAGCGGTACCGCGGGTCGTTCGCCTTGCCCTCCACGATGACGACGGGCTCGCGACGGCTCGCCGCCCAACCGGTGACGCCCTCGCCGAGCCGCAGGCGTACCCGCCCCACCTCCTGGTCGAACGGTGGGGTCGCGCCCGCGAGCGTGAGTGACTGTTCGGTGTCGTCGAGGACGTGGACGAAGCACTCGTCGGTGGCGGTGGCGGCGACGATCAGGGGAGCGACCCGGGCGGCCAGCAGCTCGAGTTCGGGTCCGGCCGAGATGGCCTCGATGATGCCGACGAGCAGCGCGTTCTCCGACGCCGCGTCGGCCAGGCCGAGGGCGCGGCCGGTCACCGGAAGATCCCTTCGCGCAGGGCGACCGCGACCGCGCCGGCCCGGTCGTTCACCGACAGCTTGCGGAAGATGGAGCGGACGTGCGTCTTCACCGTCTCCTCGCCGAGGACCAGCTTCCCGGCGATCGCCCGGTTGGACAGCCCGGTGACGAGGAACCCGAGCACCTCGCTCTCCCGCTGGCTGAGACCCAGGTGCGCGCCCGGCCAGAACTCCCCGGCCTGCAGGCGCGCCGCGGACGCGACCGCCCGCCCGGCCATGCTCGGGTCGACCACCGTCTCCCCGCGCGCGGCCCGCTCCAGCATCCGGACGAGTTCCTCCCGGTCGATGGACTTGAGCAGGTAGCCCGCCGCCCCTGCGCGAAGGGCCTGGAAGAGGTACTGCTCGTCGTCGTATGCGCTGAGCAGGACCACCCGGCGGCCGGGCGTGGTCTCGACCAGGCGCCGGCACAGGTCCAGCCCGCTCACCGAGCCGCGCAGGCGTACGTCGGAGACCACGAGGTCCGGGTCGAGTGCCGCCACCATCGGCTCGGCGGCGTCCGCGCTCACCGACTGCGCCACGATCCGCACCCGGCCCCGGAACCGGGCGAGCAGCGCCTTCAGCCCCTCCAGGACCATCTCGTGGTCGTCGACCAGGATGATCCGCAGCGGCCGCCCGTTCCCGCCCTGCCTGGATTCCGGCCTGGATTCCGGTCTGGGTGGGGGTTTGGTACGCCCGGGCGGATTCGCCCGCCCACGTACGGTTCGACCGCCGCCCCCGGCTCGGCTGTCCATGCACCGAGGGTAGGAGCGACAAGGCAGGCACCGGGGCCTTTCTGGTGTACCCACGCCGTCGGCAACGACCTCACCCCGGCCGCCCCTCGGCGGGGGGATGCCGCTCCCGGCCGGCCCGCCCTACGGTTTCGGGCAGGCGGACGAGGGGACCCCGTGTCGTTTGCGGACATGGTGCGGGTCCCGGGTCAAACGCACTGGCTGGCGGCATGTCCCGGCGGTGGCGACACGTCCGTACGGGGAGGGGAGGGAAAGGACATGCCGCACAAGCTGATCCGGATGCACCGCGTCCGTGACGACAAGGCGCCGGTACGCCAGCCCATCATGATCGGGATCGCCGGCGACAGCGCGGCCGGGAAGACCACCCTCACCAAGGGGCTCGCCGAGGCGCTCGGCCCGGAGCGCGTGACCACGATCTGCGTCGACGACTATCACCGTTACGACCGGGTGGAACGCCGCGGCAAACCGTTCACCGCGCTGCACCCGGACTGCAACTACGTCGAGATCATCGAGCAGCATCTGGAGTTGCTGGCCGGCGGGCAGCCGATCCTCAAGCCGGTCTACGACCACTCCACCGGTGAGCTCACCCGGCCGGTGCTGGTGCGGCCGAAGGAGTTCGTCATCGTGGAGGGTCTGCTGCCGTTGCACACCCGGCTGATGCGGGCCTGCTTCGACATCACCGCCTACCTCGGCCCGCCCGAGGACATCCGCCGGCAGTGGAAGGTACGCCGGGACACCAGCAGGCGCGGCTACACCGCCGACCAGGTGCTGGCCGAACTCGTCGACCGCGAGCCGGAGTCCGCCGCCTACATCCGCCCGCAACGCGCGTTCGCCGACATCGTCGTGATGTTCGCCCCGGTCGCCGGGCGGGACGACCCACCGGGTACGCCGCTGTCGGCCGAGCTCATGTTGCGCCCCACGATCCGCCACCCGGACCTGAGCGGTTCACTGGCCGAGCGCGACCAGCGGGCGATCCACCTTCGGCTGTGCAGGGACGAGGACGGCCAGCCCGTCGACGTACTCCACATCCACGGCTACGTCCCGCGCGAGGAGAGCCGGATCGTGGAGAAGGTGCTGTGGGCGCAACTGGGAGTTGACGCGGGCTTCCCGGCGGAGACGCTGGGCGACATCGGCAGCGGTGAGCGCAGCGAGCCGCTGGCCATCACGCAGTTGCTGCTGCTCTACCACCTGCTGGCTGCTCGGGGTGTCCGCGCAAGCCACGGTTGACATCCGTACCGGTCACTGCGCGAACACCCGGCTGGCGAGGAAGTCCTCCGGCTCGAACCGCATCAGGTCCTCCCGGCGCCAGGTGCGCCCGGTCGCGTCGAGCAGCCTGTTCGCCTGCCGCAGCCGGGCACGTTCCAGCGCGTTGCGAACGCTACGTGCGTTGGCGAACCGCGGCTGGCGCATGCGCCGCTCCAGGTAGTCACGGAAGGTCCGCTCCGCCTCCGGGGTGAACTCGTAGTGCTCCTGCGCCAGCATCAGCCGGGCGATCGCGGCGAGCTCGTCCAGGTCGTAGTCGGGGAAGTCGAGGTGGTGGGCGAGCCGCGAGCTCATGCCCGGGTTGGAGGCGAAGAAGGAGTCCATCCGGTCCTTGTAGCCGGCGAGGATCACCACCAACCGGTCGCGCTGACTCTCCATCACCTGCAGGAGGATCTCGATCGCCTCCTGGCCGTAGTCGCGTTCGTTCTCGGCCCGGTAGAGGTAGTACGCCTCGTCGATGAACAGCACCCCGCCCATCGCGCGCTTGATCACCTCCTTGGTCTTCGGCGCGGTGTGCCCGACGTACTGGCCCACCAGGTCGTCCCGGGTGACCGCGACCAGGTGGCCGCGGTCGATGCAGCCCAACCTGTGCAGGAGTTCGGCCATGCGCAGGGCGACGGTCGTCTTGCCGGTGCCGGGGCTTCCGGTGAACGACATGTGCAGGCTGGGCCGGGACGACATCAGCGCGAACCGCTGGCGTACGCGGTCCACCAGCAGCAGGGCCGCGAGTTCCCGGATGCGGGTCTTCACCTGGCGCAGGCCGACCAGTTCGGCGTCCAGGGAGTCCAGGATCGCGTCGATGCCGGCTGCCCGGCGTTCGGCGGCGAGGTCGACGGAGGCGTCGGCCGGCAACGGCTCGACGGACCTCCCGTCTGTCGACGGTGCACCACCGTCGGGGGCTTCGCCCGCTTCTGCCGACGCCCCGTCGCCGCCGGCAGCGGAGCGACGGGGCGTCGGCATCCCGAACCCGCGCCGCCGCTCGTCCCCCCCGCTCACGTGGCCCTGCTCCCGTCGTCCGGCCCCACGTCGACCGGCCTCACTTCGAGCTGCCGCCGTCCGGGTGGTCGCCGTTGGGGTAGCGGTCGCCCGTCGGCCGGTCGGCGGCGTACGACGCGATCGTGTAGCGCAGCCGCCGATCCGGGCCTTCTTCGCGGACCACCCGGAAGCCGGGCTCGATGGCCGGCCGGTTGACGATGAACGACAGCGCGGTGGTCTGGCGTTCGTGCGTGGCGTCGTAGGCGTTCACCCGGACGTAGCGCGCCGGGTACGCCCGCCGGCACTCGTTCACCTCGTAGAGCACGCCGCCCGCGTCGCGCAGGTCGAACATCGGCAGCCCCCACATGTCCCAGTAGTGGTTGCGCGGATGCGGGTCGTCGGTGAACTCGACCGCGAGCGACCAGCCCTGGTCGAGGGCGTACTGGATCTGCTTCTCGATGTCCTCGTCGGTGAGGTCGGGGAGATAGGAGAAGGTGCCCTGGGTGATCCGCATGCGATCCGTCCTCGCGTTCTGCCTGCCGGTGGGCCTAGATCGACGTCGGCGTCTCGACGACGTCCGGGGTGTCGGTCGACTCGTAGTTGAAGGTGACGTCGCCCCAGGTGGACAGCGCGACGTCGAGTTCGCGGCTGTGCCGCGCGGCGGCCCGCAGGATGTCCTCGCCCTCGCGGAGGTAGTCCCGGCCCTCGTTGCGGGCCTTGATCATCGCCTCCAGGGCGACCCGGTTGGCGGTGGCGCCGGCCGCGATGCCCATCGGGTGGCCGATCGTGCCGCCGCCGAACTGGAGTACGACGTCCTCGCCGAGGAAGTGCAGCAGCTGGTGCATCTGGCCGGCGTGGATCCCGCCGGAGGCGACCGGCATCACCCCCGGCAGCGACATCCAGTCCTGCTCGAAGTACAGGCCCTTCATCGGATCGGGTTCGAGCGTGTTCGCCCGCAGCGTGTCGTAGAACCCGGCGACGGTGTTGGGGTCACCCTCCAGCTTGCCGACGACCGTACCGGCGTGGATGTGGTCGACACCGGCCAGCCGCATCCACTTCGCGATCACCCGGAAGCTCACGCCGTGCGTCTTCTGCCGGGTGTACGTCGAGTGGCCGGCCCGGTGCAGGTGGAGCAACATGCCGTTGCGCCGGGCCCAGTTGGCCATCGACTGGATGGCGGTGTAGCCGACGGTCAGGTCGATCATCACGATGACGCTGCCGAGGTCGCGGGCCAACTCCGCCCGCTCGTACATGTCCTCCATCGTCGCCGCGGTGACGTTGAGGTAGTGCCCCTTGATCTCGCCGGTCTCGGCCTCCGCTCGGGTGACGCCCTCCATGCAGAACAGGTAGCGGTCCCGCCAGCGCATGAACGGCTGGGAGTTGATGTTCTCGTCGTCCTTGGTGAAGTCCAGTCCGCCGCGCAGCGCCTCGTAGACCACCCGGCCGTAGTTGCGGGCGGACAGGCCGAGCTTCGGCTTCACGGTGGCGCCGAGCAGCGGGCGGCCGTACTTGTTGAGGTACTCGCGTTCCATCACGATGCCGTGCGCGGGTCCCTGGAACGTCTTGGTGTAGTGCGGCGGGATCCGCATGTCCTCGAGGCGCAGCGCGCGCAGGGCCTTGAAGCCGAACACGTTGCCGATGATCGAGGAGGTGAGGTTGGCGATCGACCCCTCCTCGAACAGGTCGATGTCGTAGGCGACGTAGGCGATGTACTCCCCGCTCTTGCCGGGCACGGGATCGACACGGAAACACTTGCCCTGGTAGCGCTCGTACGCGGTGAGCCGGTCGGTCCACACCACCGTCCAGGTGGCGGTGGACGACTCACCGGCGACGGCGGCACCGGCTTCCTCGGCGGGCACGCCCTGCTGCGGCGTGATCCGGAACGCCGCCAGGATGTCGGACGGTTTCACGACGTAATCGGGCTGCCAGTAACCCATTTCCGCGTACGGGATGACGCCGGCTCCCCAGCGATCCATGGTTTCTCCGGTCGTCATCGACACTCCCCGCGACACGGTGTGACTGGGCCGTGGGATCGGCCTCCCAGGCTTGGCGTTCGAAGAGGTACCCGATCGGGCCGGGTGCTACTCACGAGCGGGTTCGATCGGCTGCCCGATGGTGGACGGCTTCGCCGGTGGAAGTGTCGTACGTGGCCGGCGGACTTCGCGTCGTCGGCGACACCAGGGTGGTGGTCCTGGCCGGTGACGCCGAACTCGACCTCGCGGTTTCGTCGACGAGGCGCTGGCCGACCGCCCGCATCGCACGCTCGCGCTGGGTGTCGGGTGGACCGAGGTGCGCCGGTACGGCCGGGTCACCACCTGAGCGTTCGGTCCCGTTCCGTGAACGGGATGTTGCGGCACCTTCCGGACTGTGCAAACTTCCTGTCGGTCACCGGGGCAGCTATGGACAAAGGCCCCGAGATCCCGTACACATGCGGTCAGTCCGACGCAGTGCGGCGTGGAGGCGACGGAGAGTGTCCATCGGTGGCGCGCCCCAGCCTCCGCCGGGCTCGTACCCATGAGGAGGCTCCATGTCGTGGAGGTCATCGACGACGAACTCGGGGCGGCCCTGGCGCCGTCCGCTCGCCGCTCTCGCCGCCGCGCTCCTGGCGACGCTCGGCACCTCCGGGGCCGTCGGCGCCGCGAGTGTGGCGAACGCGGCCGGCCCGCGGCCGAGTCCGGCACCGTTGCTCGCGACCCAGCAGGCGACTGCCGTGAAGGGTCACTACATCGTCGTCCTGGACGACTCGGCCTCGGCGGCGAAGGTGCGTTCCGTACGCGGCCAGGCGGTCGCGGCCGGCGCCCGGGTGCACCACAGCTACGCCACAGCGCTGAAGGGGTTCGCTGCCACCCTGTCCGGGCCCGCGCTGGCGAAGGTCCGGGCCAACCCGAACGTGAAGTACGTCGAGGCCGACCAGCGGGTCAGCGTCGACACCACGCAGTCGCCCGCGACCTGGGGACTGGACCGGATCGACCAGCGCACCCTGCCGCTGAACAACAGCTACGTCTACACCGCGACCGGTTCCGGCGTCACCGCGTACATCATCGACACCGGCATCCGGTTCAGCCACCAGCAGTTCGGCGGGCGCGCGGTGAGCGGTTACGACGCGGTAGACGGCGGTAGCGCCGACGACTGCAACGGCCATGGCACGCACGTCTCGGGCACCGTGGGCAGCGCGACGTACGGCGTGGCCAAGGCGGTGCGGCTGGTCGGCGTGCGGGTGCTCGACTGCAACGGCAGCGGCACCACCTCCGGTGTGATCGCCGGGATCAACTGGGTCACCTCCAACCACTCCTCCGGCAGCCCGGCGGTGGCGAACATGAGCCTCGGTGGGGGCGCCTCCACCTCGCTGGACAACGCGGTCACCAACTCCATCGCCGAAGGCGTGACCTACTCCGTGGCCGCCGGCAACTCCCACACCAACGCCAGCCGGACCTCGCCGGCCAGGGTCGCCGCGGCGGTCACCGTGGGTGCCACCACCTCGACCGACGCGCGAGCTTCGTACTCCAACTACGGCTCCTGCCTGGACCTGTTCGCGCCCGGCTCGTCGATCACCTCGACGTGGAACACCAGCGACACCGCGACCAACACCATCAGCGGTACGTCCATGGCCACACCGCACGTGACCGGCGCGGCGGCGCTGTACCTGCAGGGCCACCCGAGCGCCTCGCCGGCGAGCGTTCGTAACGCACTGGTCGGTGCGGCCACCCAGGGCGTGGTCGGAAACGCGCGTACGGGTTCGCCGAACCTCCTGCTCTACACCCGCTTCTAACAGCTTCGAAGCCGCGCAGGGAGGGGTCGCGGAAGCGCCCGGGACGGTCACCTGGCCGATCTGTCCCGGGCGCTTTCGCCTGCGTAGGGTCACTACCAGCGGTCGGTCACGACGAGGATGCTGTCAGGTGCCCGGGATCGGTGGGTTGCTCGGGAGGCAGGCCCGGCAGGGCGTGGCGTCCTGGCCGGGCGTGTCTGCCGGGCGGACGCGAGTTCGTTCCCGAGACGCGTTCCCTCGGCACGCCCGCACCCGCCGGGAAGCCGGCATCGGCTCGGACGAGATCGTCGGCGGAGGCCGGCGCCGAGCCGGGGTGCGGCAGTGCCGCGCCCGTCCGCGGCAGCACCGATTCGCCCTGCGAGACAACCGATCCGACAGTTGACCCGGCCACTGGCCCGGCCACTGGTCCGGGGAGCGGGTCGGCTCCGGAACCGTCCGCGGAGTCGTCGAGGGAGCCGGTCGCCGGGAGGACCTCGCCAGCCGGCGGCAGCCCGCGGGAGACGCGGTCCCGGCCGGCGGTCTTGGCCGCGTACAGCCCACGGTCGGCGAACTCCAGCAACTGGTCGAGGGTCGTTCCGTCCACGGGGTAGACCGCCACTCCCACCGAGACGGTGAGCCGGACCCAGTCCGCGCCGGCGGGAAGCGCGGCCTCTCGGAGGTCGCCGGAGTCGTCGGAGTCGCCAGAGCTGTCGGAGTCGCCGGAGTCACGCGTGCGCAGCGGCAGCCGGGCGTCGGAGATCGCCGACCGCAGCCGGTGGGCCGCGCCGACGGCATGGCGTACGTCCACGTCGGGCATGCCGATGACGAACTCCTCCCCACCGAACCGGCCGGCGACGTCGGCCGACCGGATCACGCTCCGGATCCGGTCGGCGACCTGGCGCAGGACGTGGTCGCCCGCGAGGTGGCCGTGGTGGTCGTTGATGAGCTTGAAGTGGTCGATGTCGGCGAGCAGGATCGCGAACCTGCCATCCCGGCGGCGGGCCCGGTCGAGGAGTTCCTCGACCTCCTGCCGCCAACGGGGGAAGTTCGTCAACTCGGTCTTGCCGTCGGTGGACGCCTCGGACTCCAGTTGGCCGAGCAGCAGGGCGCGTTGGCCGGCGAGCGTGATCGATACGCCGAGGATGCCCGCCCACGGCGTCACCATCGAGGCCGCCGCCACCAGGCACCCCAGCCCGGCCGCCACCGCGTCGACGGTGAAGCCGGCCCGGTCGCCGAACATCTCGCTGGGGGTGCTGGCCGGGTCCAGAAGGCGGATGACGACCGCGCACAGAACGGCGTCGACGGCGATGAACACCACCGCGGCGGCGACCATCGCGAGGATCGGCACCTGCCGCGGCGACCAGTCGCCGTTGGTCAGGGCGCCGTCCACCGTGACGTACGTCGAGTGCGCGAACGCTGCGGCCAGCATCGCCACAGCGGTGGAGAACACCCAGCGGTGCGGGATACACCTGCTCGCGCGCACCCGCCACCACAGCCGCAGTGCCACGACGCACACCAGGGCGGTGGCCGCCGGCAACGCGATCGCGGCGGCGATCATCCACACCGGCTGCAGGTCCTTGTGCAGCGCCCCGCCCCGGCGCCGACGGCGTTCGACCCGCCGGGCGCCCTCGACGCTGACCACGCCGCAGGCGCCCAGGATCACCGCGGTCATGGTTCCGCCGAACGCGGCGCGGTCGCTCAGCAGACCGGCGGCACAGACGAGCGCGGTCAACTCGACCAGCAGAAGGAACACCATGGCCGGAGCGGGGAGCGCCCACAGCCCCCAGCTCCGCACCCGGTGAGCGGCTCGATCTGCCATTGCGTAACCGTAGGATCTCTCTGGGTTCTTTGCCAGGTGGAGATACGACGGAAATACGTCGATGTCAACACCGCCGGACGCGATGCCGTGAAGATGTCAGAAAGCGGTCTCCCGGGCGTCAGGCCGCGCTCGCCCGGGAGACCGCCGACCAGTGGGGCGTACGCCCTGGGGCTGTCCTGCGGACCCTAGCCGGCGACGTTCACCAGCTTCTCGAACAGGAACTCGTGCTTCAGGAACGACACGTCGTACTCGTGGCCGGGATAGGGCGGGATGAGCTGCGACGCCTGGATCAGCCGCCAGCCGTCCCGCAACGCGGCGACGCCGGTGTCGTACGGCGGCTCGTCGCTGTCGCCGGTCGTCGGCGAGGTCTGCCCGGTCCCGTCGTAGTTGGCCCAGCCGACGACGCTGCTGTCCAGTGCGGACGTGGCGAGGTAGAGGACGAGAACCCGCTGGCGCAGGACCTGCTCACCCGCTCCGTCCGGTCCGGCGGTGAAGAGTTGTTCGGTCGTGGTGCTCATGGATCAGTGACTCCAGATGAAGAGTGGACGCGGAGTGGACGCGGTGGGCCGGGGTGTGAAGGCCGTCAGCGCCCGGCCGTGGCGACGACCCGCTGCGGGCGGTTGCTCACCCTGGTCGACCAGTAGTCGATGTCGAAGGTGTCGTCGCCGGTGAGCGCCCGCCACATCTGGACCCGGTTGTAGATCTCCAGCCGGCCGGTCGCGTGCTCGTACCACGGGAAGCGGGTACGCAGCTTCTCACCGACCTCGGGCTTGTCGATGTCGTCGGTGTTCCACAGCCGCAACTGGCGCACCGTCGGGTTGAACCGGATCTTGAACATGAAGCGCTCGATGTCGCTGTCGTTGCGCCGGCCGCCGTGCCAGATGCCGTGGTGGACGAAGACGACCGTGCCCGCCGGGCAGGTGAGCCGGGTCTGGCCGCGGAGGTTCTGGTAGCGGCCGGTGTCGCTCTCGTTCGTACGGCGCAGGTGGCTGCCCGGCACGCTGAGCGTTCCGCCCATCTCCAGCGTGACGTCCTGCGGGTAGTACATGAGCTGCACGTCGAACGCGTCCAGCCGTACGTCGATGATCGCGTCGCCGTGCAGCGGCTGCGCCTGGCCGTCCCTCGGCCTGCGGATGTGCACCGCGTGGTGGTCGATGGTCGGGCCGGGGCCGACCAGGCTGTGGATGGCACCCGCGATCTGGGGGACCTCGACCAGGCGGCGCGCGAACGAGCCCTCGGGGAAGGAGTCCTCGATGGAGGTGCCGTACGGGACCGCCGGGATGCCGGCGCGGAAGACGTCGAGCGCCTGGGCGTTCAACTCGTCGGGGACGACCGCCTCCATGATGAGGGAGCCGTGCGAGACGAAGTGCGCCATCTGCACCGAGGTGAGCAGGTGGTCGCGGGCTGGCTGGAAGGTCATGTGCTCTCCGAGGGCCGGGGCGTGTGCCGGTGGGCGCCGGCGAGCTGGAGGCTGCCGGCGGACGTGCTGGTAGGCACCCGTCCACGCTAGGCCGCGATCACCTTTCCACGCGTGGGTTCCAATCACCATTACTGGTAGTTTTTCACCGTGCCGGAGAACGCTGTCCCAACCCGGTCCGCGCTGGCCGACGCCGGACACGCCGGGGCCGGGCTGGCCGGACCCGGTCTGGTCCCGCCCGGGCAGGTCGCGATCCGGATCGAGGAGCCGCCGCAGGTCGTGAGCATGGGCGTCGGCGTGCACGGCACGGTCCGCCGCCGCGACGTCTTCCGGCTGCCGGACATGTGGCAGTTCCACCTGTACCGCTATTCCGCCGACCTGGTGGTGGACGGCTCGGCGTACGTGATCCGGCCGGGCCGGGTGAGCCTGATCCCTCCCGGCGTACAGGTGCAGTACATCTACCGCGGACGTTCGGAGCACCTGTACGCCCACCTGCGGCTTCCGGCCACCGGCCCGGCGCGGGTCGTGCCGCTGATGCAGGACGCCGGCGCCGACGCCCCGCAGCTGACCGAGCTCCTCTCCCGCGCGGTCGCGGCCTGGCCGGACTCGCCGGCCCGGGCCACCGCGCAGGTGTGGGCGGCGCTGTGGAACGTCGTGCAACTCGGCGCCGCGACCGACGGCGGGCCGCACGCCGCGGTCGCCCGGGCGTTCGCCTACATCGCCGCCAACCTGGCCAGCCCGATCACCGTCCCCGACGTCGCCCGGGCGGCCGGCGTCTCCCACAACCACCTGACCCGGTTGTTCCGCGCGGAGACCGGCGACACCGTGGTCGCGCACATCCGCAGGCGCCGGCTGGAACGCGCCCGCCACCTGCTGCGCGAGTCCACGTTGTCCATTCCGACCATCGCGGCCTCGGTCGGGATCGGTGACCTGCAGGCGTTCAACAAGGCCTGCAGGCGGGAGCTGGGCGCCTCACCGCGTGCGGTCCGCGCCGGCCACTGAGCCGGCCCCGGATCCAGTTACCGAGGTGAGCTCGAGGCCGAGGCGGTGGAGTTCGACCGAGGCGAGCCGGCGCAGGGACTCGGGGTCGCCGCGGCGCCAGGCGTCACCCAGCGCGGGTGCAGCCGCGACCAGCGGGCGGTACCGGCGGTTGACCAGGGCGCGCAGTGCCAGTGCCGAGATGCCACCTGGCGTACTGGCCAGCCGGCTGGCCGAGGTAGCCCGCACGATCCACCGGACGCGGAACGCGAGGCGGACCAGCAACAGCCCGAACAACACGAGGCCCAGCACGACCGCGGTCCCCACGGCGAGCTGGTGCACGAAGTCCTGCACCGTGCGCCCGGTGTCGGCGATCGAGGACCCGGTGCCGGCCATCGTCTCGAACGGCGTCCGCAGCGCGTCCCCCACGACCGGGGTCCCGGACACCTCCCGCCCAGCCGTGGTCATCTTGTCCTGGATGTCCGTTCCGGCCGTCTCCAGGCGTTGCCCCGGGATGGCGTACCCGATCATCTGGTCGTATCCCGCGACGATCAGGCGTACGGACAGATAGATCCAGACGAGGCTGAGCACGTCCGCCAGCATCTGTGCGGCCCGTCGCCCGGGCAGGTCGGCGTAGAACTTCATCGAGCCTCCTCGGGGCGGTCAATTCCCAGTCGAGCCTAGGGGCGTCCCGAGGTCGCCGGTGCCGCCCGCGGGGAGACTGACAGACTCGACCCGATATGAGCGACAGCGACAGCGACGACGGCAGACGCAGCCCAGCCCGCACCGACGGCAGCCCCGAGCTGGTCGGCACGGTCCTCGAACTCGAGATCGGCCCGGTCGCACACGGCGGTTGGTGTGTGGCCCACCACGACGGAAAGGTCGTGTTCGTCCGGCACACGCTGCCCGGTGAACGCGTCCGCGCCGAGGTGGTGGAGGAGACCGCGCGCCTGCTGCGAGCGGACGCGATCGAGGTGCTGGCCGCGTCGCCGGACCGGGTGACGCCGCCGTGCCCCTTCGCCGGGCCGGGCCGGTGCGGTGGCTGCGACTGGCAGCACGCGACCCTGCCCGCCCAGCGCCGGTTGAAGGCCGCGGTGGTGGAGGACCAGCTTCGCCGGATCGCCGGGATCGAGCGGTCGGTCGAGGTGGAGCCGGTGCCGGTCCCCGTCGAGGACGAGGACGCCGGTGAGTACGTCGCTGAGGACGCTGAGGGGGACGCCGACGACGGGCTCGGCTGGCGGACCCGGGTGCAGTTCGCGGTACGCCGGGACGGCGCGATCGGGTTCCGCCGGCACCGCTCGCACGACATCGAACCCGTCGACGAGTGCCTGATCGCCCACCCCGAGGTGGAGGTGCTCGGCATCGAACGGCGGCGCTGGCCCGGTGCGGCGCGGGTGGAGGGCATCGCCTCGGCCGCCACCGGTGACCGGGTGGTCGCGGTGTCCGGGCGCGGTCCCAGGGCGCGGGTCCGCGTACCCCGGCTGGCCGCCCCGGTGCGGGTCCTGCACGGCCAGCCCCGGCCGGGACCCGGCCTGCCGTACGTGCGCGAGGTCGCCGCCGGTCGGACCTGGCAGGTCAGCGGGGCGGGGTTCTGGCAGGTGCACCCGGGCGCGGCCCAGGCGCTCGCGGACGCGGTGCTCGCGGGACTGGCCCCGCGTACGGACGAGTCGGTTCTCGATCTCTACTGCGGCGTGGGGTTGTTCCTCGGTGCGCTCGCCGATTCGGTCGGACCGTACGCCCAACTGGTCGGGGTGGAGGAGAACGCGCTCGCGGTCCGCGACGCCCGGCACAACCTGCGCGACCTGCCCAACGCCGTTGTGGAGCAGGGGCGCGTCGACGAGGTGCTCAAGCGGCTCGACCAGGCCGACCTGGTGGTGCTCGACCCGCCGCGCGCCGGGGTCGGTGCCGACGTCGTACGCCAGGTCGCGGGCCTCGCCGGCCGGGGGATCGCGTACGTCTCCTGCGACCCGGCCACGCTGGCCCGCGACCTCGGCTACTTCGCCGAGCACGGCTGGGAGCCGGCCGGCCTGCGGGCGTTCGACGCGTTCCCGATGACGCACCACGTGGAGTGCGTGGCGATCCTGCGCCGGTCAGCGGCTCACGGCTGATTGCACCGGGCGAGCGTGGCCGCCCCCGGCCGAGCCGGGTCGCTTCGCACAGATCCTGGGTCGAGGTGGCCTCGTAGCCCTTGGCCCGGAAGGTGCGACACCGGTGGCCCGATCCGGAACCGCGGGGAGCGGTTCGGGTGTTCGTGTACGTTTCACCCGCCGTTCGCGAACGCGCGCGCCCCGGTGCACCGCCTAGCGTCCGGGCTGTGAACCCTCCCTCGAACCTCCCTGTCGCCCCGAACCGCCGCGCCTTCCTGCTGGCGTCCGCCACGGCCGCCGTGGCCGTCACCCTGTCGGCCTGCTCCGCCGGCAGCGGGAACGACGAGGGTGGTGGGAAGGGTGGGGGAAAGACCTCGAAGGACACCGCGAAGGACGCCGCCACCACCGGCAGGGCGAGCCGGAAGGGTTCGGCCACCACGCCGATCAGGCCGCCGGCGAAGTTCGCCGAGGCACCCGACCTGGCCGCGAAGGTGAGGGCCGGAAGCCTGCCGCCGGTCGCGAAGCGGCTGCCCACCTCGCCGTACGTCGTACCCCACCGGTGGGTCACGCCCGGCAAGTACGGCGGCAACCTGCGGATGCCCACCACCGACCCGGCCGGGGCGTCCAACAAGGAGTACATGTACGGCCACTCCCTCCTGCGCTGGCTGAACGACGGCCGCGACGTGGGCCCGGGACTCGTGCAGGAGTGGGACTCCAACGCCGACGCCTCGGAGTGGACCTTCCTCTTCCGCAAGGGCCTTCGCTGGTCCGACGGCAAGCCGTGGTCGACGGCGGACATCATGTTCTGGTGGGAGGACATGGTCCTGAACAAGGACCACTCCGAGGCGCCGCCGGACGAGACCAAGGGTGCGGACGGCGAACTCGTGAAGATGTCCGCGCCCGACCCGCAGACGCTGGTGCTGCGGTTCACCACGCCCGCCCCGCTGACGCCGTTTCACCTTGCCCGGTGGGTGAACGGCAACGTCGGGCCGGCCTGGATGGCGCCCAAGCACTACCTCTCCCAGTACCACCCCCGCTACAACCCGAAGGTCGGCGCCGACTGGGCGGCGGCCGGTGGGAAGTTCGACCGGCTCCGTGACTACGGCACCAACCCGGACTGCCCGACGATGAACGGCTGGAAGGTGCGCTCCTACCGCGAGGGCCGCAGCGCGGTGTGGGAACGCAACCCCTACTACTGGTGTGTCGACACCGACGGCAACCAGCTTCCCTACCTCGACACGGTGACCCTCGTCTCGGTCCAGGACCTCGAGGTCACCAAACTCCAACTGCAGCAGGGAAAACTCGACCACGCGCACGGGCCGTTCCTGTCACTGACCCTGGGCGACGTGTCCGGGCTGAAGCAGACGCAGAAGCGCACCGGCCTGGAAGTCCTGTTGTGGGACGGGGGTTCGGGCACCGGGTCGATCTTCTTCTTCAACTACGACTACAAGGACGACAAGCTGCGGCCGCTGATCCGGGAGCCGAGGTTTCGCCAGGCGCTGTCGTACGCCTTCAACCGGGCCGACGCCCGCAAGGCGATCTACTTCAACACCGGCGAGCTCACCACCGGCACCTACAGCCCCAAGGCGATCGACCTGCAGGGAAGTGCGCAGGCCAAGCACGCCTACACCGGTTGGCGGGACAGCTACGTACGCCACGATCCGGAGAAGGCGAAGGCGATCCTGGACGACCTCGGCGTCGTGGACCGTGACGGCGACGGCCTGCGCGAGCTTCCCGACGGCGGAAAACTCGTCGTACGCCTGGACTATCCGGCGGGCACCTCACCCGAACACATCCACAAGAACGCACTGCTGGAACGTGACTGGCGGGCCATCGGCATCGCGGTGAAGCAGAATCCCGTTGCGCCGGACGCGTTCTCGATCAAGTGGCAGGCCGGTGAGCTGATGACCACCACGGCCTGGGAGAACGGCGGCGGTATCCACGAGATCCTGGTGGAGCCGCAGGTTCTCGTACCCCTGGCCGGCTTCGCCGACTGGTGGGCTCCGCTGCACGCCAACTACCACGCGATCCGCAACACGCCCGAAGCGGCGAAGGTGAAGAACACCGACCCGTACGAGCGGAAGCCGCCGAGCATCGAACCCGAGAAGGGCGGACCGATCGCCCGGCTGTGGGAGCTGCACGACCGGGCGAAGGTCGAGCCGGACGCCCTGCGCCGTTACCGGCTGGTGTGGGAGATGGTGAAGGTCCACGTGACCGATGGGCCGTTCTTCATCGGGCCGGTGGCGAACACTCCGGTGCCGATCCTTGCGCACAAGGACCTGCGCAACGTGCCGCGACGGGACAACCTTGCCCTGAACGGGTTTGCCGGACCGTGGAGCCATCCCACGCCCGCAGTGTACGACCCGGAGACGTGGCACTGGACAAACCCCGACCAGCACACCGCCTGACCGGACGACACCTGACCAGTGCCGCCGGCGCGGGGGGCCTGCTCAGTCGGCCGGCCGGTCCGGAACGCGTAGATCGGAGGGACGCAGCAGGAGCGCAGCCGTTGCGTACAACGTGATCGCGGCGCCCACGCCCGGCAGCAGCGTCCACAGGGCGGTGTTGCCGGACAGCGGCGCCGCGATCGCGGTGGCGACCGCGATCGCGCACATCGCGAGCCCCGTCGCGTCGTAGAGGCGTACGCCGAACAGCCGGCGCAGCGGGAAGAAGTGGATGCCGACGCCGAGGCAGACCACCGGCGCGATGACCTCCGGGTGGCCGGTACGCCCGAGGATCGCGGACACGACGAACAGGCCGAGGAACTCCGCGCCGACCACGATGCCGAAGGTGCGTCCCACCCGCTGCGACTGGTAGTCGTCCCGTCCCGGGCGCAGCGACGCCGACCGCCGGAACGCGAGGACGGCCCAGCCCGCCAGGCCGAGGAAACACAGGGCGCTGACGATGCGCCCGGCGTTCTGGATCGCGGGCGGCACACCGGTGGACGGTCCCCAAGCGGTCCAGACGAGCGCGAACGCCGACATCGCCACGATGCCCACTGCCCGCCCGCGCACCTCCGGCCGGGCCAGGCCGGCAGCCGGTGCGTCCGCCCCGAACGGCGCGGTGTTGTGTCCCCCGGTCGGCTGCGCGCCCATCCGCGCGCCCATCTGCGCGCCTGTCTGCGGCTCGGCGGCACCCGGGCGGTGCGGAGCGTGTTCGGTCATGATTCGTCCCCCGAAGTGTGTTTCCCGACACCCTAGGGGACCGGGCGTCAAGGTCTTGTTGCGGACCGCTCTGGATTGTTCGGAAATTCACAAAGTCGGCGTGGCCAGTTGCAGGAAGGCGATCTTGGGTATGTGCTGGGGGTGAGGTCGCGGTCGGTACCACCCGATGGCCGCGTCACGGGAAGGGAGACTTCCGTAATGGCTGCAGGCGACAAGATGAAGCACAAGGCAGAAGGCGCCAAGGGCAAGGCCAAGGAGAAGACCGGCGAGGTCACTGGCGACGACCAGCTGCGTGACGAGGGTCGCGCCGACCAGGCGTCGTCGGGCGTGAAGCGCGCCGGCGACAAGGTGGGCGACGCCGCCGAGGACGCCAAGGACTCCGTGAAGAAGGCATTCGACAAGGACAAGTGACGCCGCACGGTCGGATCACGTCTTTACGTAACGGACGGGTGTCCCGCGCCGACCGGTGCGGGACACCCGTTTCGCATGGACGGGCCGCCGGAATCCCGGTCGGTGTCCGGGCGCATCCGTGCGGTGTGCAGGCGAAAAGTACCGGTGGGATCCCCGAGAGATTTCCGGTGCGGCCGGCCGCTCACCGCCCCCGCTCGTGCCTGGTCGCGCCGACCTTCGAATTGGCCTATGGTTTGCCGACGGTATGGCAATCGGGGGGACAACAAGGTCCAGTTTTCCCAGCCACGAGGTGGTACGTATGGGTATCGGTGCGAGCATTCTTCTCATCGCGGTAGGCGCCATTCTGGCGTTCGCGGTCGACTTCAACATCTCCGGCCTCGACATCCACGTGATCGGTTGGATCCTCATCGTCGTCGGTGTGATCGGCCTGATCATGACCGCGCTGATCTGGGGCCCCCGCCGTCGCCGTGCGGCCGCGGCTCCCACCAGCCGGGTCGAGGAGCGCCGGGTGTACGACGACGGGCCGCCAGCCGTCTGACCCCCTTCACGACCGGGGGCAGGTCACGCCTGACCTGCCCCCGGCACAGTCATGCCCGCAGGTCGAGCCCTTTTCGGGACAAGCCGGACAACAACGGCACTGACTGTGTACGGACAACCTGAGCCCGGAACGACACGCTCGAGCAGAAGAGAACAGGGGTGGGAGCGCGGATGAACGCGCAGGTGAGAAGCGGTGAGAACGCGGGCCGGCAGGCCCAGCAGGCCGCTGACAGCAAGCCGGTGAGGATGCTCGGACGGGTCGGACTCGCCGCGTACGGACTCGTCAATCTCCTGTTCGCCTACCTCGCGGCGAAGGTCGCCTTCAGCGGCGGCGGTGGCGGCAACGCCAGCAAGCAGGGAGCGCTGCAGACGCTGGCGAGCCAGCCGGGTGGTGGCGTCCTTCTGTGGGTGATCACCATCGGCCTGGTCGCACTGGCGGTGTGGCAGCTCACCGAGGCCGGCGTCGGATACGGGTACGCCGACTCCGGCAAGCGCCGGACGTTCCGCCGGCTCGGTAGTGCGGGCAAGGCGATCGCGTTCGCCGCGCTGGCGTTCAGCGCGGGCAAGATCGCGGCCGGCGGCAGCGCCGGCTCCGGAGGCAAGCAGAAGACCATCACCGCGAAGGTCATGGAACTCCCCGGCGGCCAGATCCTGGTCGGACTGGTCGGGCTCGGCATCATCGCCGGTGCGGGATACCTCGCCTACCACGGCTGGAAGAAGAAGTTCCTGGAGGACCTCGACCTCGTGCGGGCGAGCCTGGGCACCCGCAAGACTGCGATCCGGCTCGGACAGGTGGGATTCATCGCCGTCGGTGTCGCGTACGCCCTCGTGGGTGTGCTGGTTCTCGCCGCGGCGGTGACGTACGACCCGAAGAAGTCCACCGGCCTGGACGGCGCGCTGCAGACGCTGGCGAAGCAGCCCTACGGCCCGGTGCTGCTCGGGCTGATCGCGCTCGGCGTGGCGTGCTACGGGATCTACTGCTTCTTCGACGCCCGCTTCCGCAGGAGCTGAGCTTCACCCAAGGGATCGACAGCGACCGACGGGCGGGTCTCCTCACGCCAGGTGAGGAGACCCGCCCGTCGACGTGTCCGCGGCCGCGTCGGCGCCGGCCAGCGGGCCGCTCGGGAGATACATCCGCCAGGCGCCCGGCAGGACCCGCCACGAGGAGTGCCGCCGTGGCCCGGTCACTTCGCCGTCGGCGTTGATGAAGAACTCCTCGCCGGACACCACGACCTCACGTCCCCGAAGCGCCACGACGTCGTCGCGTCCGGTGTGCCGGCCGCGGGTCAGGTGCAGGGCGTAGCCCATCCGGGCCAGCCGGCCCACCGAGTGCGACACCACGACGTCGACCTGTCCGTCGTGCGGGACCGCGTCGGGGGACAGTTGTGCGGTGCCGCCGGCGATGCTCGGCGCGTTGGCGAGCCCCACCATGAGGGTCTTCCGCCGGGGCCGGGCGACCGTGCGCCCGTCGACGACCACGGTGAGCCGCCATCCCTTCGTACGCAGGCCGGCGACCACGGCGCCCAGCGGAAATGCCAGCGGACCGAGCCGCGGCTTCAGCGGGGTCGCCGCCTGGGCGGCTTCGGCGCCGGCACCGACGTGGACGGCGTTGACGACCACCCCGCCGGTGTCGTCGGCGATCAGGTCCATCGCCCGCAGCGAGCCGGCGCGGATGACCTCGGCGGCCTTCGCCGCGTCGAGCGGGAGGTCGAGCCCGCGGGCGAGGTCGTTGCCGGTCCCCAGCGGGATCAGGCCGACCGGGGTGTCGGCGAGCTCGCCACGGGCGTACAGCGCGGAGATCGTGGTGTGCAGCGAGCCGTCGCCGCCGACGACCACGACAGGCCGGCCGGCGCGGGCGTCCAGGCATTCCTGGAGGTGGTCGCGGCTCTCGCAGTAGACCAGCTCGGTCGGTGCGGCGCCGCGGAGCACCTCCAACGCCTGCTCGATCGCGTCGGGTTCGGTGCTGCCGGCGTCCTTGTTGGCGATGACCAGCATCTGCGACCCATCCTTCGTCCCGTCCCGCGGCCCACCGGCCGGTGAGTCTGGGTGTGCCGCAGCACACCCTAGGCTTTCGGCCGCACCGAAGCGCGACCGCACCGAACCGCCGTACGGAAACAGCATGATCGTCCCGGTGCTCGGCTGTCGACGCCTTCCGCGTGCCGCCTGCCGGGTCGCCGTCCGGCGTCGTACCGTGCCTTACGGTGAGGCGCCGGACGGACGCGGATGCCCGCCACAAGCCATGGCAGAGGCCAGATGACGAAGCCCGCGGTACTCACGGGCTGGCGCCGGACGATGGTGGCCCGCGACACCGGTGAGGAACACCGCGCCGCCACACCGCTGGAGCTGCTGTTCGACCTGTGCTTCGTCGCCGCCGTCGCCCAGGCCGCGGCGCACTTGCACCACTCCGTCACGGTGGGCCATGTCGGCGCCGGTGTCACTGGCTATCTGATGGTGTTCTTCGCGATCTGGTGGGCGTGGGTCAACTTCACCTGGTTCGCTTCGGCGTACGACAACGACGATGTGCCCTACCGGCTGGCCACCATGGTCGAGATCGCAGGCGCCCTGGTGATCGCCGCCGGAGTTCCCAGGACGTTCGAGTCCCGAGACTTCGTGGTCATCTTGCTCGGCTACACCGTCATGCGGGTCGCCCTCGTCGGGCAGTGGCTGCGAGTGGCTGTGGAGGTGCCGACTGTACGAGCCACGGCGTTGCGGTTCGCCGCAGGCCTGAGTGCGTGCATGGTCGGGTGGGCGCTGCTTCTGCTGCGGCCGGACTGCCCGGTCTGGGCGTTCGTCGTCATGGTGGCGGCCGAGTTGGCGGTTCCCGTCATCGCCGAGAGCGCCGGGCGCACGTCGTGGCACCCGGGCCACGTCGCCGAGCGATACGGCCTGTTCACGCTGATCGTCCTCGGCGAGGCGATCCTCGCCGCGACGGTCGCGGTGCAGACCGCGATCGACGCCCGCCGGGTGGCAGGTGGCCTGTACGTACTGGTTTTGGGCGGGCTGCTGATCGTGTTCGGTATGTGGTGGCTGTATTTCTCCAAGCCGGCGCAGGTGTTCCTGACGTCCGTCCGGGAGGCATTCGCGTGGAGCTACGGCCACTACCTCATCTTCGCGGCGGCGGCCGCGGTCGGTGCCGGGCTCGGCGCCGAGGTGGACCGGGTGTCCCGGCAGGAATCGGTGCCCTCGCTCACCGCCGGCGCGGCGGTCACCGTCCCGGTCGCGGTGTTCCTGTGTGCGTTGTGGGCTCTGCACGTACGACCGCACCGGCTCTCCGCCACCCGCAACGCGGTCTACCCTGGCACCGCCCTTCTGGTGCTGGGGTCGACGTTCACCGGAGCTGCCCCGCTGGTCACCGGCCTGCTGCTCCTGGCCCT
Organism: Actinopolymorpha sp. NPDC004070; assembly: GCF_040610475.1. Lineage (NCBI taxonomy): Bacteria > Bacillati > Actinomycetota > Actinomycetes > Propionibacteriales > Actinopolymorphaceae > Actinopolymorpha > Actinopolymorpha sp. NPDC004070. The sequence continues at coordinate 185,306 of NZ_JBEXMJ010000011.1, read as the reverse complement.
GGTCAGCACTGCCGAGACGTTGGCCCGTCGTGATGCAGCGTCAACCTCATCTTGACGTCGGCGTTTCTGTCCGTCACCATTGGCCCGTCGCGGCCTGGAGAAGCAGCGCAGTGCCGGCGACGCACACCCACAGCAGCGCGCCGAGGAGCAGCGGCCGGGCCCCGGCCGTGCGCAGTTCGCCCAGCCGGGTGCCGAGTCCGACCGCCGCGAGTGCCGCCGTCACGAGGAACGCCGCGACGTGGCCGAGCGGTTCGTGGACGGTCGCGGGCACCAGCCCCAGGCTGTTGGCGCCGGCGGCGACGGCGAACAGTACGACGAAGGCGGGTACGACCTGTCGCAACCGGAACGCTCGCGGACCGGGGGTGGCCGTCCCGTCGCCCGAAGTGGAACCACCTGCTCCGGTGCCGGTGCCGGCGCCGGTGCCGGCGGCTCTGGCGGCACGTGCCTGGACGAACGCGAGACCGAGCGTGAGCGGGACGATCGCGAGGGTGCGGGTCAGCTTCACCACCACGGCGTGGGTCCCGGCGGCGGCACCGAACGCGTACCCCACCGCCACGACCGAGGACGTGTCGTTGACGGCGCTGCCCGCCCACAGCCCGAAGCCCGCGGAGGACAGGTCGAGCAGGTGGCCGAGGACGGGGAAGACCACCACGGCGGCGATGTTGAACGCGAAGATCGTGGCGACTGCGTAGGCGATCTCGGCCTCGGTGACGGCGATGACGCCTGCCGTGGCGGCGATGGCGGACGCTCCACAGATCGCTGTTCCGGCGCCGACGAGCGTGCGCAAGCCACCGTTGACACCGAGGGCGCGACCCAGCAGCGGGGTCGCGACCAGAGCGACGCCCAGCGTCCCCGCCAGCACCGGCAGCGAGGCCAGGCCGGTGTCGGCGATCTGCCGTAGCGACAGGCTGGTGCCGAGTACGACCACGGCGGCCTGTAGACACCAGCGCCCGATCCGCGCCAGCAGGGGTCGCAGCCGGGCCACCGGAGGGCAGGTGCTGGTGAGGAGTACGCCGAGCGCCAACGCCACCACTGGTGCGCCGACCACCGGGACGTGCCCGCCGAGGACCGTGGCCACCAGCGCGGTCGCCAGGATCGTCAGGACCGCGAGACCCGCCAGGAGCGCTGTCGTGCGGGGTGCCGCGGCGGCGTGCTTCCTGTCCGCACCCACCTGCGCGGTGGGTTCCTGGACGGTGGGGTTCCGCACATCCGTGGCCACGCTGCCCCTCTCTCTCCGATCTCCTGTTTCCGGCCAACTGGTTTTCCAGGCCGACCGGTTCTCCTGGCCGACCGGATTCCGGACCTACCGGTGCAGTTCCCACGATGCTGGTCAGCGGGCGCCGGCGGTAGCCGTCGTTTGCCGGGCAGGTGATAAGGCCGACTTATAGCCGTGCGCCCGGACGCCTATGCTCGCGGTGTGCTCGAACTCCCCGAGGTCGCGACGCTGCACCTGCTGGTCACGGTGGCGGAGACCGGGAGCCTGCGGCAGGCGGCCGGTCTGCACGGCATCAGCCAGCCGGCGGTGAGCCAGCGGCTGCGGGGACTCGAACGCCGCCTGGGGCTGCGCCTGCTCGAACGCTCCACGGTCGGTTCGACGCTCACCCCGGCCGGCGCCGCGGTGGTCGACTGGGCCCGGCCCGTCCTGGAAGCATCCCGCGAACTCGCCCTCGGCGTCGCCGCCCTGCGCGCGGAACAGTCCGGTCGGCTACGGCTGGCGGCGTCGATGACGGTCGCGGAGTACCTCGTGCCCGGCTGGCTGGCCCGGCTGCACGCCGCCGAACCCGACCTGGACGTCGCGCTCCGGGTCGGCAACTCCGAGCAGGTCGCGGCGATGGTTCGCGACCGGCGCGCCGACCTCGGCTTCGTCGAGGGAACCTCCGCCCCGACGGGCCTGCGGTCCCGCACCGTCGGTGCGGACGAACTGCTGGTCGTGGTGGCGCCGGGCCACCGGTGGACCCGGCGGGCGGCGGGGGTGCGCCCGGACGAGCTGGCCGCGGCCCGGCTGGTGCTGCGGGAGGAGGGGTCGGGTACGCGGGACGTGTTCGTCCGCCGCCTCGCCGTGGCGGGCCACCGTGTCCACACCGGTCTCGAGCTCGGCTCCACCACTGCGATCAAGGCAGCGGTGATGGCCGGGGAGGGGCCGGGTGTGCTCAGCGCGCTCGCGGTCGGCGCGGAGCTCTCCGACGGACGGCTGGTGGCGGTGGCCGTACGCGACCTGCGGTTCGAACGCCGGTTCCGCGCGGTGTGGCTGCCCGGCCGCGACCCCAGCGGTCCGGCCGCACGCCTGCTGGCGACCGCAACGAGTTCGCCGGGCCGGCGGCCCCGGAGGGCGCCGACCCGGCGAGGGTCGTAGCGGAAAGGTCGTAGCGGGAGAGGCGAGCCGGGCGGGCTCGTTCAGGTTCAGAGCACGTCGTGACCAGGGTGCGGCTGGGCCGGGATGGTGCCCAGCCGGCCGGCCTGGAAGTCCTCGAAGGCCTGCAGGAGCTCCTGCCGGGTGTTCATGACGAACGGGCCGTACGCCGCGACCGGCTCCCGGATCGGCTGCCCGCCGAGGACCAGCACGTCCAGCGCGGGGCTGCGGCTCTCCTGGTTCTGGTCGGCGTCCAACGTCACCACGTCACCGGGACCGAACACCGCGAGCTGGCCGCTGCGGATCGGGCGCCGGTTGGCGCCGACGGTGCCGGTGCCGTTCAGGACGTACACCAGCGCGTTGAAGTCGGCCCGCCACGGCAGCCTGACCTGCGCGCCGGGGGAGACGGTCGCGTGCAGCAGGGCGATCGGCGTGTGGGTGACGCCGGGGCCCTTGTGCCCGCCCACCTCGCCGGCGATGACGCGCAGCAGCGCGCCGCCGTCGTGGGAGCTGACCAGGCCCACGTCGCCGCGGTGGATGTCCTGGTAGCGCGGCGCGGTCATCTTCAGCCGCCCCGGCAGGTTGACCCACAGCTGGAAGCCGTGGAACAGGCCACCGCTCATCACGACCTCCTCCGGCGGGGCCTCGATGTGCAGGAGGCCGCCACCGGCGGTCATCCACTGGGTGTCGCCGTCGCTGATCAGGCCGCCGCCGCCGTTGGAGTCCTGGTGGCGCAGCGTGCCGTCGATCATGTAGGTCACGGTCTCGAAGCCGCGGTGCGGGTGCCAGGGCGTTCCCTTGGGCTCACCCGGTGCGTACTCCACCTCACCCATCTGGTCCATGTGGATGAACGGGTCGAGCTTGCTCAGGTCGACGCCGGCGAACGCCCGGCGGACCGGAAAGCCCTCGCCCTCGAACCCGGTCGGGGCGGTCGTCACCGACGAGACCTTCCGCTCGGTGACGGTCGCGGGGTCGACCTTGGGCAGGCGAGGCAGCACGAGGATGTTGTCGACGCTGACCGCGGGCATGGTCACTCCTTGGGTCGGTGGGGGCCTGCCGCCCGACTGGCGGCCGGTCCTGCCACGAGGAACGATAGTTGAAGCGTCAACATTCCCGCTACCCCCGCTCCCTCCGGCGGCGCGGCCCGTAACAGCGCCGGACACCGGCTTGGCCGGGAATGCGCCGGTGTGGTGCACTCCAACCGCGACCGGGGGTGCAGGTGACCCCCGGACCGACACGCAACGCACCCGGACGGCGGAGGAGATCGCATGCGCGCGGCCCTGTACACCGGTGACCCGAACCTGATCGTCGAGGACCGCGAACGGGTTCCCCCCGGGCCGGGCGAGGTCGAGATCGAGGTGGCGTACGCCGGAATCTGCGGCACCGACCTGCACATCCGGCACGGCGCGATGGACCACCGCGTGCCGGCCAAGGCGGTGCTCGGCCACGAGTCGTCCGGCCGGATCGCCGCCGTGGGCGAGGGCGTCGAGGGCCGGCAGGTCGGCGACCCGGTGACGGTGATGCCGCTGCGCTGGTGCGGCACCTGCGCCGCGTGCCGGGCCGGCCACACCCACGTGTGCCAGACGCTGAAGGTCATCGGCGTCGACATCCCGGGTGCCATGCAGGGGAGCTGGACGGTGCCCGCGGACGTCGTGGTCGGACTGCCCGCCGGCCTGCCGCTGGACGTCGCCGCGCTGGTCGAGCCGACGGCGGTCGCGGTGCACGACGTACGCCGGTCCGGCCTTGCCCCCGGCGAGAAGGCCGTCGTCGTGGGCGGCGGGCCGATCGGGGTGCTGATCGCCCGGGTCGCGCAGGCGCAGGGAAGTGATGTCGTCCTCCTCGAGCTCGACCCGCACCGCCAGGCGACGGCCGAAGCGCTCGGTCTCACCGTCGTCGACCCGAGCCGCACCGACATCGGCGCGTACGTCGCGGACTGGACCTCCGGCGCGGGCGCCCCCGTCTCGTTCGAGGTGTCCGGAGCGCCGGCCGGCGTACGGACCGCCACCGACGTGCTCGGCGTACGCGGCCGGATGGTGGTCGTGGCCATCCACTCCGAGCCCCGGCTGGTCGACCTCAACCAGGTCTTCCTGCGGGAGCTTTCCATCCTCGGCACCCGGGTCTACGCCCGCGACGACTTCGAGTACGCCGTCCAGCTGGTGGCCGACCGGCAGGTGCCGGCCAAGGAGCTGATCTCGCGGGTGGTCCCGCTGTCCGGTGCGAGCGCGGCGTTCGACGCGCTGGAGTCCGGCGGCGGTGTGATGAAGGTGCTGATCGACTGCCAGGACGCCTCGTGAGTGGTCCTTCCGGTGCCCCGGCCGGCCCGGGCGGGATCTTCGACCTGACCGGGCGGCTGGCGCTGGTCACCGGCGCCAACCGCGGGCTCGGGCTGGCGATGGCCCGGGCGCTGGCCGCCGCCGGCGCGGACGTGATCGGGGTGAGTTCCAGCCTGGCGACCAGCGGCAGCGAGGCCGAGCACGTGGTCACCTCGCTCGGCCGCTCCTTCGAGGGTCACCGGGTCGACTTCGCCGACCGGGCAGCTGTCACGGAGTTCGCGCGCGGTCTCGCCGACCGGGACCGCCCGGTCGACATCCTGGTCAACAACGCCGGCACGATCCGCCGATCGCCTGCCCTCGACTACGCCGATGCCAACTGGGACGAGGTGCTCGCGGTCGACCTGACCTCGCAGTTCGCCCTCACCCGCGAGCTCGGCCGGCCGATGGTGCGCCGCCGCGCCGGGAAGGTGATCTTCACCGGCTCGGTGCTCAGCTTCCAGGGCGGGATCAACGTCGCCGCGTACACCGCGGCGAAGAGCGGGCTGGCCGGGCTGACCCGGGCGCTGGCCAGCGAGTGGGCCCCGTACGGCGTGAACGTCAACGCGATCGCGCCCGGCTACTTCGCCACCGACAACACCGAGGCGCTACGCAACGACCCGGACCGCAGCCGGGCCATCCTGGAGCGGATCCCCGCCGGGCGCTGGGGGCGCCCGGACGACCTCGCCGGCGTGGTCGTCTTCCTGGCGTCCTCCGCCTCGAACTACGTGTCGGGTGCGGTCGTGCCGGTGGACGGTGGCTGGCTGGCACGCTGATCCGATTCCCGAGGCCGGCATTCGATTCCCGGCCGGCGCTTCGTCCCCGACCGGCGTACCGGCCGATCCCGGGCGTACGCGACGATTCAGTATTTGCTTAATTCAGTGAGCGCTGTACCTTGACTGCGTGCTCACGTCGTCGCCCGAACCCCGTCGACCGCAGGCCGCGATCGGCCCGGCTGACGTCGACGCGATGTCCCGGCTCGGCCGGGCGATCGCCGACCCCACCCGGTGCCGCATCCTGCTCGCCATGGTCGCCGGGCCCGCCTACCCGGCCCAGCTCGCCGAGACGCTCGACCTGACCAGGCCGAATGTCTCCAACCACCTCACGTTCCTGCGCGGATCCGGCCTGGTGGCGGCCACGCCGGAGGGCCGCCAGGTCCGTTACGACCTGGCCAGCCCGCACCTCGCGCACGCACTGGTGGAGTTCCTGGCCGTGGTCAACGAGGGTGCCGACCAGGCCACCTGCGCGGACGCCGGCGTACCCGACCGGGCCGACGTACGCGACCGCTCCGTTGAGCCGGCGCCCGGCTTCGTTCGCTCGGCCCGTCCGCACGAGAGCCTTCCCGCCAGCGGACACGAGCCGGCGCGGACGCAGGAGTCCGGACCGGTCCGCGCGCACCGTCCCGGTCGCACCGGCCATCGGGCCCCGCGCGGGGAAGGGGCCAGCTGATGGCCGCCGGACACGGGCACGGCCACGGGCACGGCCACGCCGCTCCGCGGGGGACCGCGACCGGCGGCCACCGGCGCCGGCTGATGCTCGTCCTGGCGTTCACCGCGTCGGTCCTGATGGTCCAGGTCGTCGGCGCCATCGCCTCGGGCTCGCTGGCGCTGCTCGCCGACGCGGGCCACATGGCGGCCGACTCCGCCGGCATCGTGCTCGCCCTGGTGGCGGTGACGCTGGCCCAGCGCGCGCCGACCAGCCGGCGGACGTTCGGCTGGCAACGCGCGGAGATCCTGGCCGCCGCGACCAACTCGGTGATCCTCTTCGGCCTCGCGCTGTACATCCTGGTGGAGGCGGTGCAGCGACTGTCCGAACCGCCCGAGGTGAAGTCGGGGCTGATGCTGGTGGTCGCGCTGGTCGGCCTGGCCGCCAACACCGCGTCCCTGCTGCTGCTCCACCGGGCGCAGTCGGACTCCCTCAACCTCCGCGGTGCCTACCTCGAGGTCCTCGGAGACCTGCTCGGGTCGGTCGCGGTGGTGGTGGCGGCGCTGGTCATCACGCTGACCGGCTGGCAGCGCGCGGACGCGGTCGCCTCCGGTCTGGTCGCACTGATGATCCTGCCCCGGGCATGGGGGTTGTTGCGGGAGGCGATCGACGTTCTCCTGGAGGCGGTGCCGCGCGGCGTCGACATCGAGGCCGTACGCCACCACATCACGCACGTGCCCGGTGTGGTGGACGTACACGACCTGCATGCCTGGACGATCACCTCCGGCCTGCCCGTCCTGTCCGCGCACGTCGTCGTGGACGAGGCGACGATGGCCGGCGGCCACACCGGACGAGTGCTGGACGCGCTGTGCACCTGCCTGGCCGGGCACTTCGACGTGGAGCACTCGACGTTCCAGATCGAGTCGGCCACCCACCGCGAGCACGAGAGCCCGGTACACGACTGACTCTCGCGGCCAGAGCGCCGCGCATCACCTCGCGCCGGGCTCGGCAGTTCGCCGATTCTCTTCCCGGGAGAATCCGTGAGCCGGGAAGCGCCGGCGCCTCGCGCCGGGCTCGTTTGTCCCCCGATTCTTCCGCGGAAAAACCCGCAGCCCGCGCCGGTGCGCGCTGCCCGGCCGCGCCGCGCGGAGCCGTCTCGTACATGAGGGATCCCTCGTCAAGTTGGGTGGCAAATTTGCGGAAACCGGTGCTGACCGGCATTGGAGCAGGTGACCATGGGGTACAGCACGAGATCGGAAGGCGGCGTCAATGCCGGAACCACACGGGTTCGAGTTCGCCGCGGCACAGGGGTCTCCCGGGCCCTCGTGCACCGCGCCGGACCCGGACGTCGGGAGGGGCCAGGTCCGCGATCCGCTGGTCTTCTGCGTGAGTGGGGGGACCGGTGGGTTCGGTGGGGCGTACTGGGTCGACGACCGGATGGACGAGTCCGGACGGGAGTACGGCCCGGAAGAGGTGACGCCGTAGCCACGCCGATACGATCATCGGCTGGTACGCCGAGGCGCGGCGCGCGCCGTAGCACCGCCGACCGCGGAGTCGCCCGACGACGAAAGTCGAAGGAGTTCGAAGAAGTTCGCAGCAGCGCAGCACCCGGCAGCATCGCACCACCGGAAGTTCCCGCGCACCGCCGCACCTCGAACCACCGAACGCCCCGCACCGCCGCAGCAACCGCACCAACGCACCGACCGCACATCCGCCGGGCCGCCGCATCGCCCGGTGCCGGCACCCTCGTCGAGCCCGTGCTCGGAGGGTCCAGATCGCCCGCCTCCGCGATCTGGGCCGTCCCGGCCCGGGTTCGTCATTTTCGTGCATGTTGCGTGCAACGAAACGGTGCACGAACGACTTAACTCTTGACGCCATTCCCGCCAACTGCGACTGTTTTCCAACGTGGGAGATCACTAATGTCGCCGACGGGCCGTCGGCAGTGTCAGCGTGCTTTCCCGCGTCGGTCGACGTGACCGGGAGTACGCACGTATGCCGTCAGCTGTGATCGATCCGGCTGGCGTTTCTTCCTCGGAGGTGTGTTCGCATGACCCCGACACAGCCGGCCGGCGCCTGGAGCCGACGTACCTTCCTGCGCCGTACAGGTGGGCTCGCAGCCCTCGGCGCGTTCGCCGCGGCCTGCGGCGGAAACACCGGACGTCCGGCGGGTGGCGGCGGTGGCGGTGGGGGTGGCAACACGCAGTTGTCACAGTGGTACCACCAGTACGGCGAGACCGGCACGAAGGAAGCAGCGCTGAAGTACGCCAGGGCGTACAAGGACGCAGCTGTCAACGTGCAGTGGACACCAGGGGACTACGCGTCGAAGCTCGCCTCCGGACTGCTCTCCGACAAGGGCCCGGACATCTTCGAGAGCCAGCTCAACATCGCCATGGTGCAGAGCAAGCAGGTCGTACCCCTCGACGACATCATCAGCGACGTCAAGGACGACTTCAACGCCAACGACATCACCACCAACACCGTCGACGGCAAGCTCTACGGCATCCGGATGATCGACGACCCGCAGCTCATCTACTACCGCAAGAGCCTGCTGGACAAGGCCGGACTCAAGCCGCCGACGACGATCGACGAGCTCATCACCGCTGCGAAGGCCCTCACCAACAAGAACATGAAGGGCCTGTACGCCGGCAACGACGGCGGCCTAGCCATGGGCGGGCCCGCGTTGCACTCCTCCGGTGGCACCTACCTCACCCAGGACCACAAGCCCAACTTCACCGGCGAGCGGGCCCTCGAGGCGTACTCCAAACTGCACGAGCTCTACGCCAGCAAGTCGTTGTTGCTCGGCGCGCCCACCGAGTGGACCGACCCGGGTGCGTTCATCAACGAACTCGCCGCGATGCAGTGGCTCGGCCTGTGGGCGATGCCCGCCATCCTGAAGAAGTTCGGCGACGACGTGGGCGTGATGGCGTTCCCGAAGCTGGACGCGCAGGGCAAGGACGCGGTCTACTCCGGCGGCTGGACGCAGTTCGTCTCGGCGAAGAGCAAGAACGTCGAGGCCGCCAAGAAGTTCGTCCGCTGGCTGTGGATCGACAAGACCGACTTCCAGGAGGACTGGTCCCTGAGCTACGGCTTCCACATCCCGCCGCGCAAGAGCCTTGCGGCGAAGGCGAAGAAGCTGCAGTCCGGCGCGGCCGCCGAGGCGGTGAAACTCGCTGCGGACAACGGCTTCACCGACAACCCGGCCTGGACACCGAAGATGGGCACCGCGTTCGGCGACATGCTCACCAACATCATCAAGAAGGGCGCCGACCCGGTCGCGGAGGCCGCGAAGGCGGAGAAGACCACCAATGCAGAGCTCAACCGGCTGTTCGGCTGAGGGGCGATGAGCGCCGTCACCGAGCCGTCCACCGCGGACGGCACCACGTCGGCGGGTGGGGGGAGGCGCCGCGGCATCCGCGGCACCTCCCTCGCCTTCTGGCTCTTCGTCGGGCCGTTCCTCGTCGGGCTGTTGGTCTTCGGCTACGTGCCGATCCTGTGGAGCCTGTTCCTCAGCTTCTTCGACGCCCGCAACACGGTCACGCCGACCGACTTCGTCGGGCTGCGCAACTACGCGGACATGCTGACGGACCCGAACTTCCTGTCCAGCATGGTGACCTTCACGGTGTTCGCGGTGTTCATCGTGCCGCTGACGTTCGCGTTGTCGCTCGGGCTGGCCCTGCTGGTCAACGGCGTGCGGGTGGCGCGGGCCTTCTTCCGTTCGGTGTTCTTCCTGCCCACCGCGTGTTCGTACGTCGTGGCCTCGCTGATCTGGAAGCTGTCCATCTTCAACGGCGTGCGGTTCGGCCTGGCCAACACCGTCCTGAGCTGGTTCGGCATCGACAACATCGCCTGGCTGAGCACGGTCGACCCGCCGTGGTACTGGATCCCGCTGGTGACCGTGCGGCTGTGGCTGCAGCTCGGCTTCTACATGATCTTGTTCATCGCCGGCCTGCAACGTATCCCGACCGAGCTCTACGAGGCTGCCTACGTCGACGGTGCCAAGCCGGGCTGGCAGGTGTTCCGCTTCATCACGTTCCCGCAGTTGCGGGCCACCTCGATCGCGGTGCTGCTGCTGAACCTCATCGCGGCCTACCAGGCGTTCGACGAGTTCTACAACCTCGTCGGCCAGGTCAACTACGCCCGGCCTCCGCTGGTGTATCTCTACAGCGTCTCGCTGGGCTCCATCCAGGACCTCGGCCGGGGCAGCGCCGGTGCACTCATCCTGGCGGCGATCATCATGATCCTCACGCTGGTGCAGAGCAGGATCTTCGGCTTCGGTAAGGCGGACTGATGGCGACCACGACCCAACCCGCCGTACGTTCCACCGGAACGCCGGTCCCGATCGGGCACCGGCGCGGCCCGATGGCGATGGTGGCCAAGGTCGCCCGGTGGGCGGCACTGCTGGTCGTCACCGTGATCTTCCTGGTGCCGTTCTACCTCATCGTGCGCAACGCGCTGTCCACCGACGCCGACATCACCGCGCCAGGCTGGACGGTGTTTCCGACCGCGCTGCAGTGGGGGAACATCGCCGAGCTCTTCAACGACACCGAGGTTCCGATGGCGCGTGCGCTGTGGAACTCCGCGGTCGTCGGCGTGCTCGGCACCGGAGGGCAGCTGCTACTGGCGGCGATGGCGGGCTACGGCCTGGCCCGGATCCCCAACCGCTGGGCCGACAAGATCTTCTACCTGATCGTGGCCACGCTGATGATCCCGGCGGCGGTGACGTTCATCCCGAGCTTCGTGCTGGTCTCCTCACTCGGCTGGGTGAGCTCCCTGCGCGGCCTGATCATCCCCGGGCTGTTCAGCGGGTTCGCGGCGTTCCTGTTCCGGCAGTACTTCGTCAACTTCCCCAAGGAGCTGGAGGAGGCGGCGCGGGTCGACGGCCTCGGCTACTGGCGGACGTTCTGGCTGATCGTGATGCCCAACTCGCTGCCGTTCTGCGCCGCGATCGCCGCCATCACCTTCATCGCCAACTGGAACGCCTTCCTGTGGCCGCTGGTGATCGGCCAGGACTCCTCGTCGTGGACCGTGCAGGTGGCGCTGTCGACGTTCGTCACCGCGCAGACCATCAACATCCACGAGTTGTTCGTGGCCGCCGCGGTCGCGATCCTCCCGCTGGTGCTGATCTTCGTGTTCCTGCAGCGTTATCTCGTGCAGGGCGTCACCGAGACCGGCATCAAGGGCTGACCAGCCGGGCCGTGAGCACCGGCAGCAGGTTCACGTAGTCGCGCAGCGAGACGATCTGCCCGTCGCGAGCACGCAGCACGTAGACGTACGACATCCGCAGCGGACGACCGGTCGGCAGGTGCGTGCAGTCGATGGCGTGCTCGACGACGATCACCTCAGGGTCGGTGGTGTCGTGGATGGTGACGTCGCGGTACGCCTCGAACCGGATCAGCTGCCCGGCGTTGCGGGAGAGCCAGGAGCGGACGGCCTCCCGGCCCTCCAGGCGCGCGGGGATCCCCGGCGCCCGGAACGGAAACTCCTGCACGCCGTCGGGCGCGAACAGGTCGGCCATCGCGTCGCGGGAGTTCGCCAGCACCGCCTGCTGGAAGCGGGCGAAGACGCCGCGCGGCCCGGCGTGCGGGTCCGGCACGTGCCCGGTGGCGTCGCCGGAGAGGAACGGCAGGCGCTCGCGCTCGCCGGGGTCCGCGCGCAGGTCGCCCCGCTCGTCGTGCTCCTTCGCCGCGGCGAGCAGTTCGTCGAACCGGCCGAACGCCTGGGCCATCGCCACCACGTCCTGGTACTCGCGGACGTGCACGACCTGCCCGCCACGGACGCGGAGCAGCACCAGCGCCGCACCCGACACGCGCTCGCCCGTGGCGGTGAGCGTCCCGGCGAGCTCGTACTCGACGATCGCCACCTCCGGGTCGAGGCTGTCGTGGATCGCCACGACGGGGACCTCCTCGATGCGCATCGGCAGCGCCGCCCGGCCGGCGCGCGTGAGCGCCTCGAGCCGGGATCTGCCCTGGAGTCGGCGCGGCCGGCCCGGCGGGTTGAACGGCCACTCGACCACGACGTCCTCGGCCTGGTCGCCCGAGTCGTCGGTGGTGCCGGACAGGACGGACCGGCGGAACCGCTCGAACGCGTGGCGTGGGGTCAGGTCCGGTTTCGCATCCGGGTGCAGATCAGGCATGTCGACGCTCCCTGTTCACTCAACATGTGTTGAATCTCAACGAGCGTAGAGCGAAATCCCGGCTTCGGTCAACGCCGGTAGAGTCACGAGAATGAGCGCCGACCGTCCACGGCAGAGCCGGGCCGAGCGCCGCCGGCAGACCGAGGAGCGGATCCTGGCCTCGGCGCGGCGGGAGTTCGCCGAGCGCGGCTACGAACGCACCACCATCCGGGGCGTCGCCGGTGCGGCCGGGGTCGACCCCGCGCTGGTGATGCAGTACTTCGGTTCGAAGGACCAGCTGTTCCGGCAGGCCGTGCACGTAGCGGCAGGTGAGGAGCTACCCGCCGAGCCGGCCGAGTTCGCCGAGCTGCTGCTGTCGATCCTGGGCGTCAAGCTGAGCGGGCAGCCCGCCAGCATGCCGCTGCTGCGGTCGGCGTTCACCCATCCGGAGGCGACCGAGGCGGTACGGGAGTCGCTGGCCAGGCAGATCGCCCAGGGCGCCGCCGCGATCCCCGCCGACGACCCGGAGCTGCGGTCGGCCCTGCTGGTCGCGGTGCTGCTGGGGGTCACCACCGGACGTCACCTGCTCGAACTCGACCACCTGCGCGACGCCTCGCCCGAACAGATCACCGAACTGCTGCGGCCGGCGTTCCAGGCGCTGATCGGCGGCCCCGCGGACTCCGGAACCGGGCCGGACGCCTGACGGGGGCGTGGTGGCGGCGTGACAGACTCCGGTGTCATGTCCGCCCCACAGACCCCGTCCGGCTCGCCCACGCCCGGTTCGCCCGGCTCGAACTCCCCGGTCAGCTTTCGCCTGCGCCCGGCGCTCGGTGCACGCATGCTCGGCATGGCCTGCGTGTGGCTCGCCCTGGTCGTGGTGCTCGAGGCGCTCCGACGAGGCGTACCCGCGATCGACGGCACCGTCGTCGTGGCACTGGAGTGGATCTTCTTCGCAGTTTTCCTGATCGTCGTGGCGCTGGCTGCCTGGTCACTGCTCAGCCGGCGGTCGGGCCTGGTGCTGTCGGAGGAGGGCTTCGTCAACCGGACCAACTGGCGCCGCGACAGCGTGCGGTCGGCGCGCTGGTCGGAGGTCGCCGACGTGGGCCGGTCCGACAGCGCGACCGGCCCGGTGTTCGTCGTCGCGCTGGCCGACGGCCGGCGCAGCCTGATCGCCGCCCGCCTGCTGGACGCCCCCGTCGGCTCGCTGGAAGAGCAGTTGCAGGGCCGGCTGAACACCGCGCACGGCTACCGCCCGCTCAACGGGTGAAGCGCCGACTACGCCCGCACTACTGAACCGGGCGGTACGCGCAGGCGTCGGCGAGGGAGTCGGCCGGCGCGTTCGGGTCCGGGGTCGCACTGCCGGAGGGTGTGGGCGTCGGGGTGGGCTTCGCCGTCCGGTTGGTCGCCGGCTTCTTGGTCGGCGGTGCCTTCTCGCTGGCCGCGAGCGCGGTCCTCACCCGCTTGTGGATCAGCTTGTAGTCGGGGTTCCACGGCTTGATGATCTTGTTGGTGAAGGCGATGCTCTTGACGTCGCCGCCCTTCACCTTCATCGACAGGTCGACGAACGCCGGGAGCAGCGAGCTCGGGATGTCGGTGAGCACGATGTGCTTCGACGTCTTCGCGATCGCTTCGTACCTCGTGAGGACCGTGCCCGGGTTGGCCTGGTCGATGATCGCCTTCATCGCGCACCGCTGGCGCAGCATCCGCTGGTAGTCGTCCGCGCCGTAGCGGCCGCGGGCGAACCACAGCGCGTGGTAGCCGTCCAGGTGCTGGTTGGGGCCCGGGTGGAGGTAGCCCGACGGCTTGATGCCCTCGTCGGTGGCGCCGCCGATGGCCACCCGCTCGTTGATGTTGACGGTGATCCCGCCGAGCGCGTTGACCAGCTGCGCGAAGCCCTGCAGGTTGATCAGGACGTAGTAGTCCAGCTTCAGCCCGAGTGCCTCGCCGACGGCCAGCTTGGTGGCGTCGGCGCCGGGGTTGTCGCTGTCGAGCAGGCCCGGGTGCTGGGCGGGGACGTTGCGGTAGATCGAGTTGATCATCCACTCCAGCTGGTCGCCCGGCCCGGCGTAGACGCCGCCCTTGTACGCCTTGGCCAGCGACGAGCCCGGCGGGAACGGCACCTTCTCCAGGTTGCGCGGCAGGCTGAACAGCACGGTGTTGCCGGTGTGGGTGTCGATGCTCGCGACCTGGATGCTGTCGGGGCGGATGCCGGCGCGGTCCTTGCCGCCGTCGCCGCCGAGCAGCAGGACGTTGACGCGGTCCTGTCCGGCCCACGGGTCGGCGGCCGTGACGTTCTTGGGCCGGGTGGCGCTCCGGCTCTCCGTACCGGCGAAGACGTCCTGGACCACGCCGCGCTGCACCTGCGCGTAGCGACCGCCCACGGCGAGTGGGGTGAGCACGGCCAGCACCAGGAGGGTGACGAGGGCCGAGCCGAGGATGCGCTGCAGCGCGCTGACGCTCCAGGGCCGCAGCGAACGGTAGGTGAGGACGATCACCACCATCCAGGCCAGGCCGATCACCGGCAGGACGATCCCGATCACCCGGAGGGTGTCCGCCTGGACCAGCCAGTGCAGGACCGACCGACGCTGGGTGAGGCCAATCCAGGCGAAGACCGCGAGGAGGGCCACGGCGACAGCCAGCACCGCTGCTCCGAGGCGGCGGCGGCCGGCGGCGAGAAGGCCGAGTCCTGGCACGAGCGCGCCGGCGACCGTGAGCAGGAGGGCGCTGGTGAACGACATCGGCCGACGACGTCGCCGGTCGGTCACCGGCGGCCTCGACGACGTGCCGTGGTCGTCCCTCACCAGCTCAGACATGGACCGTATTCAATCCCACGCGGACCCCCGTCCATGACCACCCTCGGATGCGGATGTGCGGGCTCTCACCCTGGCACGACGTGCGAGCAGTGCCCGGAGTTGCACCTATGGGTGCCTTATCCGGTCTGCTCGTGCCGCAGGGTGTGCCGAACTCCACGTGCTGCTCCAGTTGGTGGACAGGCTTGGTGACAGGTTGATGCCCGTTTTCGGTACGTTTTCTCCGGTTCAGCCCGCGCAATCGGCCGGTTTCCCGGCATAGGCGACGTGCACCCGGATCTGCGCACGGTACGCCACCACCCTGAGATTGACCATCTGACCTCGTGGTTCGCCGCTTGTGGCAGGTCGCTTTGCCCGGCTCCGCCCCGGCCCGCTACCCTGATGCGGCGTCCTGGCTCTGCCAGGCGAGGGGAGGCGTCGCCTAGTCCGGTCTATGGCGCCCGCCTGCTAAGCGGGTTGAGGGTTCATCCCCTCTCGCGGGTTCAAATCCCGCCGCCTCCGCCCTCACCACGGCACAACGCCCTCGGCGAAGCGCCGGGCCCAGACCTCACCGAGAGTGCGGGGCCCGGCGCTGTCGGCCTTACCGATTGCTCCTCACCGCAGCGGCTCGGTCACCCGCGGTCGGATCGGTGTCCGCATTCGGACGCGCAACGTACCCTGCGTAGCTCGTACTTGTATGTGGCATTACCGTGCCTTTGCCATGACAGACGATCTCGCCTTGACGTCCGCTCCGCCCGCTGACGGGTGGAGGCTGCCGACCGGCACCCGGTTGCTGCACATCGGACCGCACAAGACGGGAACGACCGCCGTGCAGGCGGCGCTGTTCGAGATCCGCGAGGAGCTGGCCGGCCGGGGCATCTACTACCCGAGCTACGACCGGCATCCCATGCACGCCGTGCTCGCCGTGACCGGTCGGCACTCGATGATGGGTGACGACCCGCCGAAGCAGCGGCACTGGGACCGCCTGCTCAACGACATGCTGGTCTCGGAGGCACAGACCGGCGTGATCAGCAGCGAGTTCTTCTCCGAGGCCGGACCGGAGGCGATCGCCCGGATCGTCGAGGACGTCGGTGGTGAGCGGGTGCACGTCGTGGTGACGCTCCGGCCGCTGGTGAAGATCCTTCCCTCGCAGTGGCAGCAGTACGTGCAGAACGGGCAGCGGACGACCTACGAGAACTGGCTGCACCACATGCTGCGGGTTCCGCCGTACGAGGAGCCGAACCCCAGCTTCTGGCGCCGGCACCGGCACGATCGGCTGATCGAGCGGTGGGTCGACGTGGTCGGGCGCGACCGGGTGACCGTGGTCGTGGTCGACGACTCCGAACGCGACATGGTGCTGCGGGTGTTCGAATCGCTGCTCGGACTGCCGGACGGGACGCTCCCGGCGGTGCCGGTGGCGACGAACCGGTCGCTCAGTCTCGGCGAGATCGAGATGCTCCGGCGCTTCAACGTCGAGTTCCGCAGCCAGGACGATCTGCCGGACAACTTCTACTCCAGGCTGGTCCGGTACGGCGCGATCCAGCGGCTGAAGGAGGCCCGCCAGCCCGGGCCGGACGAGCCGAGGGTGACCACCCCGCGGTGGGCGCAGGAGGAGGCGGTCGCGATCGGCCGCGAGATCGCGAACTGGATCGCGGGCTCGGGAGTACGCGTCATCGGCGACCTGGACCTGCTGCACACGCAGTTGGCCGACGCCGCGGAGGAGCCGACGACGGCGGCGCTGGTGGACGCGGAGGCGGCGGCCCAGGCGCTCTTCGGCGCGATCGCCGCGGTGCCGACCCTCAACCCCGTACTGCCCCCCGCTCCGCCGGTGGTGAAGCCGCAGAAGGTCGGTGTGCCGGTGCACAAGGTTCGCTCCACCGAACTGGTGAGGATCCTGGGCCGGCGCGCCCGCAGGCGGCTCCTCCGCCGACGGGGCCGGTCGGCCGGTTCCTGAACCGCACGTTGTCCGGGGCGGGGCGAGTGCTCCAGACTGGTAGGTCGGAGAGCGTTTTCCCGAGGGGGAGTCGATGACCGACGGCGGTGTGCCGGTGCCCGAGACCCGACCAGAGCCCCACTATGAGACGTACTACGACTTCGGCTCGCCGTGGTCGTTCCACCGCGACGCGACCGAGGCCGAGCGCAAGGCGCAACAGGAGTGGCAGAACGAACTCGCCGGCCGCGGCGACGTGGAGTTCGGCCCGGACGTGTTCGTATCTCCTCGCGCCCACGTCCAGCCCGGGCGGCTGCGTATCGGCGCGCAGTCCTACATCGGCGGCCATGCCCTGGTGAAGGTGGACGTCCTGGAGATGGGGTCGGAGTGCACTCTCAACCCCTACTCCGTGGTGCGCGGCCAGGTCCGGATGGGCGACCAGGTGCGGATCGGCGCGCATACCTCCCTGCTCGGCTTCAACCACTCGATCGCCCCGGACCGGCCGGTGTGCAAGCAGCCAACGACGTCCAAGGGCATCACCATCGGCAACGACGTGTGGATCGGTTCCCACGTGGTCGTCCTGGACGGTGTGCACGTCGGCGACCACGCGGTGCTCGGCGCGGGCGCGGTGGTGACGAAGGACGTGCCCGCGTGGGCGGTGGTCGGCGGCAACCCCGCGCGGCAGATCAGGGACCGCCGGCAGACCCGCCCGGCCGAGCGGACAGGGACCGAGCGGACAGGGACCGAGCGGACGCGGCTGCCCGGTGGCGACCTGACCGCGCGGCTGTCGGCGTTCGCCGACCGGGCACGCGACCAGGCCGAGGCGGTGCTGGCCCGCTGCTGGCAGCCGGTGCCGGACGCCGATGCCGGTGACGGCCCGCGCGATGGTGTCCTGCACGGCGGCCGGTTCCTGGACCGGCCCGGCGCCGTACCCACCGTGCGGGCCTGGTGCGACGCGGTGGAGATCGCCGACCTGCTGCTCGGCACGGCACCGCCGCAGCTGCCCGGTGAGGAGATCGCCGCGCACCTGCGGGGCCGCCAGGACGCCGCGACCGGGCTCGTTCCGGAGTACGCCACACCTGGGCAACGCTCGGAGCAACCCAGCCTTGACAACGGCGGGAGCTACCACATCCTGTGCGTGGGCTACGCGCTGGAACTGCTGGGTACGTCGTTCCCCCAGCCGATCCGGGCGGTCTCGGACCTGCCGGGGCCGGAGCTCCTGACCCGGCTGGCGGCGCTGCCCTGGGACACCCGTGGCTGGTCGGCCGGTTCCTGGGTGGACGGCGTGGGCACCGCCCTGCACCGCAACCTCGTCGACGCAGGCGTCACCGGACCGGCGGAGCCGCTGTTCGGCTGGCTGCTCACCCACGCCGACCCGTTCACCGGCATGTGGAGCAGGCCGGACGTGAACGGCCGGTGGCTGCAGCCCGTGAACGGCTTCTACCGGCTCACCCGCGGTACGTACGCGCAGTTCGGGCTGCCGTTGCCCTATCCCGAGCAGGCCCTGGACACCGTGCTCACCCACAGCCGGGACGCGGCGTACTTCGCCGACGACCTGGGCAACGCCTGCAACGTGCTGGACGTGATCCACCCGCTGTGGCTGATCGGGAAGCAGACCAGGCTGCGCCGCGACGAGGGCGAGAAGTGGGCACGTTGGCAACTGGATCGGGCCCTCACCCGGTGGCGTGACGGCGCGGGCTTCTCCTTCGCCCTGGAGGACGGCCGCGGCGCGGAGCGCGACCGTACGCCCGGCCTCCAGGGCACGGAGATGTGGCTGGCGGTGATCTGGCTGCTCGCCGACTATCTCGGCGAGAGCGGCGCCCTCGGCTACCGACCGCGCGGCGTGCACCGGCCCGAGCCGGCGCCGTCGCTGCGAGGCGTCACCGCTCCCCGAGCCGGTGCCTGAGGCCGTCGAGCTCGCCCCACAGCGCTGCCGGCACGGTGTCGCCGATGGTCTCGAACCACTCGGCGATGCCGGGCACCTCGGCCAGCCACTCCTCCTCGTCGACCCGCACCAGTTCCTCGACCGTGTCGTCGTCGATCGACAGCCCGGACAGGTCGAGTGAGCCCGGCGCGGGCACGTACCCGATCGGCGTCTCCCGGGCGTCAGCGCGTCCTTCGATGCGGTCGATCGCCCACTTCAGGACGCGGCCGTTCTCACCGAAGCCGGGCCACAGGAACGAGCCGTCCTCGTCGCGCCGGAACCAGTTGACGTAGAAGATCTGCGGCAGCTTGGCGGCGTCGTGGTGCTTGCCGATGTTGACCCAGTGGTCGAAGTAGTCACCGGCGTTGTAGCCCATGAACGGCAGCATCGCCATCGGGTCCCGGCGTACGACACCGACCTTGCCCTCCGCCGCCGCGGTCTGCTCCGAGGACAGTGTGGAGGCCAGGAAGACCCCGTGCGTCCAGTCCCGTGCCTGGGTCACCAACGGCACCGTGGTCGCGCGGCGGCCGCCGAAGAACAACGCGGAGATGGGTACGCCGCGCGGGTCGTCGAACTCGGGCGCCACGATCGGGCACTGCGGCAGCGGCGTGCAGAACCTGCTGTTGGGGTGGGCGGCCGGCTCGTCGCTGTCCGGCGTCCAGTCCCTGCCCTTCCAGTCGGTGAGGTGTGCGGGCGGCTGTTCGCTGTAGCCCTCCCACCACACGTCTCCGTCGTCGGTGAGCGCGACGTTGGTGAACACCGAGTTGCCGCGCTCGACGGTGCGCATGGCGTTCGGGTTGGTCTTCCAGCCGGTGCCCGGCGCCACCCCGAACAGTCCGTACTCGGGGTTCTGCGCGTACAACCGGCCGTCCGGACCGAACCGCATCCAGGCGATGTCGTCGCCCAGCGTCTCCACCTTCCACCCCGGCAGGGTCGGCTCGAGCATGGCGAGGTTGGTCTTCCCGCACGCGCTCGGGAACGCGGCGGCGACGTAGTGGACGTGTTGCTCGGGCGAGGTGAGCTTGAGGATCAGCATGTGCTCGGCCAGCCAGCCCTCATCGCGTGCGATGGCGCTGGCGATCCGCAGCGAGTAACACTTCTTGCCCAGCAGGGAGTTGCCGCCGTAGCCGGATCCGTACGACCAGATCTCCCGGGTCTCGGGGAAGTGCGAGATGTACTTCGTGTCGTCGCACGGCCAGGTCACGTCCTGCTCGCCCGGCTCCACCGGTGCGCCCACCGAGTGCAGGCAGGGCACGAAGTCGCCGTCGGATCCGAGACCGTCAAGGACGGCTTGCCCCATCCGGGTCATGATCCGCATCGACGCCGCGACGTACGCCGAGTCGGTGATCTCCACGCCGTACAACGGGTTCTCGGCGTCCAGCGGGCCCATGCAGAACGGCACGACGTACATCGTCCGGCCATGCATGCTGCCGCGGTACAGCTGGGTCATCGTGTCCTTCATCTGCCGCGGGTCCACCCAGTTGTTGGTGGGTCCCGCGTCGGCTTCTCGCCGGGAGCAGATGAACGTGCGTTTCTCGACCCGGGCGACGTCGCTGGGGTCGGTACGCGCCCAGAAGGAGTTCGGCTTCTTCGCCGGGTTCAGGCGGACCAGCGTGCCGGCCTCGACGAGCTCGTCGGTGAGCCGCTCCCACTCCTCGTCCGAACCGTCGCACCAGCAGATCTGGTTCGGTTCGCACAGGTGGGCGACGTCTTCGACCCAGGCGCGCAGGCGGGCATGGCTGGTGGGGATTCCGGCGGGGGTGTCGCCGGTGGCGTGCAACACCCTGCCGGTAGGCGTAGTGGTGGTGGACATGCGGTCACGGTAGGTGCGGGCACGCGGCCGGGGACGGGATCGGGAAGGGGCCCGCGACAACGGGAAAGGGCTGTCCTACCGGTTCTTGCGGATGTGTTGCAAGGTCTTGCCGGCGACCGGCCGGGTTCGTCATGATCAGCCGCAAGACGGCGTGACTGGTCCGGACCAGGCCATACCTACGCCGGAGCTTCGCCGTTCACGAGGGTTGTACAAAAACCAGGTGGATCCACGTGGATCTCACCGACCCGCGAGGGCTTCCACGACCGGCGCGAGTTGGTCCATGAACGCGCCGTTCACGGTGATGTAGGAGATCCCGAGCGCGTCCCGGCGCCGGCGCAGGGTGTCGGTCATCTCTGCCGGCGTACCGGTGAGGATCGCCGCCGACCCCGATCGGAGCAGCTCGGCCGGGTCGCGGCCGAGCTGGCCGGCCAGCCACCCCGGGAGGTCGGAGCCGACCGCGGCGAGGTTGTAGGCGACCTCCAGCCGATCGAACCGGTCACCGGCGACGTCGCGGAGCTCACCCACCTTGGCGGCGAGGTCGTACTCCGTGCCGGTCGGCGGCACCCCGAGCGCCACGATGTCGGCCTCGGCGGCGGCGAGGGTGAGCAGCCGCCGCCCGGCTCCGGCCACCATGATCGGTGGGCCGGGCTGCTGCACCGCCCGCAGCGCCGGTCCGCGCGCCCGGCCGCCGGGAGAGCCGGCGTCGGCGGCGCTCTTGGCCAGCGTCTCCTTCACCGTCCGGATCGTCTCGGCAAGGCGGTCGACGCGCTCGCGGGGCGTGCCCCACGGCAGGCCCAGGCGGGCCGCGTCGGCATCGGCTCCGGACCGCCCCGCGCCGAGGCCGAGCTCGAGCCGGCCGCCGCTCACCAGGTCCAGGCTCATCGCCTCGTGCGCGACCGCCGCGGGCGTGCGCAGGGGAGCGTTGAGGACGAACGTGCCGAGCCGCAGGCTGGACGTGGCGGTCGCGGCGGCGCCCAGCGCGACCCACGGGGAGAGCGTCCACAGCGTGTCCGGCACCAGGAGGGTGTCGTAGCCGAGACTCTCGGCGCGGCGGGCGGTCTCCGCCCACGTGGGTCCGGTGGCGGCGAGCCCGGCGACGATGCCGAAGCGGAACGGTCGGTCGGCCATGACGACTCCTCAGTTGCGGCTGGGTAGCTCAGACCGGCCGGGTGGCATCTGAGCGGCGTGAGTGGATGCGTCCCAGCATGGCCGGGGCGGGGAGTCCGTCGCGTCCGCTCGACGGGGTGATCCCGGGTACGGCGGACGGCGTGCGGGCGCGCGGTGTGCCTACTCCCGCGGGCGTACGCCGTCGCCGTCGGCGCCGCTCGGCGGCTCGACCAGGACGCCCGGGTTGAGGATCCCCGCCGGGTCCAGCGCGGCCTTCACCGCCACCAGCACCCGCGTACCGACCGGGCCGATCTCGCCCACGAGGTGGGGCAGGTGGGTGCGGCCGACGGCGTGGTGGTGGGTGATCGTGCCGCCGGCGGCCCGGATCGCCGCGCTGGCAGCCTCCTTGGCGTCCGACCACTGGGCGAGTGCGGCCGCCGGGTCGGCCAGCCGCCGGGCGAGGACGGTGAAGTACAGCGACGCGCCGGTGGGGTAGATGTGCGACACGTGCGCGAAGACCAAGGGCGGGGTGCCGGACCCGTCGAGGCTGGTGGTGAGCGCCGTACGCACCGCGGCGTACAGATCGGGCAGGTTCGCCCAGCAGGTCGCGGTCTCCACCGTCTCCGCAAGTGCGCCCGCGTCGAGCAGGACGTCCCGCTGGTGCGGGCCGGCGAACCGGTGCCGCCGCCACGCCTGACCGGCCCGGGTGCCGACCCGGATGGCGTCGTGCGCCCGCAGCACGGGGAGGACGGCCGACCGCGCGTCAGAGGTCGTCCCGGCCGCACCCTCCCAGCCCAGTACGCAGACCGCCGGGGTGCGGCCCGCCCGGGCCCGTACGAACATCGACAGCGCCCGGCCCGCCGCTCCCTGCGTGGCGAGGGTGACCCGGGTCTCCTCCTCGTCGGACAGGCGTACGACGTCCGGCGGCCGGAGGCAGTCCTGCGCGAACGCCCGCACCGCTGCCAGCCCGCGCTCGAACGACGGAAACGCCCACAGCTCGTACCTGCGCTCGGCCGGCGCCGGCCGCACCCGCAGGGTGACCTCGGTGACCACGCCGAACGCGCCCTCGGACCCGACGAACATCGCCCGCAGGTCGGGGCCGGCGGCGTTCGGCGTGCCGGTGCCCGCGCGGACCTCACCGACCGGGGTGGCCAGCCGGAGCGCGACCACCAGGTCGTCCAGCCGGCCGTAGCCGGTGGAGGCCTGACCGGCGGAGCGGGTCGCGACGTAGCCGCCCAGGGTCGCGCGGGCGAAGCTCTGCGGCACGTGGCCGAGGGTGAGGCCGTGCGGCGCGAGCAGCGCCTCCGCGCGCGGTCCGGTGACTCCGGGCTGGAACGTCGCCGTACGCGAGACCTCGTCCACCCCGACCAGCGCGTCCATCCGGGACAGGTCGAGCGTCACCACCGCGCGCCGCGGCTGCCCGTCCGGCGTGGTGCCGCGGACCGGTTCCACCCCGCCGACCACGCTGGTGCCGCCGCCGTACGGCACGACCGCGAACCCGTGCTCGCCCGCGGCGGACAGCACCGCGGCCACCTCGTCGTGGCTGCCCGGCGACACCACCGCGTCCGGCATGGCGACCTCGACGCCGGTGCGGCGGCGGAGCAGATCGAGGTAGGACTGCCCGCCCGCGTGCGCCAGCCGGGCCGGCGCATCCGTGCCGACGTGTGCGGCACCGACGGCGGCACGCAGCGCGTCCGCGGCGGCGGGCGGCAGCGCGCTCGGCGGCACCGGTATGTCCGACACCGGCACCGCCGGGCTCGGGGTCAGCCCACCGAGGCGGCGTACCAGCCACACTGGGACCTTGCTCGACGGCACCGCCGTGTCCTCGGGGTCCGCCCACCGGGCGAACGGCCGGGGACCGAGACCTGCATGCGCAAGCTCGTCCATGGGGAGAGCGTGACATATGGCAGAGGGTGATCACCCGGCGTCGACCAGATCCTCCACCGTGCCCTCGGGCGCCGGGACGCCGCCGGCCGCGGACGAGCAGCAGCCCGACGTCGAGCGCATCATCGCCGAGCACGACGAGGAACGCCCCGCCCGTAGGCTGTCCGGCCGGGTCGCGCTGGTGGTCACGGTGGCGTGTGCGGTGGTCAGCGTGTTCGTGTTGTACGTCGTGTTCTTCCCGCTGGCGCGGGGTACGCAGTACTACCTCGTCCTCTTCCTTGCCGCGATCCTGCCGCTGACGTTCGTGTCGTACCGGCCGAGGCCGAAGCCTCCCGTCGACCCGGATGGCACGGGCGGCGCGGAGGCGTCCGACAACCCGGGCGTGCTCGACTGGGCGCTCGCCATCCTCTCCCTCGCGGTCACGCTCTATCCGCTGATCGACTTCGACGGCTTCCTGGAACGCCGTCAGGTGCCGACCACCCTGGACCTGGTCGCCGGGCTGCTGCTCACCCTGCTGGTGCTGGAGGCGTGCCGGCGTACGACCGGATGGTGGTTGCCGGCGATCTGCCTGGCGTTCTTCGCCTACGCCTACTACGGCGGCTACCTGCCCGCCGACTGGTCGCTCGCCCACGTGGGTTTCAACATCGACGAGATCGTGCCGCAGCTCTACATGGGGACCAGCGGATTCTTCGGTACGCCGCTCAACGTGGCCGCGACCTACATCGTCCTGTTCACGATCTACGGCGCGGTGCTGGACATGTCGGGGGCGGGGAAGTTCTTCATCGACCTGTCGTTCGCGGCGTTCCAGGGCCGCAAGGGACGGCAGTCACCGAACGCACCGGGTCGGACGGTCACCCTCGCCGGCTTCCTGCTCGGCACCGTTTCCGGCTCGGGCACCGCGACCGCGGTCAGCCTGGGTTCGGTGTCGTGGCCGATCCTGCGGCGCGCCGGGTACGGCCGCGAGCAGGGCGGCGGGGTGCTGGCGGCGGCCGGGATCGGGGCGATCCTGTCCCCGCCGACGCTGGGCGCGGCGGCGTTCATCATCGCCGAACTCCTGCGCACCAGCTATCTCACCGTGCTGGTGTACGCGATCATCCCGACGCTGCTCTACTACGTCGGCATCATCCTGGCGATCGAGATCGACGCCCGCCGCCACGGTGCCCGCGCGGTGGACATCCCGGCCGGGTCGGCGCGCAAGCTGCTGGTGCGCTTCGGCTACCACTTCGCGTCGCTGTTCCTGATCGTGGCGTTCATGGCGGCCGACATCCCGCCGTTCCGCGCGGTGGTCTATGCCACGATCCTGCAGTTCCTGTTCTCGTTCCTGGACCCCGCGCACCGGATGGGCCCCCGGCGACTGCTGGAGGCGCTGGCCGCCGGCACCCGCAGCGTGCTTCCGGTGGCGGCGGTGTGCGCGGCGGCCGGCATCATCGTCGCGGTCGTCACCCTCACCGGGCTCGGCCTCAACCTGGCCGGGATCATCATCGACGCCGCGCAGGTCGTCGGCGACCACCCGACGCTGGTGCTGGTGCTCACCGCGGTGTTCGCGGCGGTCGCGGTGGCGATCCTCGGCCTCGCCGTACCCGTCACCGCGTCCTTCATCATCGCGTCGGTCATCATCACCCCGGCGCTGGTCGAGCTGGGCGTGAGCCGGCCCGAGGCGTACATGTTCGTCTTCTACTACGCCGTGCTGTCCGAGGTCAGCCCGCCGACCGCGCTGGCCGCCGTGGCCGCCGCCGCTATCACCGGCGGCAACCCGATCCGGACGATGTGGGCCACCTGGCGGTACGCGCTGCCGGCGTTCCTCGTGCCGTTCGCGTTCGTGCTCACCGACAACGGCTCGGCCCTGCTGGCACAGGGGCCGATCGTCGGCATCCTCGCGGCCACCGCGGTGTCGGTGGTCGCCGTCGCGGCGCTCGCCGCGGCCACCGGCGGCTGGATCGTCGGGCCGGCCAACGCGCCGGAACGGGTCCTTGCCTTCGCCGCCGCCCTCCTGCTTCTCTACCTGGAACCGCTCACCGCCGGGATCGGCGGCGCTGCGATCTGCGTCGCCGTCGTCCTCCATCTGCTCCGGCGCCGCCTGCGTGGCAGGCCCGACGCGCCGGTGCCGGACACGCAAGGGAGCACCACATGACCAGGTCCACCCGCATGCCTGTGCGGATCGCGGTGGCGTTGCTCGCGGGCGTGCTCGCGCTGGCCGGCTGCGGCGGAAAACGCAACGACGCCGGCAGTGACGACGCAGGCGGTGGCTCCGGTGGCGGCAAGAGCTCCGGTGGCCGGCTCACGATCGCCACCGGCAACACCACCGGCGTCTACTACCAGCTCGGCGGCGGCCTGGCCCGGCTGATCGGCCAGGACATCGACGGTTACAAGGCCACCGCCAGCGAGACCGGCGCGTCGGTGCAGAACATCCAGGGCATCGTGGCCGGCACCTACGACGTCGCGTTCTCCCTCGCCGACACCGCCGGCGACGCGGTCGAGGGCAAGGGGGCGTTCAAGACCAAGCAGCCGGTCGAGGCGCTGACCCGGCTCTACCCCAACTACACCCACGTGCTGGTACGCACCGGCTCGGGGATCGACTCGATCGCGGACATGAAGGGCAAGCGCATCTCCACCGGCTCGCCGAACTCCGGCACCGAGGTGATCGCCCAGCGGCTGCTCAAGGCCGCGGGGCTCGACCCGGCCAAGGACGTCAAGGCGCAGCGGCTCGGCCTGCCGGAGACCCAGGACGGCATGAAGGACGGCACGGTGGACGGGATGTTCTGGTCCGGTGGCCTGCCCACCGGTGGCATCACCGACCTCGCGACGTCCCTGCGGGGCAAGGTGAAGTTCCTCGACCTGTCCGCGGAGCTGCCGAAGCTGCGGGACGAGTACGGCGAGATCTACGAGGCCGGCACGCTGCCGAAGGCGACGTACGACCAGCCCGCCGACGTGCCCACCATCGTCGTACCCAACGTGCTGGTGGTGAAGAAGGGCTTCGCCCCAGACCTCGCGGGCCAGCTGGTCAAGCTGGTGTTCGACCGCAAGGCGGAGTTGGCGAAGGTCAACCCGGCCGCGAACGACATCTCCCTGGACACCGCGCGCAAGACCGACCCCATCCCGCTGAACTCCGGCGCGGACAAGGCCCTCAGCGATCTCGGCGCGAAGTAGGGAACTCGGCGCGAGGCAGGGCATACCCGCCCCCGGGCTCGCCAGCAGTTAGCGTGGGAGCGGTGACACACGCGACGCGGGCGAGGTGGGCAGATGGCCGGGCGGTTGACCGAGCGGGTCGCGGGCAAGATCCCCTTGCGGCGAATGGCGGCGACCCGGTGGGCGGAGCAGACGCCCACCTGGGAAGGTGCTCGCCCGGGGCTGATCGAGGCCGCCCTCAAGCGTGCCGAGGCCCGGCCGTCCGGCAACTGGTTCGTGCTGGCAAGCAGTGCGGAGATCCGTGCCGACCGGCCGTTCGGGCGTACGGTCGCCGGGATCGAGCTGGTCGCCTGGCGTACGCCGGACGGTGCGCCGCACGTCGGTCCCGGTGCCTGCCCACACCTCGGCGCACCGCTGTGTCAAGCGGCCGTTGACGGTGGCAAGCTGATCTGTCGCTGGCACGGACTCGGCCTCGGCGCACAGGGTTTTCCTGGCTGGGATCCGTACCCGGTTCACGACGACGGCGTGCTGTGCTGGGTCCGGCTGGACGGGCCGGGCGGGGAGGAACCGCTGCCCGCGCCGGTACTGCCCGCGCGGCCGGACCTCCCGGTGAGCATCGACGCGGTGGCCACCGTGGTCGGCCGGTGTGAGCCGTCCGACGTGGTGGCGAACCGGCTCGACCCGTGGCACGGCGCGTGGTTCCACCCGTACTCCTTCGCCCATCTGAAGGTGCTGGACGCCCCGCGTGATCCGACGCTCGAGGACGACAACCTCATGGTGGAAGTGACCTTCCGGGTCGCCGGCCGGGTCGGGGTGCCGGTGCGGGTGGCGTTCAGCTGTCCCGAGCCGCGCACCGTCCTCATGCACATCCTCGACGGCGAGGGTGCGACCAGCGTCGTGGAGACCCACGCCACCCCGCTCGGCCCGGACGAGCGGGGCCGGCCGCTGACCGCGGTGATCGAGGCGACGATCGCCTACTCCGGGCGGCCCGGGTTCGCGCTGGCCCGGCGGGTCGCGCCTGCCGTGCGGCCGCTGATGCGGGTCGCCGCCCGCCGGCTGTGGAAGGACGACCTGGCCTACGCCGAACGCCGGTACGAACTGCGCAGCACCGGACGCTTCCCCGGCTGAGCCGGACGCGCAGAGGCGAGATCCGGACGCTATCGCGGGAAGGTCGCGAGTTCGGCGACCGCCTGGTCCAGGGCATCGGGGATGCCCTGGCCGAGCAGTCGTACGAATGCCTCGTCTCCTGAGGCGGCGAGGTCGCGGATGCTGTCGGCCTGTGACCTGGCGCGTGCCTCGACCACGTCCAGGAACTCTCCGGTCGTCGACGGCCACCCGTAGGTACGAAGGAACCGGGCCAGCCGGCGCGGTCTGGCGGCGAAGTCGGTGAATCCTTCGGCGGCGACGACGTCCCGGGTGTGCAGGGGAACCCAGCTGAAGGCGGTGAGAGCCAGGTCCCACGCAGGTGTGGCCGGCCCGGCGAAGTCCCAGTCGAAGAACCCGGTGAGCCTGCCCTGATGCCAGGCCGCGTTGTAGGTGGCGGCGTCGTTGTGGGCGATGATCAGGCCCGGAGACCACGTGCCGCCCCCGCGCCAGACGGCACCGGCGGGTGGCACGAAGTCGGCGACGGCCTGGTGGTAGGCGCGCATCCAGCGGGCGACCTGGTCGAGGGTGTCCTCGGCGTGCACCCAGGCCGGCCGCGGCCTACGGGTTCCGACTGTCTCGCCTTCCAGGAAGGTGAGCACTTCCCGGCCCTGCACGTCGAACCCGAGGGGTCGTGGCGCGCCGGTGAACCCCTTGTCGGCAAGGTGTACGAGCAGCGCGTGCACGGCCGGCGTCCAGGGACCGGCCGCCCGGCGAACCGTGTCCCCTGACCGCACCGCACCGCCGACGTTCCCGCCCTCCAGCCGCTGCTCAGCCATGAAACTGTGGCGTTCGGCCCGTCAGCCCGCTCACGACCTTGCGTACCGGCGGGACAACGCGCGCAGCGCCCGCCACCGGCCGGCGTTCGGGACGCTCCACACCGGGTGCGTCTCCCGGCCCCACCGGGCGAGCAGGTGGTTGGCCGCGAGCAGGCCGCTGGTGGCGGCGCGTTCCATCAACGCCACCGGCGCGTCCACCCGCACCAGGTCACCCGCGACGACGACGGCCGGGTCCGGGGTGGTGACGGTGGGCCGCCGGTCGAACCCGCCGGGCGGGAACAGCGGGCAGTCCGCGCGGAACTCGTGGCGTTCGTCCACCACGGTCGCGTCGGCGGTCTCGGGGAACACCCGGTGCAGCTGCTCGAGCACTTCGTGGCGCAGTTTGTCCACGTCGGTGCCGTCGGGCACGGCGTACGCGTGCAACTCGACCACCGACCCGCCGGCGCGCTGAGCCCAGGCCCGGGCCTCGTCCTCGTACCTGTCCAGCACGCTCACGTTGTCCAGCGGGCCATATCCCGCCGTACCCGCGAACGCCGGTCGGTCCGCCCGCACCGGCCTGGACAGCCACAGCCGGGAGACCAGGAACGCCGGTGCGCTCGGCAGCCCGGCGAGCTGGTCCCGCCACTCGGGCGTGCCGAGTGCGGAGGATCCGGTCGCCAGGGATCGCAGACCGGGTACGTCGGCGGCCAGCACCACACCGTCCACGTCGTAGACCGCGCGGTCGGTGTGCACGAGGTGGGTACGGCCACCTCCGCCGACCGTGCTCGGCTCGACCGCGCGTACCGGGGTGTCAAGCTCTACTTGCGCGCCGCGGTCGTACAGGTAGTTCGCGAGCGGGTTCCACAACGCCTGCGGGAACGGCGCCGACGGCACGTCGAACAGCAGCCCCTCGCTGGAGCCGAGGAAGTACAGGTGGAACATCGCCACCAGTTCGGCCGCGGACAGGTCGCGCGGGTCGGCGAAGAAGCTCCGGGAGAACACCGAGAACGCCAGGTCGCGAGCCGCCGCCGGGAAGCCGATGCGGTTCAGGAACGTGAGCGCGTCCACCTCGTCCAGCCGGTGGTAGACGTCGGGCACCGACACGTCCACCATCGGCAGCGCGGCCCGGGGGTTCAGCCGGAGGAAGTCGCGGGCGGCGAACGTGGGGCTGGTCGCGGCGAAGACGGCGGCGTTCAACGGCGGCGTACGCGGCACCCGGGTGAACGTGTCGCGCACACCGTCGGCGTGCAGCAGCGGGTAGTCGCGCAGCGGGACGAGTGAGGTGAGCCCGGGGTCGACTCGCCCGATCAGGGCGCGCAGGTTGTAGTACTGCCGGAAGAACGCGTGGAAGCCGCGGGTCATGGTGACGTCGCTGCCGTCGTTCAGCCGGGTGGTCCAGCCGGCCAGCCGCCCACCGAGCTGTGGCTCGCGTTCGAACAACACGACCCGGACACCGCGTTCGGCCAGCGCGACCGCTGTGCTCACCCCGGCGATCCCGCCGCCGACGACGGCGACCCGGGGAGTGGCCGGCGGCGGCGACACCGGGCCCACCGTGGGGGAGGGGAGCAGTGTCGCCCGGCGGTCCCGCCCCGGCGGCCGCGGCGTGTCGGCGGTGTCGCCGGGCCGGGCGGCGGAGCCGTCGCCCCGCTTGTCCGGGAGTTCGCCGACGTGGCCGTTGGCGTGGCCGTTGAGCTGAGCGTTCACCTGTCCGTCGGCCGGACGGCTGGCGAGGAACGTGTGCACGATCCCGCGCTGCCAGCCCGACATCGGCGCCACCCGCACCCGGGTGAAGCCCGCCGACCGCAGCCGCGCGGACAGCTGGCCCACACTGTCGAAGTGCAGCACGCTGTGTCGCAGGTGTTCGTACAACGCGGGATGACCGGACACCGCCCGGCCCATCGGCACGATGATCGACGCGCACACCGCCCGCCAGACGGCGCGGCTGAGCGCGGACCCGGCGACGGAGTACTCGTGCACGGCGAGCGTCCCGCCCGGACGCAGCAGGCCGAGCACCTCACGCAGCAGGGCGTCGGGATCGTCGAGGTTGCGCAGCAGGTAGGCGGCCAGCACCCCGTCGAACGGGCCGTCCTCACCGGCCGCGGCCAGCCCGGCGGTCAGATTCGAGGCGTCCGCGTGGACGAACCTCACCCCGGCCGGCCAGGGCTTGCGCCGTGCCTGGGCCAGCATCCCGGCCGACCCGTCGACGGCGACGACCCGGGCGCGCGGCGCGACCCGCAGCAGGGCGGCGGTGGACGCACCGGTGCCGCAGCCGAGGTCGAGCAGCCGCAGCCCGGAGCCGTCGCCGGACGACGAGGGCACCAGCCGGCGGGCCGACCTGCGCAGGTGGGTGTGGTAGCCGGGATTGGATCCGACCAGAAGGTCGTAGGTGTCGGCCGCGTCGTCGAAGCCCGCCACCACCTCGGCCGGGCGCAACAGCCGGTCGGTCACGTGGGCCCCCTCTGTCCGCGCCTGGGCACGGGGTCGATCAACGGTGGCGGGTAGTCCAGATTACGGCGGACGTCCTCGGGCAGCCGCCACGGCTGGTGCGCCGCGCCGCCCGCGATCCCGGCCAGCTCGGGGACGTACCGGCGGACGTACTCCCCGTCGGCGTCGAAGCGCTCACCCTGGCGGATCGGGCTGAGCACCCGGTTGGGCCTGGTGTCGTTGCCGGTGCCCGCGACCCACTGCCAGTTGCCGTAGTTGTTGGCGACGTCGCCGTCGACCAGCCAGTGCATGAAGTGCGCGGCGCCGATCCGCCAGTCAATCCCGAGTTGCTTGGTGAGGAACGACGCCACCAGCATCCGGGCACGGTTGTGCATCCAGCCCTCGGCGAGCAGTTGCCGCATCCCGGCGTCCACGAGGGGTACGCCGGTGTGCCCGGTCCGCCACGCCTCCACCGCGTCCTCGATGTCGGCGGTCCACTCCCGGCCCCGGTTGCGCAGGTCGTCGGTGGTGATGCGCGGGAACGCGGCGGTCACCTGGTGGTAGAAGTCCCGCCAGCACAGTTGGCGTACGACGTCGTCGGCCCTCCCGCGCAGCCGGTTGGCGACCCAGAGCGGCGACAGGCAGCCGAGGTGGAAGTACGGGCTGAGCCGGGTGGTCTGGTCGCCGGCCAGGTCGTCCCGGTCGAGTTCGCCGCCGCCGGCGGGCAGCCTGCGCACGTAGGCGTCCAGTACGGCCCGGCCCGCGCTCTCCCCGCCCTTCGGCAGCCGCGGCGACGTCTCGCCGAACACCAGGTCGGAGCGGCCGGGCAGGTCACCGGGCGCGATCCCGTCCGGAAGGTCGACCCGCGCCGGCGCACGGTCGGGATTACGCCAGGTGGCGGACTCCCAGGCCCGCCAGTACGGCGTGAAGACCTGGTACGACGCACCCGAGGCGGGCCGGAGCTCACCCGGCGGGACCACGGTGACGCCGGGGAACACCCGCAGGTCCAGCCCCGCGCGCTCACACTCCCGGGCCAGCCGGTCCTGTCTGGCCAGGGCGTACGCCGTGACGTCGGCGCTGACGGCCAGCCGGTCCGCCCCGACCTCCTTCGCCACCCGCAGCGTCTCGGCCACCGGGTCGCCGGACCGGACCACCAGGTCCCCGCCGCGCTCGCGCAGGCCGGCCCGCAGGTCGGCCAGCGCCTCGCCCAGGAACGCGCCCCGGTTGGGTGAGGCGTACCGGCCGCGGACGATCCGGTCGTCCACGACGAACAGCGGCACCACCCGCGCGGACCACCGGCACGCGGCGGCCAGCGCCGGGTGGTCGCGAACCCGCAGGTCACGGGTGAACAGCACCACCGTGGTGTGGCCCGCCGCCGCGGATGTTCCCGTGCCGGGGGCCCCGGTGGCGGGCGGCTCGGCGTGGCTCAAGGGGTCAGTCCTTCCAGAAGGTCGGCGAACCCGGCCGCGTCGGCGGCCCAGCCGTTCGCGCCGAGGTCGGTGGCCTGCCGGGCGGAGACCACCGCCGGGCCACCGACGTAGATCGGCAGCTCGGGCCGCTCCGCGCGGACGGCGCCGACGGTGCGGCGTACGGCTTCCAGGTGCTGGTCGGCGCCGGCGCTCAGCCCGAGCGCGAGCAGTCGCGGCGTCTTGCCGACCGCCTCGACCACCGACCGGACGGGTGCGTCGGCGCCGAGGTCGACCAGGGCGTACCCCTCGCCGCGCAGCACGTCGGCGACCATCGCGGTGGGCAGGCTGTGGGGGTCGCCCGCCACCGCGGCCAGGACGACGATGCCGCGCGGGCGTCCCCGGCGGGCGAACAGCGGCCCGAGCCGGCCGACCAGGCGCAGGGCGACGGTACTGGCGCGGTGTTCCTCGGCCACGGTGTACCGGCCCTCCTGCCAGCCGTCGCCGATGGCCCGCATCGCCGGGGCGAGTACGCCGAGGATCACCTCCTTCGGCGCGACGCCGGACACCAGCGAGGACTCCACCACCGCCCAGGCACCCGCCTCGTCGCCCTCGACCATGCGTTCGCCGAGCCGGGTGCGGTAGGCCTCCGGATGCCAGTCGCCGCGCCGTGCGGGCGGTGCGGCGGAACGCTGGGCGACGAACCGGTCCAGATCGGCCGGATCCACCCACCAGCGCCCGCCGCTGTGGGCAGCGGGCAGCCGGCCGAGGCGGATATAGCGGTAGGCCGTCATGTAGTGCACGTCCAGCCGCCGAGCCACCTCGGCGAGGTCGAGAGGGTGTCCCGAACGCGGGGAATCCACCTGATCGGCGGGATCGTCGTCGCGGTCGCGGCCCCCGGAACCCTGGGTGCCGGTCATCTCGTTACTACCCTCGCAGGTGGTCTGTCCGCGCGTACGCCCGGCCGGACCAGTCGCCGTGGGTCGGTCGCAGGGCAGACTTCAGGAGTGTCGCCGTTTCGCACCGAGTGCCGAGGAGTCCGCAGATCGACAGGTTCCAGTACCTCCTGCTGATGGCGGCGTGCCTGGTGTTGACCCTGCCGTTGGAGTTCGTGTTCCGCGCCCGGGTCTACCGCCGCCCGAGCCGGCTGGTGCGGACGCTCGTCCCGGTGCTGGTGGTGTTCCTCGCCTGGGACGCGGTGGCGGTCGCCCGCGGCCACTGGCACTTCAGCGACCGCTACACCACCGGCTGGCTGCTGCCGCTGCGGATCCCGGTGGAGGAGTTCGCGTTCTTCCTGGCGATCCCGATCTGCGCGCTGCTGACGTACGAGTCGGTGAGCACCATGCTCGGCTACCTCGCCGACCGCCGTCGCGCCCGCCGGCCCGGAACAGCCGAGGAACCGCAGGGGGCCGAGCATGCCTGAGTACACCCTGGCCGCGGTCGTGTCGGTGGTCCTCGTCGTGGCGCTGGAGCTGGCCTGGCTGCGCACCGGGATGTTCCGCCGCCCGGCGTTCTGGATCACCGCCGTCATCGTGTTCGGCTTCCAGATCCCGGTGGACGGCTGGCTCACCAAGCTGAGCGCGCCGATCGTGTTGTACGCCGAGAGCCACGCCAGCGGTATCCGGATGCCGTGGGACATCCCGGTGGAGGACTTCGCGTTCGGCTTCAGCCTCATGACGCTCACGTTGCTGCTGTGGGATCGGCTGGGCGCCCGGCAGCGTGCCCGGGAGGACGCCCGAGCATCGACCGCACCGCGACCGCCAGCTTCCTCCGCCCGGGCACCCGGGCGCGAGCGGTGAACACGTCGTAGTCGGCGGCCTCGATGCGTTCGAGGATCTGGCTGTAGAGCACCCGGGCAGTGTGCACGCAGCGCGCCGAACGCCCTGCCAGCATGGGGATTCCGGTGTCGGCGGCGGCGTAGATCTCGCGGTTACGGGCGATCTCGAACCTCATCAGCGCGCGCCACTCCGGCGTGACCGTGCGGGCCTGCGGGTCCGCGCCGAACCGCCACAGGTCCTCCTGCGGCAGGTAGACCCGGCCGCGGTCGAGGTCCTCGCCGACGTCGCGCAGGAAGTTGGTGAGCTGGAACGCCACCCCGAGGTCGCGGGCCGGGCGCAGGGCCGCCAAGTCACGAGGCCGCAGCACCGGCACCATCATCTCGCCGATCACCGCGGCCGACCCGTCCATGTAGTCCATCAGGTCGGCCCAGGTGCCGTACTTCGTGGTGTCGAGGTCCATCGACATCGACCGCATGAACCTCGTGAAGCAGTCCGGGTCGATGTGCAGCGTACGTGCGGTGTGCACGACGGCGGCGAGCACGGGATGGTCGGAGTGGCCGGTGGCGAGGTCCGCGTCGAATCTCGCGCCGAACTCCGTGAGCGCCGCCCGGGTCCGGGCCAGGTCACGCTCGCCGGCCTCGTCCACGATGTCGTCGGCGACCCGGCAGAACGCGTACACCGCGTGCACGTGCCGGCGTTGCTCGGCGTCCAGCAGCCGGGCTGCCATCGAGTACGTCTTGCCGTGGGCGCGGGCGATCGTGCGGCACAGGTCGTACGACCGCTCGAGTTCCGGTGTCAACCCGTTCTTGCCTGGTCTGTTGTTCTCGGCAGAGCCCCCGCTCACAACTCCTCCACGCGTTCGGCGGCCAGCCGGCCGGAGACGAGCACCATGGGAACGCCCACGCCAGGGACGGTTCCGCTGCCGACGAAGACCAGGCCGCGCATCCGGCGGTCGACGTTGGACGGTCGGAACGGCCCGGACTGGAAGAACGTGTGCGCCAGGGCGAACGGCGTACCCCGTGCCATGCCCTGGTAGGCCCAGTCGGTCGGGTCGACGGTCTCCTCGACCACCACGTCGCTCGGGTAGCCCCAGTCGGAGACGAGGCCGGCCAGCCGGTCGCGGGTGGCGCCGCGCTCGACCGTCCAGTCGACCTTGCCGGACAGGTTCGGCACCGGCTCCAGGACGTAAAGCACCGAGGAACCGTCCGGCGCCAGGCCTGGGTCGGTCAGCGTGGGCACGGTGACCAGCACGGAGGGGTCCGGCATCCGCTTGCCCTCGCGCAGCAGGGTGCGGAACGACGACGACCACTCCTTGCCGAAGTGGATGTTGTGGTGGGTCGCCTCGGGCGGTGGGAGGCCGCGCACCCCGACGTGCCACAGGAACGCCGAGGGGGAGTAGCGGCCCTTGCGGGCGGCGACGGGTGTCGCGAGCTCGGGCAGCAGCGTGCGGTACGCCGTCGGCAGGTCGGCGTTGACGACCACGGCGTCGGCGGGGATCTCGGTGCCGTCGGCGAGCAGGACGCCCCGCACCTGGGCGGCGCGACCGGCGCTCGCCGACCCGGACACGGTGCCCTCGTGCAGCACGCGGACGACGCGGGCGCCGTGGACGAAGGTGGCGCCCGCCTTCTGCGCGGCCGTCGCCATCGCTGCCGGCACCGCCCCGATGCCGCCCTCGGGGAAGTACACCCCGCGCACGGAGTCCATGTAGGTGATCACGGCGAACACCGCGAGGGCCTGCTGGGGCGCGAGCCCGGCGTACATCGCCTGGAAGCTGAACAGCCGCACCAGCCGCTCGTCGGTGAAGTACCGCCGGATCGCGCTCTCCAGCCGCCGCAGCGCACCCAGCCGGAACAGTCCGAGCGCCGGCGCCAGCGGCCGCGCGAGGTCCCAGAAGTGGTCGTAGTTGCGGTCGATGAACGCCGGCATCTCCAACTGGTACAGCGATTCCAGCCAGTCGCACATGTGCACGAACCCGGCCTCCTCGGCCGGCCCGCACTTCTCCCGGATCTCCGCCGCCATCGCGTCCCTGCCGTGCCGGAGTGCAATGGTCGAGCCGTCGGCGAAGTTCGCGCGGTACGACGGGTCGAGCGGGTGCAGCGTCAGCAGGTCGGCCATCGAGGTGCCGGCCGCGGCGAACGTCGCCTCCAGCAGGTCCGGCATGGTGAGCACGGTCGGTCCGGTGTCGAAGGTGAAGCCGCCGGACTCGATCCGCCCCGCCCGGCCGCCCGGGCGCGCGGCCTGCTCGACGACGGTGACCTGATGGCCCGCACCGGCGAGGTGGCAGGCGGCGGACAGCCCGCCGAGCCCGGCGCCGACGATGACCACCCGGCGTCTGGGACGGGTGCCGGACAGGCCGGTGCCGGTGCCGGTGCTGGAGCCGGTCGGGCTCATCGGTGGTCTCCTTCGTCTCGCCGTGCTGCGACCTCCCGGCGCCACTGCTCGCCGGCGCGCAGCGGGCGTGGCCGGCCGCGTTCGGCTGCCTGGGCGATGTTGGCGATCATTGTCCCGAAGACCACCCCGTGGAAGGGCATGATGCTCCACCAGTACGCCTGACCGGCCAGCCCGCGCGGGTGGAACAACGCGCGCTGTACGAGAGTCACCTCGCCGTCGCCGTCGCCGTCGTCTTCCAGGTGGAACTCCAGCCAGGCCAGACCGGGCAGCCGCATCTCCGCGCGCAGCCGCAGCAGCCGACCGGGCTCGCGCGCCTCGACCCGCCACCAGTCCAGCGCGTCACCGACCTGCAGCCTGTTCGGGTCTCGCCGCCCGCGCCGCAGCCCGACACCGCCGACCGCGCGGTCCATGAGTCCGCGTACCCGCCAGGGCGTGCTGACCGAGTACCACCCGCGCTCGCCGCCGATCCCCTCGATCACCGACCACAGCGTCTCCCGGGACGCGTGCACCCGGCGCCGGCGCTCGTCGACGTACAGGCTGCCGCCGGCCCAGTCGGGGTCGGTGGGCAGCGGGTCGCTGGGCGCGCCGGGCACCGACGCCGAGGACCACCGGGTGGTCACGTCCGCTTCCCGGATCCGCTTCAGGGCAAGGGAAACGGCGTCGTCGAACCCGAGCCGGCCGGGAGGTCCGCCGAGGTGGTCGGCGATGTCGTTCTCCCGGCACACCACCTCGTACCGCAGCGACTCCACCAGCGGTTTGGCGATCCCGCTCGGCACCGGCGTCACCAGGCCCACCCAGTGGCTGGACAGCCTCGGAGTGAGGACCGGCACCGGCACGATCACCCGCCGGGGCAGTCCGGCGACGGCGGCGAACCGCTTCATCATCTGCTCGTACGTGAGGACGTCGGTGCCGCCGACGTCGAACGTACGGTTGACGGCCGGCGCGAGCCGCGGCGCCTCGGCGAGGTACCACAGCACGTCCCGGATCGCGATCGGCTGGATCCGCGTACGCACCCACGACGGCGCCACCATTGCCGGCAGCCGCTCGGTGAGGTAACGCAGCATCTCGAACGACACCGAACCGGAGCCGATGATCACCGCGGCCTGCAACACCGCGGCCGGGACCGAGGAGTCCAAGAAGATGCGCCCCACCTCCTCGCGCGAGCGCAGGTGCGGC
This sequence comes from Actinopolymorpha sp. NPDC004070, assembly GCF_040610475.1. Lineage (NCBI taxonomy): Bacteria > Bacillati > Actinomycetota > Actinomycetes > Propionibacteriales > Actinopolymorphaceae > Actinopolymorpha > Actinopolymorpha sp. NPDC004070. The sequence goes on along the minus strand of NZ_JBEXMJ010000011.1, from coordinate 147,461 downwards.
GACAGGCCGGTCGCCGGTCGGCCGTTCTCGTCCAGGGGAGTGATGCCGCCGAGATACACGATCCGGCCCAGCCGCGCCCGCTCGGCGGCCCGCGCGAACTCGGTGGCGGTGCCGCGGTCGCGCTCCTCGAACTTCGCCGACGTACCCATCGCGTGGATCAGGTAGTACGCCACGGACACGTGGTCCAGCGCCCGGGAGAGCACGTCGGGGTCGCCGGCGTCGCCCTCCACGGCCTCGACGTCGGCGAACCAGGTGCGTTCGCGGATCCGGTCGACCGACCGGGTGAGCACGCGGACGCGGTAGCCGCGTTCCAGGAGTTCGGGGACCAGGCGGCCGCCGACGTACCCGGTGACGCCGGTGACCAGGACCGGTGCGTCGTTCGTCCCGGCGTCGTTCATCGCTGCCGCCATGCGGCCTCCTCGGCGAGCGCGCGCAGCGCGGGCACCGCCCTCGGGTGGATCGGCGCCCGCTCCAGCGCCAGCAGCGCGCGGTCGACGGCCAGCTTGATCTGCTGCTCGACCTCCACGTCGGCACCGGTCCGGCGGAGTACGTCGGTCAGCGCGGCCACCTCGTCCTCGTCCAGGTCGGGGTCGCCGACCCGGTCCAGCAGCCGCCGGTCTTCGGGCCCGGCGCGTTCGGCGGCTACCGCCAGCAGCAGGGTCGGCCGGCCCTCCCGCAGATCCTCACCGACCGGCTTTCCGGTGGCGGCGCTGTCGCCGAACGCGCCGAGCAGGTCGTCCCGTAGCTGGAACGCGACGCCGAGGGGACCTCCGTACTCGGCGTACGCCGCCACGAGCGACCTCGTTCCACCTGCGAGGCAGGCCCCAAGCTGCAGCGGGCGGACGACTGTGTAGCGCCCGGACTTCAGCGTCGCGACGGACGTGGCGTAATCGGCGTCGAGTTCGCCGGTGGCGCTGCCCAGCATGTCCAGGTGCTGCCCGACCACGAGTTCGGTACACATCTGATGCCAGGTCCGTACGGCCGAATCGGGCAGGCCGGCCGCGATCCGGTGGGCGAGGGTGAACGCGAGGTCGCCGACCAGCACCGCCAGTCCCTCCCCGAACCGCCGCGGGTCGCCGCGCCAGCCGCGGCCGGTGTGCCGGGCGTGCAGGGTGGCGTGCAGCGCGGGCGCGCCGCGCCGGGAGGACGAGCCGTCCATCACGTCGTCGTGGACGAGCGCGAACGTGTGCAGGAGTTCGAGCGCGGCGGCGGCCCGGACGGCCGTGTCGTCGGGCGGCGTACCGCCCACTCCCACGAAACCCCAGTGGCAGAACGCCGGTCGCAATCGCTTGCCGCCGGTGAGGCAGGCGCGCAGGTCGGCGAGCAACTCGGCCACCCGGTCGCCGGCCCGGTCGGTCAGCCTCCCGGCGAGCCCGTCGGTCCACGGCCGCACCTCGGTGGCCAGTAGGTCCCGCAGGTAGACGTCGACCGCCCGGTCGAAGCCGGCGGTCAGCTTGCCCGGAGATTCGTCGCACACCTCCGCGACCGAACTGTCGGCCAGCTCGTCCGCAAGTGCGTCGGCGTGCGCGTCAGGCAGTCCGTCGGACAGTCCGTCCGACAGGCCGTCAGGCAGGTCGACGGGCAGGTCGACGGGCAGGGTGTCGAAACGGGCTCGGTCGTCGGGGAGCCGGTCCTCGGGGAGCCGGTCCTCGGGGAATCGGGGGTTGTCGGGTCGGGCGAGAGCCATCGGGTTCTCCCTGGCCGCGTGGTGGGTGCCCAGGACTTCGCCGTCTGCCCGGCCGGGCTCGGGCAGCATCGTCACGACGCCTTGCTGTGGGCGGAGGCCGACGTCAGCACGGACTCGTCCACAGACCGGTGACCGGGCCTGCATCCGCAACTCGAACGTCGGGAGCTCCGCCGCCTTGGCGGCCATGAAGTCGAGGAAGCGGTCCTGCGGCATCAGGGCGATGTACGGGAAGCGGGTGCGCAGGCGGCCGTAGTCGGTGGTGGTGAGCGTCGCGGTGGGGGTGTGGAAGCGAAAGTGCCGGTCGCGGTAGTGGTCGAGCCGGAGGAGCTCGTCGGCCAGGCCGAGGCTGTCCAGGAGCTCGAGGGTGGCGGGGTGGAGGGAGTCGCCGCGGGAGTTGCGGTCGAAGTCGGCGTGCGCCTCCAGCAGGGTCACCCCGACTCCCGCGCGGGCGAGGAGGTACGCCGCGATCATGCCCCCCGGCCCGCCACCGGCAACTACGCAGGTGACGGACGGTTGCCGGGGGCGGGCGGGGGCACGATCGGTGGTGGACGCGGTTGTGCGAACCGGGTCGGCAGCCGAACCGTTGGCCATGGTCGCGTCCTCCTCCGCGTGCACCGATGGCTCGGGGACTGGGAGTTCCACCGGTGTGGACCTCAGTTTTAGCACTTAAAACCGACGGTTGAGTACTCCCCTCCTTCGGAGAGGCCAGGCAGTCCTCGGCTCCGGTTCGCCCACAATGCCTCTGACCTGGGGATTCGCCCTGTGAGGGATCCGCCTGAACCGGGCCGGAACGGGCACACGGTACGGTGAGGGGTAACTGGTTCGGCAGCACCGGAGGGGTACCTGTAGACTCTCCAACCGTTCCCGGCGCTCGTAGCTCAACGGATAGAGCATCTGACTACGGATCAGAAGGTTGGGGGTTCGAATCCCTCCGAGCGCGCACCACCCAGACGGCCCCTGACCAGGCACAACGCCTGAGCAGGGGCCTTCGTCGTTGAGAACGGGTTCATCGGCTAGCCCGACGTGCGAGGTTCGCCTCGGCCATTCGCTTCAGGGACGTCCGGTCCAGCTTTCCCGTGGCTGTGCGGGGCATGTCGGCGAGGACGACTATTTCCTCTGGCGCCTTGTAGCCGACCCTCGCGCGCGCGAACTGGATCAGTTCCTGGCTGGTGGGTTGCTCGGTCCCTTCCGCGAGGGTGATGTAGGCGCGGACGTTCTCACCATGCACAAGGTCGTGGATCCCGATCACCCCGGCGCTCGTGACGCCCGGGTGCTGGAGCAGGGCACCTTCGACCTCCTGGGGGCAGATGTTCGAGCCGTCGTGGACGATGATTTGCCTCTTGCGCCCGCAGAAGAAGAAGTAGCCCTCCTCGTCGACTCGCATCATGTCGCCTGAGTCCAGCCACCCGTTGCTGAAGGCCGCCTCGGTCGCGCCCGGGTCGTTCCAGTAGCCGGCGGTAGCCGCGGGAGTCTTGATCCACAAGCGGCCTGCACTCCCGGCCGGCAGCTCCTCGCCGTCCTCGTTCTGGATTGACAGCGAGACCGCGGGAACCACTTGCCCGACCGAACCGAGCTTGATCCGACCTGACGGCGGGCTCACGGTCGCCAGCCCGACTTCTGTCATGCCGTAGGCCTCGTCGATCACCAACCCGCTCAGCGCGGTGAACTCCCGCCCCAGCTCCGCGGAGACGGTGTCACCCGCCGCCCGGCACAGCCGCAGCGAGGCGAAGTCGTCGTGCCGGGCGCCGTGGTCGCGGGTCAGCGCGGACAGTTTCGAAGGAAGCATCGACAGCACCGTCGGGCGGTCTTCGCGCAGCAGCGGGAGCAACTCGTCTGCATCGAACGTGTGGGCCACAATCACGCCTGCGCCCACGCTCAGCGAGGCGAACGACAGGTAGAACGCACCGAGGTGCGACAGCGACGAACCAGCCAACAGCAGATCGTCCGGGCTGAATTCGAGCCCTGCCGCCCCGATGGCCAACATCCAGCCGAGAGTCTCGTGGGTATGCGTGACCCCCTTCGGGCGCCCGGTACTCCCTGAGGTAAAGAAGATCACGGCCGGCGCCGCCGGAGGAGGAGGCGGCGGAGGCGAAGATACAGCCTGTCCCTCGATCAGCTCGTCGAAAACCGGACCCGCTCCTCGTCCGCCGCCGTAGCTGATGGTGCCCAACGGCAGCTGTCGGGCGAGCTGGCTTGCGGCGAGATCCTCCTCCCGCTCGGCGTGCGCGAGCAGCGCGCGGGCTTTGCTGACCGCCAGGGCGTGATCGATCTCCGGTGCCATGTAACGGTAATTGAGGGGCGTTGCGACCAGGCCCGCCTTGAAACAGGCGAGGTAGTGAACGATGAGTGCAGGACGATTCGGCATGAGCGAAGCGACCCGATCACCGGGGTTCAGTCCCAGACCCAGCAAACCCGCAGCCAAGCGATTGCTAAGGTCATCGAGCCTGCGCCACGTCCAGCGCGTATCCGCCGAGATCAGCGCGAGCCTATCAGGATTAGCATCCAGACCAGTGCGAAGCAGACCGCACGGGCTCACCGGCCCCTCCAACGCCCTTCCGGCAATCCCGGCCACGCTGCCACCCCCGTGATCGAGATCAGCATCGAACGCCGTAGAAGCGAATGAGGAGCCGCCTGCAGAGTGAGAGGTTGGTTGCGACGCCCGACCTGGAGCCGCCATTCAACAGGCGCATCCCATCTGCCTTGATGGTGCCGCAAGATCTAGGAAGCCTTCAAGCGCTCTCGACACCACAGGAGCGTACTTCCTCAAGGCGGACTTCGCTGCCTGCCAACTGACCCCAGCCTGACTCCAACGAGGTGCAACACCGGACGACCATGAGCACCGGGCCGAGTACCTCCTCAGCGGAAACGGCCAGCTCGTGATCAAGGTGCCCTTTCCTACGGATCAGAAGGTTGGGGGTTCGAGTCGATCACCTCGGAATCGTCGTTTTGGCCACGTTCTGGCCACACGTCGAACTGCCGGGCGGTGTCGTCCAGCCGTGCGGCCCACGTGTCCATCTCGTCGGCGTACAGATGGCCGTACAGATCCATCGTGATCATGGTCGACGCGTGCCCGAGGATGTGTTGGACGACCTTGGGCGGAGTGCCGGCCGAGATGTAGAGCGACGCGGCCGTGTGCCGCATGCCGTGGATCGTTAGCCCGTCCAGCCCGGCTGCGGCGACGGCCGGGTGCCACGCCGAACGCCGGGAAGTTCGTCAACCGCACGGCGAGCCAGGTCGACGTCCCGGACCCGAAGCGCGATCAGCTCGCCCCAGCGAAGTCCGGTGTAGGCGAGCGTGCACGAGTGTCCCGTACTGACCAGCTGCGTCGGCGAGACGGCCCACCTCCAAATGGCTCAGGAGCATCCGTTCCCGCGCGGGCTTCGGCCTGGGCAGCTTCCGACCCGCCACCGGGTTCGCCCGGGCCCGACCGGTTCGCACCGCGTACTGGCACACCGCCGAGAACACGTACACGGTCTGCCGGATGTCCGTCGGTGACAGTCCCGCCGCGCCGAGTTCCGTGATCCACTCTGGTACCAGGCCGTCGAGCTTGCCCATCGGAACCCGCCCCCAGCGGGGGAGGATCCGCCGATTCAGCAGTCGGCTGTAGCCATCTCGCGTGCGCGGCTTCAGATGCAGAGTTGTTCCGAACCACTCGGCCGCGAGCACACCGAACTCGACACTCGGCGCGGCGGGGTCAACCCAGTCACCGCGACCGATCCGGGTCTGCTCCTCGGCAAGCCAGCGTTGCGCGTCGAGCTTGCGGCGGAAGCTCTTGTTGCGCTCCCGCCCGTCCGGGCCGCGGTATCTGGCCCGCCAACGGTCGCCCCGCTTCTCCACACTCATGCGGCGGTCGCCTTCTGTTCCGCGACCCAGGCGTACACGTCGGCCGGGTCGTAGCGCAGGTGCTTGCCGATCCGCGCGGCGCGAGGACCAGCGCCGATGTAGCGCCACCGATACAGCGTCTCGATCGGCACGCCCAGGTACTCACACACCCGCAGTAGTTCAGCCTGGTTGTCGGTGGCGATGTATACCCTCTGCCGAGTGACCACCCGTGTGCTCGGATGGTCTGGCTGGAGGGATCCCATTAACGCATCTCGATCCACGTCGAACGACGCGCACGTTACGGGCTACTGCTGCCTGCGACTGCCGGTCCGCGATGTCACGCGGTCGACGGACTTCTACTGCGACGTGATCGGCTACGCACGAAGCGAGTCGGTCGGTGAAGTCGAATCGCTCCTGTGGCCGGCTGCGGGAGCCGAACCCGGGCTCTATCTGATGAAGGCGGCCGAGGGCGAGTTTCGGCATCATCACTGGGAACAATGGGGCGAGTTGTTCTCGCCCTTCGAACTGTCCGTCGTCGACCTGGACGCGTTGCAGCGACGGCTGGAGAAGGCAGGCGCAGAGGTTCACAGGGAGCCTCACTACAAGGGCGGCTACCTGACGATGGGATTTTTCGATCCGGACGGGCACTATCTGTTCGCCGTCGACCGGCGCGGCCGCTACTTCTGCATGAAGGCGGAGGTCGAAGAGCTACTGGGGCGAGTTCTGTCGGAGGTCGAAGACGATCGACTGCAGCTAGCCTGCGCGGCGACGGGGGCGCGTGACGAGATGGACGTTGTGCACTCGATCGTGTCCGAGTTGCGTCGCCGGTAGTGCCGAGGTTGACGTCAGCCTCCAGTCGTGTCAGAAGACGGCCGGGCCGCGGACAACTGCCGGCGGGCGGCCACGGCCTGGCACCACTGAGGTGGGGCACCCGACCATGAAGCAGCGCCAGGTCGCGGTCACCCTAGCCAGCCAACTCGGCGCGGCTCTGTCCAAGCCGAGCACAACGGAGCACACGCGTGCCACCGGCCATGCGGTGAAGAGTTTCCCTACGTCTTTAAAGGCGGCCACCGGCCGCCGCCCGCCCGCCTCACGGCGCCGGCTTCCCTCCGCGCCTTCGGCGCCCGGTCGGCCAGCGCGGCTGGGCGCGACAAGAGGGCCGCCAGAACACTGGCGACCCTCATCACGTCCCGCTCCGCGGCAGTGTGCGTGGCTGGTGCCGGGAACTGCGGGCCCCTGCGCCGCCGCCCGGTAAGGCGCTCCCGTACGAGATACTCCGGCCATGGATGCTGGGGTGACGGGGAGCGGGACGCGATCGGACGTGGCGGTGCCTGCAGAAAGCACGTCGGCGCACGCCGCGGGCTGGGTGCTGCGTTCTGCGGTGGCAGCGGACATCGAGGTGATCGCGGAGTTGCGGGCCACGGTCATGCGTGCGGATTTGGAGCGCCTTGGGCGTTACGACGAGCACCGGGTGCGGCAGCGGCTGAGGGATTCCTTCTCCACACAGCACACGTCGATCATCATGATCGACCGTGAACTCGCAGGATGCGTCACTGTCCGGCCTGCCGGAGGCAGACAGTGGCTGGAGCACTTCTACGTTGCTCCGCGCCGACAGGGCCGAGGGCTCGGATCCGCTGTCTTGCGCACGGTGCTGGAGCGGACCGACGCGCAGGGCATGACCGTAGGCTTGAACGTCTTGCTGGGCAGTGCTGCCCGTCGGCTCTACGAGCGTCACGGATTCGTCGTGGAAGCCCAAGACTCGATCGACGTGTTCATGGTGCGTCCACCGGGGGGCGGTGGCCAACCCTCGACGACCCCGAGCAGGTTGGCCAGGGGGAAGGTTCTCGCGTACAGCACAGAAGTACGGCAACCAGACCGGCCAGAGACATCCAACCATGATCACTAACGGCCCGCTGACCTGCACGAACGCCCTCCGTTGGCCTCCCTGCCCGTTGATGGCATCAAGGAGCGTCCTGGACCGCCGCACACGGCGGCGACGGCCAGGACAATGAGGGCACGGGTCCGACGGGCGACGCCGGCGACGACTGGGGTGAGCGCCATAAGCAGCGCGTCCGCTGGATGACCTACGCTCGTCCATCACCAGGCGGATGGAGACCACCAGCAGGAGTCCGACCCGGCTGGAACTGGACGCCACCCGATGGCATCGAACCGCACCTCGAACGAGTACTGCGATGGGCGCGGATCTGGTTCTGGACACCATGGCTCGACCGGTACGCCCACGTGTGGCTGTGGCGCCACGGCGGCTTCGACGTTCTCCCGCCTGACGCTCCCGAGTGAGCACGAAAGTGACCGCGATCTGGCCGCGCAGAGCCGTCAAGCAATGCCAGACGATCATGAAGGCCTCGTTGGCTCAGTCGATCAGCTTGTCCAGGAGTTCGAATGTGGGGTACGGCTGGTCATAGTCGCCGAAGTGTCCGTCGTCGCGGATGATCTGGGTGCCGCCGAGTCGATCGAACATGGCCCGTCCCTGCCGCTCGTCGCAGCCGTACGGATCGTTGCGGGAGTTGACGAAGTACAGGTCGCGGACGTGGGCCTTGATGGCGGTCCAGTCGTACGCGGCCTGCAGGACGGGTTCGTCGCTGGTGTTCGGCTGCGTGGAGTATCCGGCGACGAGGACGGCCTGGGCCACCGGGACGTCGATGTGTTGCAGGATCGCCAGGAGCAGCGCGGCGCCGCCAGAATGGCCGACGAGCACGGTGCCTTCGTCGAAGGTGTGGTTGGCCAGCACCCTCGGCAGAAAGCTGTCGACGGGCTCGACGTTGAGGTCGGGGTAGTGCGGGCTCTCGACGGCGTAGCCGCGGCCCCCCAGCCGGTCGCGTAGCCACGGGAGCCACACGACCTCGGGGTTCGCGCCGGTCCCGTGGAAGAGGATGGCTTTCCGGTTCACGAGAGGTTCCTTCCGTCCGGGACGAGGCCGTACTAGCCGGCGCATGGTAGGGGTTCGTGTGGCCCTTGATCGAACTGTCGCCCGAAGGCCTGCCACGGCAGCTATGTTCTGAGCACCATACGAGGGCCTGTCCGGGGAGCAGCTGTGACGTCAGAGCTTGGGGCAGTGCGCCGGAGTGGACCTCGCAAGCGCGCGACCTGGGTCGTGGGGTGCGCCGTCCTGGTCGTGGCCGCCGTCGTCGCGGGGTGGGTCGTGTACTCCTCCCGCTACGCGCCGCTGTCCACGGGAAGCTTCATGGCCCCGGAGACCCGCTCGGTCAAGGCGTTGACCGACGGGGTGACACCCACCCGCTACATCGTGGACGCAGCCGTTGGCCGGCACGGCAGGCTCGCCTACGACCTGGAGAACTACGGCAGGTTCACCGTACGTGTCGACGGCCTGGCCTCCGACCACGCCTACGGCCTCACCGCTGTGGGCTGGGTGCCCCCGTCGGGCAACGGTGAGTTGATGGGCGGCTACGCGAGCGACGTGCGGCCCTTCCCCGTCACGATCAAGCCCGGTGAGTGGGTCGTACTGTGGGTGACGGTCACCAAACCGCGTTGCCAGGAAGGACAGACCTCCGGCATCGAGGAGATCCCCCTGAGGTGGTCCGCGCTCGGACGGCACCACGTCTACAAGCTTCCGCTCAGCGACACCGCGGGTGGCATCCGCGAGATAGCCATGTGCCATCCTGCCGAGGCGCTCAGGCATCTGTACGACCCCGAGAGCTAGCTCACGCCGCGCGCAAGGAGCGCCGCGGGCGGCGCACACCACCCGGCGGAGGGCCCCTGATCGGGGACCAAGGTGACGTGGACTCCCTTCCAGCCGTACGTGGAAAGGTGCGGGGCGTTCGGGCGGTGTACTGCCGGCTGGAGCCGAGTGACGACCGCCTCTTCGGCGCGGTGCCGGGAACGACGAGCATGGTTGACGTCCGCTCCGGCGACGGGTGGGAGCCTGCGAGGAAGGGAGTCGAGTTACGCGGCTGCCTCGTCGATCTCCGGCAGACCGAACTCGTCCTGGCGCGATGAGTTTCAGCGTGCCGTCCGGTCTCTCCTCACAGCAGACCCACCTCGCTCAGGGAGAAGATCATGACCGCCACCTACACGTTCGACGTCTTCACCAGCCTGGACGGCTTCGGCACGGCCATCGCCAACTGGTCCGGTTACTGGGGCAAGCAGGGTCCCGAGCTGCTCGAGCACCGGCTCGCGGTGTACGACGAGGAGCAGCGGATGGTCTTCGGGGCCAACACGTACCGGACGTTCACGCAGCTGCTGGCGTCGAGTACGGAGGACTCCGAGGTCCGTGACCCGTGGGTGACCCGGATGACGAACCTGCCGGCCACGGTGGTGTCGACCACCCTTGACGGCCCTCTGGACTGGCCGGACGCGACGCTCGTGAAAGGTGATGCCGTCGACGTCGTCGCCCGGCTCAAGGAGGAGTCCGACGTGCCCCTGCGTTCCCACGGCAGTCTGTCGATGAACCGGGCACTCATGGCAGCCGGCCTGGTCGACCGGGTTCAGGTGACGCTCTTCCCCGTGATCACCGGGCAGACCGGATCGGACCCCATTTTCGCGGGGGCGGCCGACTTCGACCTCGAGCTGTTGGAGAGCAGGATCCTCGACGGCCGTACGCACGAGCTCGTCTACCGGCCCACCCTGCACGGCTGACTTGGTGGCGCTCCTCTTCAGCTGAGGTGGGACGCCTGCTTGGCCGTCAACTCCAGGTTGCTTCGATGGGCCGCCCACCACGCCGGGTCGCGCTGCGCCATGCTGTCGTTGTCCTCGTTCATTCCGACGGAGCCGTCGAGGAGTTCCCGGAGGATGTCGGCGTGCCCGGCGTGGCGATGAGTGTCGGCGATGACGCGGACCAGCGCATGGTGCAACGTCAGCTCGTTGTCGTCGCTCGGCCACCACGGCACCCTGCCGATGGTGTCCAGCGACACAGCGGCGACGGTCGCGTCGGAGTGCGCCCAGGCCCGGCGGTAACGCTCGACGATCTGCTCGCGTGACTCGTCGGCTGTTGCCCACAGATGCGCGTTCGGCTCGGGCGTCAGCGCTTCGTCAGCCGTTCGAGCAGCGGTACGGCGGACTCGGGTCCGGGAAGGTCGGCGACCTCTCGGCGTACGGCTTCGGCTGCCTGGCGGTAGCGCGGATCGGACAGCATCGCCGACGCCGCACTCCGCATCGTCTCGGGAGTGAGCGAGAGCGGGTCGAACACTTCCCCTGCCCCGAGCGCTGCGCACCGCGCCGCGTTGTGCGGTTGGTCGGCGCCCAGCGGAATCAGCAGGCACGGCACACCGTGGGCGAGTGCGCCGATGACGGTGCCCGAGCCTCCGTGTGACACGACCAGATCGCAGGTCGGCAGGAGCTCACCTTGCGGGACGTACTGGCGTACTCGGACATTGGGCGGTTGTGGGCCCAGTTCGGCCGGATCGACGTGTACGCCAACGGTGGCCACAGTGGTGACGGGCAACTGACCGAGGCCGGCGAGTACGCGGGAGAAGAGGTCGCCCGACTCGGTGTTGAACTCCGTGCCGAGGGTGAAGTAGACCAGCGGGCCGTCCGGTCGGCCAGGACGTCGCGGCGTCACGTCGCAGGTGCGGATCGCATGAGCGGTCGCCGGCAGCGGGAAGTCCGGATCGCGGAAGCTGGGCGGGACGGGAGACAACACGAGATCGCTGTCGAGCATGGCGAGCTCCGGGTCTGACGGAAGCCCGTAAGTGTCCCGCAACTCCCGCAGCGGCTCGACGACGATCTCCTTACGCAGAAGGCCTCCTGCCGCGAGGACGAGCACGCCGGCGTGAGGAATACTCAGCCGCTCCGCCGCGACCATGCTGCCGAAATCAACCTCGTCGCCCACTATGACGTCCGGCTCCCACTCACGGGCAAGCTCGAGTATCGCCTTGGCGCGTCTGGGTGCTTCGGACCGGGCGAAGATCTCGGTCAGTTCCCACGCGGCGCGCTCGTTGTCAAGCTTGGGCAACGGGCGTCGCGGTCGTACGCCCGTACTGGCCGGCTCGGTGGCGAACGCCCGGAAGCCACAGGTCTCGATGGCCTGGGTCATCGAGCCGCTGCCGGCGAAGGCGACAACGTGGCCAGCGGCGGCGACCGCCCGCGCGATCGGGACCAGCGGTAGGAGGTGGCCGGGACCGCCGACGAACGTGAACAGCACGCGCACAACCTGCAGGCTACCGGCGGCGCCTCACCGATCTGGTTCGAGTTCCGCCAGGAGTTGTTCGGCCCGGGCGACCAGACTCGGTGTCCAGCCGAGCTCCTGGCCCCACGCCGCCTCGATGACACAGATGTGGAACCGATAGAAGCGCAACATCCGCCGCGCATGGCCCGGGTCGTAGGCGTTGCGGGCGAAGTACTCGGCGTGCAACCGGGGATGGACGAGAGCCGGCCGCGGGTCGTCCGCCGGACCTCCGGCGACGAAGCGTGCGAGGTCGTAGAGCGGGTCGCCGACAAGGGCAGAGCCCCAGTCCACGATCGCGGTGACGGCACCGGTTGCGGGGTCGACGAACGCCTCCCCGTCCCCGACCTCCGCGTTCAGCAGCGCACCCGGAGCCTCGTCCAGGGATGTCGCGAAGGACGCACAGAGATCGCGTACCCGATCGGTGAATCCGGGCGCAACCGCGTGAGCGCCTTCCAGCGCTGCCAGTGCCTGCTCGATGGCCAGCCGCTGCCACTGCGACCAGCTTTCGAGCGTGCCGCTTCGCCCGTCGTCGGTGAGCGGACCGAAGCCCGGAAGCCTCACCCGGTGGAGTCGGGTGTAGCACTCGGCCAGGTCGGCGAGGGTCCGTGCGGTCGCGGGGGTCTGCAGGCCGACGGATTCGAGCGTGCGCCCTGGTGCCGCGCTCGTGATCATCCAACGCCCACCAGGCAGCTGATCGTCGATGCCGACACCGAGCGTCTCGACGGTCGGCACACCAGCAGGCCGTACGTGATCCAGCGCTGCTGCTTCGGTGTGGACGTTCTCGGTCTCGGCGGCCTTGACGAAGACGGTGGATCCGTCGGCGAGCACCGCCTTCACGACCACCGTCGGGTTCCACGTCGTCACGGTCCGGACCGTGGCCGGTGATAGGCCGAAGAAGTCGGTGACCACACTCGCGGCGCGCTGGTGGGCGGGCGACATCTGCACAGCGGCCACCCTACGAGTCAGCTACGCGATGCAGAACTCGTTTCCTTCGACGTCCTGCATGACGATGACCCCGTCGGGCACACGGGTGAGGACCTTCGCGCCGGCCGCGACGAGTCGCTCCGCCTCGGCGTCCTGCCGCATGCGTACCTGGTCGGCCGGCAACCCCCTGGAAACCTTGATGTCCAGATGCAAGCGGTTCTTGACAGCCTTGTCCTCGGGCACGGCGATGAAGAAGATGTCCGGCCTCCCGCCCACCGTGTCGATGATCGTGCGCACGGCATATCGCTGGTCCTCGGGTATGCCGTTGGCGTCGGCAAAGGCCGCCCAGCTGTCGAAGCCCTCCGGTGGACTGCCGGGTGGCTGGTCCAGCGGGCTGCCCGGATAGTTGTAGCCCTCGAGCGCGGCCAGCCAGAACCGCGACACCCTGTCGACGTCGTGACAGTCGAAGACGATGTGAATGTCGTACGCCATGGCGGGTTGACTCTCCTTGCTTCAGGTACGCCGGGTCAGGCCGACGACACCGCGGCCCGCGGAACCAGCCGGCCGACGTGCTTGACCGCGACGACCCCGCCCGCGTCACGGACGAACTCCCCTTGCAGGCCGGCGAACGGGCCACCGACGACCAGGAACCGTTCACCGGGCAGCATTCTCGACGGGAACTCCAGCGTCTCCGCGACTCCGTCGTCGGTCAGGGTGCCGTGGATGACGAGCGCGTCGCCGTCGACGACGATCCGCAGCTCGAGGCCCTCGGTGCGGTAGTCCCCGGCGTACGGAGCCAACTCGTCGGGACCGAGCGAGAGCGGCTCGGGCGGAGGTTCGGCCAGTCCGAGCCTGCTCTCCAGGGTCTCGCGCACGATGCGTTCCGCAAGCTCCCGGCCGGACGGGGTGGCGTTGGTGAGTACGACGACCGCGAAGTCGTGCTCGGGCACCACCGCGATCGTGGAGTGCTGGCCGGAGACGTCGCCGTGGTGCTCGATCAGCCGTACGCCGTCGATCTCCCGCAGCAGCCACGCGATCCCGATCTGGACGCCCGGCCACAGCTCGTGATTCGTCGTCGGCGTGTGCATCGCCCGCAGCAGTTGTTCGGACAGCACCCGCGTCCCCTCGGGGGATCGGCCGTCGCTCAGCTGGAATCGTGCCCAGGTCAGCTGGTCGCCGAGGCTGGAGGCGAGCCTGGCCCCGGCAGGGAGGTAACCGCGTGGGTCGCTCCACGGTCGGCACACCGCCAGCGACTCGCCGTCGATCCGGTGGCCGGTCGCGAACGGCCGCGTCATGATCTCGTTCAGCGACGTCAGCGTCTGGGCCATCCCGAGCGGGTCGAGGACCAGCCGAGCCAGCGCTCGTTCGAAGGTCTCGCCGGTCACCTTCTCCACCACCCGGCCGGCAAGCACGAAGGCCGCGTTGTTGTAGGACGCGTCCGTCCCCGGGGTGAACTGCTGCGGCAGGCCGGCGAGCAGTGCGGCGGAGCGTTCCAGCGCGTCGTCGCCCTCACCGGTGTCGGTCCAGACGTCGCCGCCGTCCCAGCCCGCCGTGTGGTTGAGAAGCTGACCGACGGTCAGGGTCTCGGTCGTGCCGGCGTCCCGCAACCGCAGGTCGGGGAGGTAGCGGCGTACCGGTTGGTCGAGCTCGATCCGCCCCTGGTCGACCAGAACCATGATCGCCGTGGCGGTGAAGGTCTTCGCTGTCGAGCCGATCTGGAACAACGTCGCCTCGTCGACCGGCCGGCCGCGCTCGATGCTGGTGACGCCGTGGGTGAAGGTCTCACGCTTCCCGCCGTGGTCGACACCCACGGCGACGCCGGGAACGCCGAGCTCCTGGGCCGCCTCCACCACGTCGTCGAGGACAGTCGGCTGATCTTGCATGCCGAGACCCTACGTCAGGACGAGGACTCCCCGACAGGACGAGAACGTGATTCGGCTGCCCCGACCTACTGGTGGACCAGCGCGGGGTCGCGGCCCGCGCGGAGCCGGAACGAGAAGCCGTCCGCCGTCGAGATGAGGGCCGCGTCGATGTCGAGCAGGTGGGTGACCCACAGGCCGAGGCCGGTACCGAACGTGGTGCTCGACATGGGGACGAGTCCGGCGAGCGGGTCGGTCGGTCCGCGCCCCTTGTCCTGTACGTCGGCCACCAGCCGGTCGTCAGTGGACCAGATGCGGACGGTCGTGGGCGGCACGCCGTGCAGGCGCGCGTTGGTGACGGCCTCGGAGATGCCGAACAGCAGATCGTCGAGTTTGCTGTCGCGGACCAGGTCGCGGCCGAGTTGCTCCAGAGCGTGCCGGGCCTCTGCCGCGGAGGGATTGACGAGTTCGACATTGGGCACCGAAGCTTCCAACGGGTCAGCGGCCACGGGAATGCGGGCGTTCGTGACGCGCCTGTCGTAGCGGCTGTTGGTCGTGTGCACGCCGTCGGTGGTGAGGATGCGCGGGTGCGTCCGTTCGACGACGTCACGCACCGGCGCAGGAACCGTCGTGGCGTCGTACAGGCAGAGGCTGTCCACCGGGAATTTGCCCCACACGGTGTTGAGGGCGGATTCGTAGCGGTCCCACCCCTCGAAGCAACCGCCGTTGCCCGCATGGGGAACGTCGCCCGCGATCCGGACCCGCGACGCTCCGGCCGCGACGTGGCGTTCGAACGTCCTCTGCCAGGCCCCGATCGCTCGCGCGGGCGTCGCGTACATGCTCCCGCCGGTTTGGAAGGTGACCGCGTACGGGTCGTCCAGCCACGAACGGAGCAGGTCCGTCTTGCGCTCGTCGTAGCCGATGACGACCGGCTCACCGGCGGCGAGACCTTCCTCGACGAAGGGCACGATCAGCGCGCGGAAGTCCTCGTCGGACGCGTAGAAGCCGGTCTCGTGCATGTGTCCCGCGTAGCTGTCCACCACGCCGCCGCTCATCTCTGTGCCTCCGCCAGGATGAGGTTGGGGAGCCGGTCCCAACCGGCCATGTGGAACACGATGCACTGCGCGGGTTGCAGGGCTTGGAGTACGAGACGTCTGCCGCGCTGCGCGAGCCGGTCGGACAGCAGGGCCAGCATCCGGGCGCCGGCGACGTCGATGAAGCGCAGGTCGGCCAGGTCCAGCCGCAGGTCGTCCTCGGTGCCCGCGGCCGCCCGGCTGATCCAGTTGAGCCAGGCCGCGACCTGTGCGATGTCCAGTTCGCCGACCATGCGGAAGCCCGGAGGCTGGAACATCGGGAAGATCGACAGGTGCGGGTCCTGATAGAGAGGGTCCGGGACCACTGTGTGGGTGTGCAGGGACTCGACGTCGGAGATCTCGGCTGGGGTGAAGACGCGGCGGTCGTACTGGCACAACCCCAGCACGGGCCTGTCGCTGAAGATATCTGCGACTTTGTGTTCGTACTCGCGCCATTTGTCCGAGCCGGGCCGACCGCGAAGGACCCGGGGTTCTCCGGTGACCCGCAGGCCCTGGTAACCGGCGGCGACCGCCATGTCGACTGCCCGCCTCAACTCCCCGAGCATCGCGTCGGGATCGAATGGCCGGTACGCGAGGAATGCTTCCTGCGGAGCCATGACCCGAAGCTGCCCGATCGCCGCATACCGGTCCGGCTCGAGTCCGCCGGCACGCAGGAAGTCCAGCACCGCCACGGGGTCGTCGGCGGCGAAGTACGTCACCTGCTCGTGGTGTGCGAGTCCGTTGTCGATGTAGGAAGTGAGCACCTCTTGCTGCTCAGCGTCGGTGCCGAAACTGAGACAGTGGTGGTCGCCGGCGCGCATCTGGCCGACGGTTTGCTGGGCGACGTCGTTCACGGCTGATTTTCCTCAACGGCCAACACTACGCCGCACATCCGAAGGCAAGAAGGCCTCGTGCGGCTACCATCACTCACGAAATCCCCTGCTTGCGAGGATTGCTAAAAAAGAAGACCACACGCCGGCCTGGGTACGTAGGCCAACGTACGCAGGTGGAACGCACCCAGGAGGAGCGGCGACCATGATCCTCCCGAAGGTCCGGGACCCGCGGTTCGTGACGATCCGCCGTGGTGGGACCCTCACCGATTCCGACCACCAGCTCCTTGCCCTGTGGGCGGCGTCGTGTGCAGAGCACGTCCTCGGCCTGTTCGAGTCCGAACGGCCGAAGGATCCACGACCGCGGCAGGCGATCGAGCATGCACGCGCCTGGGTGCGTGGTGAGGTGAAGATGATGCAGGCGCGTGCGGCGGGCGGCCACGCGATGGGTGCGGCCAGGGAGCTGCGTGGTGCGGCCCGACATGCCGCGTACGCCGCGGGTCAGGCCGGGGTCGTCGCCCACGTCGCAGCACACGAACTCGGTGCAGCCGCCTACGCGATCAAGGCCGTACGCGCCGCTGCTCCGAAAGCTGAGGGCGAGGCCGCGGGACGACGCGAGTGCCAGTGGCAACGCGACCAGCTCCCGGAGGCCATCCGCGAACTCGTCCTCGACGACCAGCGGCTGCGCAACGACATCTGCTGGTCGGTGTTCGACTGCTGAGCCCGGCAGGGTTGTCAGAGTTCGTCAAGGCGCGCTTGCAGGTAGTCGCGTTCGGTGTCGGTGGCGGCGAGAGCGAGTGCCTCGCGGTAGGCCTCGGCGGCGCGTTCGGGCTCGCCCGTACGGCGCAGCAGGTCGGCGCGCGTCGCGGGCAGCAGGTGGTAGCCGGCGAGATCCCCGGACGCGGTCAGTTCGTCGACCAGTGCGAGACCTGCGGCCGGCCCGTCAGCCATCGCGACGGCGACCGCACGGTTGAGCCGGACGACCGGCGACGGTGCATGGACGAGCAGTTCGTCGTAGAGGGCCGCGATCCGCGCCCAGTCGGTGACCTCGACGCTTTCGGCGACGGCATGGCAGGCCGCGATCGCCGCCTGCAGCTGGTACGGCCCGGGCGTGGCCGGCAACAGTCGTACGCCCTCTGCGATCTTGGGGCGGTCCCAGCGCGCACGGTCCTGCCGGTCCAGCGTCACCAGCTCACCGTCGGCCCCGACTCTCGTCGCACGGCGGGCGTCGTGCAGCAGCATCAGCGCCAGCAGGCTTCGTGCCTCCGGGTCGGGCAGCAGCCGTACGAGCAACCGGGCCAGCCGGATCGCCTCGGCACTGAGGTTCGCCCGGATCAGGTCGGCGCCGGCCGTCGCGGCGTACCCTTCGTTGAACAGCAGGTAGAGGACGCCGAGCACCGACGAGAGCCGCTCCGGCAGCAGATGTGGGGGCGGGACGCGGTACGGGATGCCGGCCTCGCGGATCTTCTTCTTGGCGCGGGTCAGCCGCTGGTACATCGTCGGCTCGGGCACCAGGAACGCGCGCGCGATCTCCGCCGCGGTGAGGCCGGTCAGGGTCCGCAGGGTGAGCGCGATCCGCGCTTCGAACGGCAACGCGGGATGGCAGCAGGTGAAGATCAGCCGGAGGCGGTCGTCGCGTACCTCGTCCGGCTCGCCCGCATCCTGACCGTCATGCGCCAGCAGCGCGAGTTCGCGCAACTTGACGTTGCCGGTGGCCTCCCGCCGGATCTGGTCGGTCGCGCGGTTGCGTGCGGTGGTGGTGAGCCAGGCGCCGGGGTTGCGCGGGATGCCGTCGCGTCGCCAGCGTTCGAGCGCGGTGGCGAACGCGTCCGCGGCGCTGTCCTCGGCGAGGTCCCAGTCCCCGGTGAGGCGGATCAGGGTGGCGACGACCTGGCCCCACTCGGCGGTGAACGCGGCGGAGACCGCAGCCTCGACGTCCTGGTCGGACTCCCCGCTCGGATCTCCGCTCGCGTCCCGGCTCATTCCCAGACCGGCCGGACCTCGACCGTGCCGAACGCCGCGAACGGGTGGCCTGCCGCGATCTCGATCGCCTCGTCCAGGTGCGCACACTCGATCACGAGGAAACCGCCGATGAGGTCCTTGGTCTCGGCGTACGGGCCGTCGGACACCAACGTCTCGCCGTCACGGACGCGCACCTTCGTGGTGGCCGTCGGCCGCAGCCGGGCGCCACCCTTGAAGACGCCACGGGCGACGAGATCGTCCATCCAGGCCTTGTGGTCGGGCCATTCGCCGATCTCCTCCGGCGGCTCCGAGTGCTCCTCGCCGTGCCAGATCATCAACGCGTACTTCACCGGCGGCCACCTCCTCCGAACTCGTCCGAGCTCCGCCGAAGTCTCCCGAACCCGACTCTAGAACTCGGGGCAGGAAATATTTCGGCGCCATGTCGAATCGCGGCGGGTCCCGTTCGTCGGTGGGTGAGTCCACGTCCGGAGGAGAAGAGATCATGACCACCACGCCGAGGGAAAGCACCGTAACCGCCGGAACCACAGTAAGCGCCGAAAGAGCCGGAAGCGCCCGGCCGCGCATCGTCGACCGGGCCAGCTTCCAGGCCGAGCGGGATGCGCTTCTGGTCCGGGAGAAGGCGTACACCCACGAAGGGGACGCACTGGCGGCGGCCCGGCGGCAGCTGCCGATGGTGGAGGTCGACCCCACGATCACGGTGGTCGGGGAGAACGGCCCGGTCAGCCTGCTCGAGGTGTTCGAGGGGCGCGAGCAGCTCATCGCGTACTTCCACATGTGGCACGACGGGCAGCCCGCCGCCGGGCAGTGCGAGGGGTGCACGTTCTTCAACGGCCAGGTCCGCGAACTGGCGTACCTGCACTCGCGCGACGTCACTTACGCCACGCTCTGCCAGGGTCCGTACGACGCGAGCACCCGCTACCGCGACTTCATGGGCTGGGACGTGCCGTGGTACTCCGCCCGCGACTCACTCGGCGCCCTGCTCGGCGACCGGCCTCGCTCGCCCGCGCCGATGGTCTGCTACCTGCGCCAGGGGGATCGGGTCTTCGAGACCTACTGGACGACCGGTCGTGGGCTGGAGGCGATGGACAACACCTACGGCCTGCTGGACCTCACCGTCCACGGCCGGCGGGAGGGCTGGCAGGACACGCCGGACGGCTGGCCGGAGGCGCGCTGGGCGAAGGGTGCCGACCCGTTCCGCGTCGACGGACGCCCGATCGCGCAGTGGCCGCGCATCCACGCCGGCCGTTCCGACGACCTCGGCGTCGAGCTTGGCAGCGGAGACGGCGCGGCGGCCGGTTGCTCGGGCTGCCACTGACGGGCGGCCGGCCGGATCGCCGCTCAGCGGCGGGGCGGTGGCCCGGCCAGCCGGTAGGTCGCCAGCGCCGCCTTGTGGTCGCTCGGCCAGTGCTCGGGGATCGGAAGGAAGTTGTCGCCGGTGTCCTCGACGACCCGTTCACTGCGCACGATCGTCGAACGCGGCCCGACGATGCCCGCGCTCAGCAGCTTCACCCCGGGTGCGGACTGGTGGAAGACGAAGTCGATCCGGTCGCGTTCGTCGGCCTCGGGCGCCCAGGTCAGGTCGGACACCGCCTTGTCGGGGTTGTCGGACGGCCAGGTGAACCCGGGGTGAGTCACCGGGTTGGGATATTCGCTGCGGTAGGCGTCGACATAGCCCGCGTCTCGGAGAAGCGCGGTCGTCTGCCATGGGATCGTGAGTCCCTGGTGGTCGAACAGCGAGCCGGTCGCCGCGGTCCAGTCGTGGACCGACGGCTCGTTGAAGTCGCCGCCGAGGAACACCGCCCGCCTCTTCGCGCGCTCTCCTGCCGCGTCCGCGACGATGGTGCCGATGACGTCGGGCCGGCCGGAGTCCGCGTTGACCTTCAGGATCTTGTTCACGTCGAGGACGGGTCCGCCCGGCAGCTTGTCCCAGTCGTACTTCGCGAACTCGCTGGGCTCCTCGACGCCGCCGCCGTAGCCGCGGGGGAGATAGGTCGCGTAGTTGCGGTAGTAGAGATGCGCGGCGTACGTTGCCACCTCCCGGCCGTGGACGTTGAGGACGGCCTTCTTGGCGTACGGGAGATCAGCCTGTTCGACGATCGCGAACCCGGACACGATGCCGGCGTCGTCGGAGGAAGCCGCGTAGTAGGGCTTCTCCGGCGTCGACAGCGCCGCGAGCCGACGAGACAGGCGTACGAACCAGCTCAACGGGATCTCCCAGGGGTCCGGGTGGGCAGCGAACGCAGGCCGTCGGACTAGTGGGCGTTCGGATCCGCTGCTACCGACAGTGCCTCGTCGTGTGCGAATACAGCCGATGGAAACGGCTCGTTATTCTTCCGGCATGAAGCCTTCGCGCGGTGGGCATCTTCCGATCAACGGCCTTCAGCTGTACTACGAGGTGCATGGTGAGCTGGGCGCATCTGACAAGGCGCCGTTGCTGTTGATTCCCGGCGCCTTCATGGCCACCGAAACGATGCAGCCGTGGGTCGCGGCCTTCGCCGCCAGACGCCCGGTCATCGTCTTCGACCAGCAGGGACACGGCCGTACGGCGGACACCCCGCGCGCGATGTCGTACGAACAGTTCGGCGACGACGCGGCAGCCCTGTTGCAGGCGTTGGAGATCGAGCGCGCCGACGTGATGGGCTACTCACAAGGCGGGGGAGTCGCGTTGCAGTTGGCGCTGCGGCACCCGCAACGCGTCGGCAAGCTCGTCACGTTGTCCGCGACCTACCGGCAGGACGGCTGGTATCCCTCGGTCTTGCAGGCGCTCGAAGGTCTCTCCGGTGCCGTCTTCAAGGACACACCGGTCGGTGAAGCGTTTCGCAACCACACGGACGATCCCGGGGCGTTCGATGCGTGGATCGAGAAGATGCGGGTGCTGAACTTCGAGGACCAGCAGATCAGCGACGAGCAACTGCGGTCGATCCAGGCTCCGACGATGGTCATCATCGGTGATGCGGACGGGGTGCGACCCGAGCACGCCGTGGAGATGTTCAAGCTGCGCGGTGGAGGCGACGAGGAAGCGGCCGCGAGAGGGATGCTCTCCGAGGTTCCTCAAGCCAGGCTCGTCGTTCTCCCCGCGACCTCGCACGTCTCGATCTCCGGATTCGTGCAGGTCCTCGAGCCGATGGTCACCGAGTTCCTGGACGACGTACCTCCGGCCACCCCCTCGTTCTGGTGAGCAACGCCGGATCCGACGGCATGCGCGAGCCTCTTGGCGAGACGCGGCAGACCTATGACGTGATCGCCGGGGAGTACGCACGGCAGAACTCGTCGGGCTACCCGCGACTGCTGGAGACCATCGCGTCGCTGGCTGCATGCCTGCCGCCCGGTGCTCTCGTCGCCGACGTCGGCTGTGGGCCCGGACGGGAGATGAGGCTCCTTGGCGAGCGCGGGCTTCGGGTGGTGGGCTTCGACCTGTCCATCGGGCAGCTACGAGCCGGAGGGCAGTCCGGCGTAGCGCAGGCCGACATGCGTCAGCTGCCCGTTCGTACCGGATCGGTTGACGCTGTTTGGTGCCAGGCAGCGCTGCTGCACATCCCGCGTGAGGCGGTACCGACTGTCATCGGTGAGCTCGGACGTGTGGTCCACGAAAGCGGGCACCTCTACCTGTCGGTGGCCGAAGGCGACGGCGAGGGGTGGGAGATCGCGTCGAGCTACGGCGCCACGCAACGGCGCTGGTTCACCTACCACCGCGAGGAGGAACTCACCGCGCTGCTGAGTTCTGCCGGCTTCGAGGTCCGTGCCGCACGCCGAACGCGCTCCCACAGAGACTGGCTCTCCGTTCACTGTCGCCGAATCTCCGACTGACCGGCGAGCACTACTCGCCCGTGGCGCCGTCGATGCGTTCGCGGAGGATGTCCACGGCACCCTGACTGGCCCGGTCATACGTCGAACCCGGTTGCCCGGGCGCCGGTCCAGTTCAGACCGGCAAGCAGGTCGTCGCGCCGAAGGCCTGGCAGCCAGCGTTCCTGCCAGGAAGTCAGCGGGATCGCCTGGGGTACGAAGCCCGCGTACGGCTCAACTGCCGCGATGATGCGCCTCACCCTGGTCTCGGTCGACCAGAACCGCATGGCTCTCCTGCCGACGCATCAGGCTCCCACCTCGGCGAAGGCGGCGCGCCAGGCGGGTAGGTCGCGTGCGATCGCAACGGTTCGCCGAACTTCCCCGACCATGACGTCCACGAGATTTCTCGCCGGCTTCTCGTCGAGCCAGACGACATGCCCGAATCCCCACAACTGCTGGCGTGCGAGCGCAGCCGGGATGGCGGCTCGCTCCTCCGGCGCCAGCGGCTGGTCGAGCCCACTGTCGTACCAGTCGACCAGCCTGCGTAGCAGAGGGATGCGTTCATCCAGTGCCGGCAGGAGCGTCTGGTCCGCGAAGAAGAGCGTCAGTGCCAGATCGTCGACCCGCGGCCGGTGGCCGAGAAAGTCGAGGTCGATGACCGCGGCCACCTGGCCAGCGCAGAACAGCACGTTGTTGTCCCAGAAGTCACCGTGCACCAGTTGGCGACGTGTCGGCGGAGAAGCGGTTTCGGCGGTTGCGACGATCTCGGCGATTTCCTCGGCCTCGTCGCACATGCGCGCCCAGTCGGCACTGTTGTCGCCCCACGATCGGATTCGCGTGACCCCGCGACTCGTCACTGCTCGGGCGTCGGCGGCTTCGACCGCGTTGGCGAACCCGGGGTATCGCGTCACGTCTGCGGCGTCGACGCCATCCAGGACAGAGTGGACCCGGCCGAGCGTCGGCATCCCGGCGTTCAGGCGGGCCCAGGTGTCCATCTCGGCGTCGTGTTCGACGTACTCCTCCAGCTCCACCAGGCGTCCGTCGTACGGCATCATCTGCCGCCCGTCCGCGGTGGGAACGACGCGTGGGGTGGGAACGCCCGCGTCGCGCAACAGACCGCGGATTCGCTGCAGGTCGGACAGCCTGGTCGAGTCGACCCAGGGCAGGTAGACGCGAACGACCACCGGACGTCCGGCACGCCTGGCGAGCAGGTTGAGGCTGGAGCTGCCACCCAGGTCGCGGATGCCGGACGTGCCGGAGGCGTCGCCGAGCCGGGGCTCGCCATCCAGTGCGTACGTCCCCCAAACGGCCCTCAGTAGCTCACGGGTCGGCGTCGCGCGTTCCCCGCGTACCCTCTCGACCTCGACAGCGCCCTCCACGTGATCCCGCCCTTCTGGTCAGCCGGTCGCGCCGAGGCTACGGGGGATGCTCACCAGCTGGCGAGTGGATATCGGGGAGCGTGCCCTGCGCCTGGCGATGTAGGACTGGTCAATGAGGGCTGGTCGGCACAACCACCCAAGGCCGGTTCGCCAGGCGGTGTCGGCGGATCGGAGCGGCATCACTCGGCTCCTGCGGCACCTGCACGGAGCAGACGCCGAGGGCACGACGCTCCCTCGCGTACGCCAGGAGGCGCAGACGTTCGTCGCCACGGACGGCGAGCAGGTTGTCGGCCTGGTGGTCGCCACGCTCGTCGACTACGGAGTCGAGGCGTACGGGTCGGTCGAGGAACTCGTCGTCGACCCAGAATTTCGCGGGCAGGGGACGGGCCGCTCGCTGCTCGACCGCAGTCTGACGTGGCTGGCGGCGTCCGGAGCCGAAGTCGTCTTCGTGTCCGCTCTCGACGAGGACGTGATCGACTTCTATGCCTCGGCGGGATTCAAGCGAACCACAGGTCCGTGGTTGGCCTGGGTTCCTGACGCCAAGCGGTATCCAGCCCCGTGAGTGGAGCCGCGCACAGACGGACGTCAGCCGCGACCCGCTTTCCGTGGGTCGCGCGCTGTGCTGGATCGACGGGTCGGAACGGCACAGAATGGCTCTGGCGTACCGCTGCTGAGTAAGAGGAGCCTCTCATGCAGGTCACCGGCATCAGGGCCAACCTGTCCGTCCCGGACATCGGCAAAGCTCGCGACTTCTACACCGACTACCTCGGGCTGAGCGTCGAGGCGTTCAACATGGGCTGGGTCGCCAACTTCCAGTCCCCGGACGGCCAGGCCGTCGTTCAGCTCGTCACCCGTGACGCCACCGCCCCGGTCGACTCGGTGATCTCGGCCGCGGTCGGCGAGGACATCGAGGCGGCGTACGAGGACGCGCAACGGCGCGGCTACGAGATCGTCTACCCGCTCACCACCGAGCCCTGGGGCATCCGCAGGTTCTTCGTCCGCGCGCCCGACGGCAACGTGATCAACGTCAACAGCCACACCGACCAGTGAGGGCGTACACCGCGTCAGTGTGAACTGGGAACCCAGGGGCCGACGCCGCCGATACGGTCGACGGCGTACCGCAGGATGTAGCCGGGTCCCCTGGGCGCCGGGAACTCCGCGTCGGGAGCCATGTAGACCTTGGCCAGACGGTTCAGCAGGTCCCACGCCTCCTCACTCGGCTCGACGGTGGCCCGGGCACGCAACACGGCGTACGGGTTGAGGAAGACGCCGGGCTTCCTCGGTGCGTCGAACGACAACACGACGCGCGGGTCGCGTTCGACGTTGCGCAGCTTGGCGTACCGGCTCATGTGACCACTGACGATCTCATCGCCGTCCAGCCCGATCCAGATGACTGAAACCTGCGGGGTGCCGTCGGGATTGATGGTGCTCAGGTGAGCCATCGGCCCGGAGGCGATCAGCTCCCGCAACTCCTCGGGAACCTCGGTCGCGGATGGTGTTCCCTCTGCCATGGACATCACCGTACCTACTCACCACAAGTCGATAAGGTGCAGAATCCTTGCCGCCACGGGGAGTTCCGGAGTCGCGGAACCAACGACCAGCGCGGCAGGCACCGGATGGGTAGCCCGCATCCGGATGAGCGTCGCGCCCGCTTGGCCGCTGAGCGCACGGCGGGTCGGCCGTAGGGATGCCGAGGGTCTGTTACTTACCTGACAAGATCGTAGACGGTCCGCTCGAGGGTTGGCCACGGCGCGAGATCAGCTCGCGGCGGGCTGACCGAAGCGTAGGGCCGGACACGATCGGGTCACCGATCGGACACGGCCGTTGCCGGTGCGCGCATCGGTTCGCACACTCCGTTCATGGGATGGTGGATCGTATTCGTCGTCATCACGGCGCTTGCGCTCTTCGGAATGACCTCTCGGTTCCGGGGAGAGGAGGCGCTGCAGGACGCGCAGAGGTCACGGACGCTGGGCACGAGCAAGGGTGGGGAGAACTCCCCGCCTCCGGACCACGCCGACATGTCAGGATGGGGCTGAACCGAGGCGTCATCGGCGCCGAGGCAAAGCTGAACTGCTGAACTGTCGCCGGCCGACGCTTCGCGACGTCGGCCACACCTGAGGGGCGCCCCGCCGCGATGACAAGCGACCAGCCGACGTCGCCCATGCAGTCCGGACCGACGCCCGTCCGGGGTGTCCTGTTCGATATCGACGACACCCTCTTCGACTACACGTCCTCGGAGACGTCCGGCCTGCTCGGGCACCTGGCCGCCCTGGGGCTCCTCGACCAGTTCGAACCCGGCGAACTCGTCGCCGTCTGGCGGCGATTCGTGGACGAGGAGCACGCACGCTTCCTCGCGGGCGAGCAGACCTTCACCGAGCAGCAACTGTCCCGGACCAGGCGCTTCCTCGCCCACCTCGGGCACCTTCCCGACCGCGGGATCTCCGACGCGGAGGCGGCCGCGTGGTTCGCCGGTTACGTATCCCATCGGAACGCGAGCTGGGCGGCCTTCCCGGACGCGGCGCCGTTGCTGGAACTCCTCGCGACCGACTACCGCCTCGGCGTCATCTCGAACTCCTCACACGATCATCAGCTGCACAAGCTGGAGCGGATCGGCCTGCTGCCGTACTTCGGTGACGCGATCGTCTGCTCGGAGTCGCACGGGCCGGCGAAGCCGCACCCGAGCATCTTCCTGGCCGGTTGCGAACGGCTCGGGCTGCCACCTCACGAGGTCGCCTACGTCGGCGACAAGTACGCCGTGGACGCCGTGGGCGCGCGCGATGCCGGCCTGCAGGCGTACTGGCTGGACCGTACGGGGGCAGCCGCCGGCCTGGCGCGCGAGCCCGGCATCCAGGTGATCACCTCGCTGGCCGAACTCCCTGCCCTGCTGCGACTCCCGGCTGCCGAACGCGGCTGAGCCCGGCCGGTCAGCCGCGCCCGGCGGGGGCGAACAGTTCGACGAGGTTGCCGGACGGGTCGGCCAGGAGGATCTGCCGGCCACCCGGGCCGGTCACCAGGTCGCTGCGGAAGGACAGCCCGGCCGCGCGCAGCCGCTCGATCTCGTCGTCGAGATCCTCGACGACGAGGTGGATCCTGTTGCGGCCCGGTTCCTTGGCGTCCGGCGGAGTCGCGCGAGCGCCGGAGCTCTGCTCCCCGGACAGCAGCAGTCGCAGTGGGCCGCGGGTCACATCGGCGAACGCCGGCACATGGGCTGTTCGCACGGTGAACCCGAGGTGGGTGGTGTAGAAGTCGATGGCGGCCTGTACGTCGTCGACGATGTAGCGGACGCTGACGACGTTGTCTACGGTCTCGGTCATGACGGGCTCACTCCCTCGTCGTGGGTGTCGTGGGTGTCGTTGGTTTCGTAGGTCCCGCGGGTGCCGTTGACGGCGTTGGTCCCGTAGGTATGGCCAGGTAGCTGGTGAGGAACGCAACCCGGGTGTGGAGATCGGCCGCGACGCGCCGGAAGGCTGGATAGCCGCCCTCGGCGGCGGGGTCGGCGATGCTCCAGTGCGCGGTCTCGGGGCTCCCGGGAAACTCCGGGCAGATCTCGCGAAGCCTGTCGCACAGAGTGACCACGCAGTGGAATCGTTGCCCGGCGAACTCGTCGAGGTGCTTGCTCCGCCGGACGGTGAGATCGATGCCGTACGCCCGCATGGCACGTACGGCATGCGGGTGGAGGTCCTTGGGGCGGCTGCCCGCACTGGCGACCTCGGCGTACTCGCCGGCAGCCTGCGCGAACAGCGCCTCGGCCATCTGGGAACGCGCGCTGTTCCCCGTGCAGAGAAACAGCACCCGCACCGTGCGACGTTCTCGGTCCCCGCGCCGGCGCGGGCGCACTGTCAAGTCCGGCTGGACGCCGTGCCGGGCTGCTGGCTGGACCGCGGTGCTCAGCCCGGGGTGGATCGCTGCCCCCGTCGAGGCGAGCAGTTCGCCGCATCGGGCGAGGTCCGCGTGGTAGTAGCTGTCGCGCTGGTCGGCGGAGCTGCGCCGCATCGAGACGAGCCCGGCGGCACGCAGTCGTCCCAGATGGTACGAAACCGTGTTCTGCGGTTGATCGATCGCGGCGACGAGCTCCCCGACCCGTAGGTCACTACGGGCAAGCTCCGTGAGGAGCCGCCAGCGCACGGGATTCCCCGCCAACTGGAGAAAGGCGGGCGGGGAGACGTCCCTACAAGTCGACTCGGCAACCACGCCCTCACCATATACATCAAATCAGTTCGATGTATATGGTGCGGGCGAAGACGCTGAGGGCGTGGCGGCTCAGAGCGAGCGGACTCCGCCCTGGACCGGCGCAATGGGTCTCCGCGGCCGGTCGGCTAGAAAGCCCTCGCGTAGTGAACCGTCCCGTTCAGCGCCGGACCATCCGGAGCAGGGTCTTCCCGGTGGGCTCGTGTCTTGTCGTGGCACCGTCCGTCGCGAAGCCGTGCCGGCGGTAGAACGCGATGGCGCGCTCGTTGCCCTCGAGGACCCACAGGTAGGCCGGCGAGTCACCGAGAGCCTCGGCCAGCAGTTGGTCGGCGAGGCCGGTGCCGTGATGGGCGGTCAGTACGTTGATGACCTGGAGTTCCCGTGGTGTCGGCGGGTCGTCGTCTCGCGCCGGGCCGACGACGACGAACCCGACGATCTCCGGTCCGCGAAGCCCGACCAGTCGTACGAGTTGGTCGTCGTTCTCGCCACTCAGCGTGGCTCGCCACCGCTCGGCCGACCGGCGGGAGTCCAACGAGTCGAGGTACTTCTGGGGCATCAGGCCCTGGTACGCCTCGCGCCACACCCGGGTGTGCACCACACCGAGGGCGTCGGCGTCGGCGGGAGTCGGCGGCCGGACCTCGTACTCTCCGCGCATGTGGCAGCCTGCCTCCTCTGTCAGGAACGCCTTGACGGCCTTCGGCAATCGTTACCAGGTGACCCCCCGACGATCAACACCAATAAGGTGGGGTGGCATGTCGTTGCCTGAGCAGGTGCGCGAGGTCACGGACACCTACCTCCGACTCGTCGACGCGGCCGTGCCCGATCTCGTACAGGGGCTCTACCTGCACGGATCCACGGCGCTGGGGGACTTCAGCCCGGGTCACAGCGACATCGACTTCGTGGCGCTGACCTCGCACCGCCCCGACGAGGCCGAGATCGGCGCGCTCGCCGCCGTCCACGAGGAGCTGGACCGGCTCCACCCGCGCCCGTACTTCGACGGGGCGTACCTGCTGCCCGCCGACCTCGCCGCCGATCCGGACCGTTGCCCGGACATCCCGGGCTGCCACGAGACCAGATTCGAGCCCAGTGGACGGATCATGGTGTCCCTGGTGACGTGGCACGAGTTGGCCGAGCACGGCGTGGCGGTCCGCGGCCCGGCGATCGCGGAGCTCGGCGTGTGGACGGACGAGGGCGCGCTACTCGCCAACACCCGCAACAACCTGCGGACGTACTGGAAGAGATGGGTGGACAAGCTGGACGAGCTTGCAGAGAAGGAGCCGGACCGCGCGGTCGATCCGTGGTTCGTGGAGTGGTGCGTGCTCGGCTCCGTCCGCCTGCACGCCCTGCTGGTCACCGGACGGCTGCACTCCAAGGGTGGTGCCGGCCGGTGGGCGGTGCGGACCGGGGCGTTCGGGCCGCGATGGGTGCCGATCCTCACCGAGGCGCTGCGCATCAGGTCCAACGACGACGGGCCGCCGACGTACGGGGACCTTCGGCACCGGCTCCGCGACACTCGGGACTTCCTCGCCACCGTCGTCGCCGCGAACGAAACCTGACGCCGTTCGACGTCATTCACCTGACCTCGTTCGCACGACCTCGTTCGTCTGACTCCGGTTCAGCCGGCCCGGCCTACCCCGCGGGACACAACCGGGCGAGGGCGGCGTCGATGGGTGTCAGCTCGGGGAGGTCCTCGTCCGGGAGCCACCACGTCGCGTCGGACATCTCCGCGTTCGGTACGAACGGAAGCGGTGTGTCGACCCGACCCCGGTAGATGGCCAGGAACTCCGGCCGGTCGTCGGGCGCACAGGTCACCCGAGCCACGCCCGCGAGGTCGAGCTTGCCCGGCCGTTGGCCGCTCTCCTCGTCGAGCTCGCGTACGGCGGCCTCGCGAGGAGTCTCACCCGGATCGATCATGCCGCCAGGCAACTCCCACAACTGCCGGAACCGGTTGAAGACCATGAGGCAGGTCTCGCCATGCCAGAGCACGACCAGCGAGGCAGTCAACGGTACGGACGGATCCAGGCCGGCGAGGCCATCCTCGTCGCACCGTTCGAAACTCACCAGAGCAGACCCGTCGGCGTTCCTCACCGGTAGCGCAGGCATGTCGTTCACGAGCGCACAGTCTTCCACGTGCCACGCTGGTTCTCAGTCGACCGCGGGACGGTTGGCCCAGAGGAAGTCGACGTAGCCTTGCGGTGGTTCGATGCCGCGAGCGAGCATCCAGTGCACGCGGCTCGCGCCCACCAGCACCAGCGTGCATCGGTAGCCGTCCACGACCTGGTGCTCCTCGAAGCGTCCTCCGACGGCGGCGAGGTAGGCCGGCACCAGGTCCTCTCGCACACTCAGCGCGAGATGCGCGAGGTCCGCGCCCACCGGTGCGAGGCCGAAGGTTCCCCAGTCGAGGGCCACGGTGTCGCCGGCGTCGGCGCGCAGGTTGTCCAGGTGGAAGTCGCCGTGGGACAGCACCATCGGAACCGAGGCGAGCCGCGCAAGCAGTCGTCCACGATCGCTCCACAACGCCTCGGCACGGGCGTCTTCCACCGCCGACCAGTCCAGGTGGGTTGCTTCGATGCGCTGCGCCAGTTGGTGTCCGCTCAGCCAGGGAACGCCGGGGGTGGTCGTTTCGGACTGCCAACGGGCAAGGTGTTTCGCGGCCAGTTCGCCGTCCGCGGCCGCGGGCGGCACGTGTTCGAGGTAGACGGTCGACTCGAACACGCCGAGGCAGCGGGGTGCGCGCAGGCCCGGTCCACTCGGCAGTGCATCGGACGCATATGCCAACAGTTCGCGCTTCCAGTACGCCCAGTGGGTGGGATCCTCCGTACCATGCCGATGAGGACCGCCTCGCAACGGCCGAAGAGTTTTGGGTACGACGTCCCGCTGGGCGAGGTGACCGCTCGGCGTACTCAGGCGAACGGTCAGACGGGTGAGATCGGCTGTGGCCGCGCCGGTGCCGCCCGTCAGGGGACTGCTCCTGACGTCGAGGACCCTGCTTCCATCCTCTCCGGACAGGCGGTCGACCACGGAGTCCGGTATGTCAGGACGCACTTGACGGCCGCTCCACGTGCAGGTCGGCCAGGATGGTTGCGACGAACGCGTCCTTGCCAGCGATGTAGGCGTGCCGGTCGTTGAGCCCGCTCTGGGACGTTCAGGCGGGCTTGGGCCAGTGGGTGAGCTTCTCCGGTGTGACCCGCACGATGATCCGGTCGGTCTCCTGCACCGAGTCGGGGTTCCGCTCGCCGTACTTGCTTCCCATGTACTTCAAGGAGAGCTCGTCGGGGAGCTGCCGATCGGGATCGGGCACGATGGTCGCCGTGCCGCGGATCTCCGCATAGGTGTAGGGCTTCCCCGGCGGGCTGATCAGCACGCTGATCCGCGGATCACGGGCGAGGTTCCTGCCCTGGACACGGCTTTCGGTGGTGGAGAACAGCAGATCGTCGCCCTCGCGCTTCACCCAGACCACGGTGAGGTGCGGTTGTCCGTCGGCAAGTAGTGTCGCGACGGTCGCGAACACCTTCTCCTCGTCGATGAGCTTCTTCAGGTCCTCGGGCAGTACGGCCGTCATGGTCGGCTCCTCACCGGGCGCGCGGTCCCATCGAATGAATGCGTACGCCTTCGGCAACCCGATGCGGGCCGCCCGCATTCCGGTGATCCGCGTGCGATGCGTACGCCGGAAACCCTTCAGGCACGGCCACCCGTCGACTCAGGCCGCCGGCGGCGGGTCGTCGTGCAGGGTCCGCTGGAACAGGTGGCAGTCCTGCCACTCGCCGCCGACATACAGGTAGCGTGGCGCGGTGCCGAACTGCTCGAACCCGCACTTGCGCAACACCCCCTGCGACGGGACGTTCGCGACGATGGTCGACGCCTCTACGCGGTGCAGGCCCAGCTCGTCCCGGGCCGCCTGACACACCAGTTCCACGCCGCGGGTCGCCAGGCCGCGGCGGGTGTAGCCGACGTCGATCCAGTACCCGAGACGCGCACTGCGGAACGCGCCGAGTTCGATCGTCGACAAGGTGAACTCGCCGGCGATCACCTCGCCGTCGACCAGGTGCCAGCGGCGAACGTCTGGGCCGGCGAGGCGTTCGGCCTGCGCGCGAACGGTGAAGAAGTCGGCGGGACGGTCCGGATCCCAGAGCTGCATGTGCTCCCGGCTGCGCACCAGCGCGTCCAGCACCGCCTCCGCGACGTCCGGCGTGGCGGGCTGGAACCGTATGGACGTGTCGGACATCGGGCTACCGTACCTATCTCCTAACGAAGCCCTGCCCCAGGCCGATCGCCGTCACGTCGACGCGCGGCGGCGTGACCGCCTCCGCCCGCGCCCGGATCACCTCCGCCCCGTCCGGGGTCCAGAACAGCGGATGGCCGGTCTGGTGACGGGCACCTCAGGCGGTCCGCTCGGCGACGACGAGTTGGTCGCCCAGGCTCGGCAGTTGCCGCAGTCGCGTCCGGCCGTCCCCGAAGACCGGGTCGACGGTGAGCGGGGCACGTTCTGCGAGGTCCCACCCGGTAAGGCGGTGGACGCGCAGGTCGACCAGCACCTCCGCATCCCGGCTGTACGGCAGGTAGAGCACGACAAGGTCCCGGTCGGGGCTCGCGCCCAACCGGAGCACCTCCCCGGCACCCGGTTCGTCGGCGCCGGAGCCTTCCACGCCGCCTTCCACGCCGTCTCCCGCACGGTCGGCGAGCAGGTCCTGCGCGGGCGTGAGCCGGTACAGCCGATGGTCGGTGAACAGCCGGGCCATCAGCGAGATGTCCAGCGCGCCAGGGAATCCGAGCGCGACCTGCCACGGGTAGGGCTCCAGTGAGGAGCCGCCGGAGGTGAACCGCGCGCTCGGGGAGTGCCACATCCACATCCCGTGCGCGCCGTACCCGATCCCGGCGGCCGCGCCCGCCAGCACGCTCGTCCAGCTCGCTCGGCGCACGTCGTCGCGAGTCCACCGACCGTGACCGTTGACCCTGCCGTGTTGTTCGTACGCAGGTTCGGCCGCCAGCAGCGGCTTCCGCGGAGACCGGGCGAGGTACGGAGCGGCCTGCTGCCACGTCAGGTCGACGTTGCGTGCGTCGTGACCGGACTGGTGGCAGAAGAAGTCCAGCGCGCCGGCGAGGTCGTCCGGCAGGTCGGCATGCGGGGCCGAGTGCGTGGTGAGCAGGCAGCTCGGCGCGACGTCACGCAGCTGGGCGGCCGCCTCGAGGTAGGCCGCGTTCGCCTCCGGGACGCGGTAGTTGTCGTCGCCGCCGACGGCGAAGATCGGCTCCAGGTCGCCGAACGTGCGGGCCACGCGTTCGACGTACGCACGCCGGTGCTTGTCGGCCATCACGGCGTACGGCGTGCGGGCCGCCGCCCAGGTGCCGGGAACGTAGTTGTTCCACAACACGACGAGCAGCAGCCGCAGGTCGTATTCCTCGTGCGCGATCCGGGTGAACTCCCGCGCCTGGGCGAAGTAGCCCTCGTCGGGCCGGTCGAAGTCGGGGTGCCCGACCGCGTCGAGGGCGAAGGGGTCGCGCGAGCCGGCGCGCTCGTCCCGGTCGTGCAGGATCGGCAGCACCGACACGGCCACGCAGGTGAAACCCTGCCGGCGGCGGGTGGCGAGGTAGCTGCGCCACTCCTCCTCGCTCGGGTCGGCGAAGCTGCTCCACGCCGTGTCCATGATCAGCGGAAAGAACGCCTCGCCGAGACGCAGGTGAGTGCCCGACGGGTCCACGGTCAGCCGCGACATGTGGGGGAACGTACCAGTCAGGTCGGACACCTATCGTGGGTCGCCGGGGCACGTGGACCGCGGGCATCGCACGCCGGCTCGCGGCCCGCCGGACGACGCGAAACGACGCCTGCACAGGCGGGAGGCGACGTGATGGGTGACGCGGCGGACGCTACGGCGCAGAACGCCACAGGGCAGAACGGGACCTGGCTGGGACGTCATCCGGCGCCGGTTCTGGCCGTCGGCGCGCTCGGCGTCTCCGGCTCGGCCGTCCTGATCGACCTGTCCCGCACGTCACCCGGCACCGCGTCGTTCTACCGGTGCCTGCTCGCACTGCCCCTGCTCGCCCCGCTGGTCGCGCTGGAACGCCGGCGCTCTGGTGCGCTGTCGCCGCGACTGCACCTGCTCGCCGTGGTGGCGGGGGTGATGTTCGCGGGCGACATGCTGTTGTGGACGCAGGCGATCGCCGAGGTCGGCGCGGGTCTGTCGACCGTGCTGGTCAACCTGCAGGTCGTGTTCGTACCACTCCTCGCCTGGATCGTCGACCGCGGGCGCGTCACCTCGCGGTTCCTCGTGGTGCTCCCACTGCTGCTGGCGGGAGTGGCGCTGACGGCCGGTGTCCTCGACGGCGGGGCGGCCGGCAGCCGGCCGGTCGCCGGCGCGGTGCATGCCGGGCTGGCGGCGCTGTGCTACTCGGGTTACCTGTTCCTGCTCCGGCGCGGAGGTCACGGCGGCCCGGTGGTCGCGGCGTACGGCGACGTCATCGCCACCGCCGCGGTCGTCTCGCTCGCGCTCGGTGCCGTCTGGCACGGCGTGGACCTCTCGCCGGGCTGGTCCGCGATCGGCTGGCTGGCGCTCGTGTCGGTGTTCGGGCAGGTGATCGGCTGGCTGCTGGTGGCGCTGGCCTCCCCGCGGCTGCCCAGCCATCTCGGGGCGATCCTGCTGCTGTTCACCCCCGTGGGCGCGGTGGCGCTGGGCGCGCTGGTCCTGCACGAACGCCCCACCGTGGCGCAGTTGCTGGGATGCGTGCTGATCCTCGGATGCGGCTACTTCGCCTCCCGCTCGGCGGAAAACGGTCGGGAGCGGGTGTCGATGCGGGCGGGTCGCGTTCGTGTGGAGAGTGACCGGCACCGAGACTGACCGGGCCAGGGACTGACCAAGGAGCGTCCCGGCCGGGGAGACCGCACGAGAGAGCTCGGAGGACACCGTGACGAAGCACTACCTGCTCAGCATCCAGCAGCCCGACGGCGGACCGCCTCCGCCGGAGATCATCGAGCCGATCATGGCCGACGTCGCGAGGTTCAACGACGAACTCCGCGAGGCGGGCGCATGGGTCTTCGCCGGCGGCCTGCACGAGCCCACCACGGCTACCGTGGTCCGGTACGACGACGGCGATCTGCTCACCACCGACGGCCCGTACGTCGAGGGCAAGGAGCACGTCGGCGGCCTGTCGATCATCGCCGCTGCGGACCTTGACGAGGCCCTGGAATGGGGGCGCAGGCTGGCCAGGGCGGCCCGGCTGCCGATCGAGGTCCGCCCGTTCCAGGGTGAGCCGGGCGACCACCTCTAGGTCCCCTGGATCCCGGGTCTCGCGAGTCGTGCCGACGGTCAGCACGGCGGACATCGAACGCGTCTTCCGCGCGGAGTACGGCCGCGCCGTCGCGGTGCTGGTGCGCGTCCTCGGTGACATCGAACTCGCCGAGGAGTCGGTGCAGGACGCGTTCGCCGCCGCGGTGGAACGCTGGCCCGACGCCGGATTTCCGCCGAGCCCGGCCGGGTGGATCATCACCACCGCCCGCAACCGCGCGATCGACCGGCTCCGGCGGGAGGCGTCCCGCGCGGACCGGCACGCCCACGCCGCCCTGCTGCACGCGGCCGACGAACCGCTGGAGGAGGGCGCCGTGCGCGACGATCGGCTGCGCCTCATCTTCACCTGCTGCCACCCGGCGCTCGCGCCCGCCGCCCGGGTGGCGCTCACGCTGCGGCTGCTGGGTGGCCTCACCACGGCCGAGATCGCCCGGGCGTTCCTGGTGCCCGAGCCCACCATGGCGCAGCGCCTGGTGCGGGCGAAGGGCAAGATCCGCGACGCCGGGATCCCGTATCGCGTGCCGAACGAGGCCGACCTTCCCGACCGCGTGCGGGCGGTGCTGGCGGTCATCTACCTGATCTTCAACGAGGGGTACGCCGCGAGTGGCGGGGAGCAACTCGTCCGGGCGGAGCTCTGTGCGGAAGCGATCCGGCTGGGGCGCGTCCTCGCCGGCCTCATGCCGGACGAACCGGAGGTGCTCGGCCTGCTGGCGCTGATGCTGCTGGTGGAGTCGCGGCGGCCGGCGCGGGCGAGTGTGGACGGCGACCTGATCCGGCTGGCGGACCAGGACCGCTCGCTGTGGGACCGGGCGCTGGTCCAGGAAGGTCAGACGCTCGTACGACGGTGCCTGCGCCGCGGCCGGCCGGGGCCGTACCAGATCCAGGCGGCGATCAACGCCGTGCACAGCGACGCGCCCACCGCCGCGGAGACGGACTGGGCGCAGGTCGTCGCGCTGTACGACCAGTTGCTGGCACACGGCCCGAACCCGGTCGCCGCGCTCAACCGAGCGGTCGCCGTCGCGGAGGTCGAGGGGGCACAGGCAGGGCTTGCGCTGGTCGACGAGCTGGACCTGGACGGCTACTACCTGTTCCACGCCATCCGGGCCGAGCTGCTGAGTCGACTCGGCCGGGACGAGGAGGCGGTACGCGCGTACGACGCGGCCATCGCCCGCAGCGGCAACCACGCCGAGCGGTCCTTCCTGGAACGGCAGCGAGACCTGCTCGCCTGACGACGGCGCCTACCAACCACCCGGCAGGACCCGCCGATACGAACACGACCGGGCGCCGCGTCAAGTAGGTCTTGACGCGGCGCCCGGTGATGTACAGCCGACAGGTGAAGGGTCTGCCAGACGGACTGCACGATATGCATAACCTGCAGGATCTACGGGCGTGCTGGACGGACCTGCCGAGCGGTCTACTGGTCGCGCTTCATCCAGCCGCTGACCTTTCCGCGCAGCTTCTCCTCGATGGTCTCCTCCTTCTCGCCTTCGCCTGTCAACTTCTCCTTGGCGCCCTGTGCCTTCTCCTTGGCACCCTGCACCTGTTCGCCGAAGCCCTGCTTCTCCCCGGTTCCCGGTTCATCTGCCTTCTGTCCGCCTGCTCCCTGTCCGCCGCGCTCTTCGCGACCCTGCTCGGCGCGTCCTTCAGCGGCCTCGCGGGCGCCGGTGACGCCCGACGCACCCTGTGCGCTCTCGGGTCCGCCGGCGAAGCGTTCCTCCCTGGACTCTTCGTACATCGCGGCACCACCACCCGCGCCGGAGCCCTCGACGAACCGCTCCTCGGTCGTGGTTTCGGCGTACCC
Source organism: Actinopolymorpha sp. NPDC004070 (assembly GCF_040610475.1). Classification (NCBI taxonomy): domain Bacteria; kingdom Bacillati; phylum Actinomycetota; class Actinomycetes; order Propionibacteriales; family Actinopolymorphaceae; genus Actinopolymorpha; species Actinopolymorpha sp. NPDC004070. The sequence continues at coordinate 110,710 of NZ_JBEXMJ010000011.1, read as the reverse complement.
GGCCGGCCCGCGTCCTTCCGGGACTCGTTCCGCACTCTCCTGTTCGATCCTGCTCTCCTCGAGCCGGCCTTCCTCGATCCGGTCCTCGCCGATCTTGTCCTCTCCGAGTTCGGTGGCGGCCTCCTCGCGGCGCTGCCCCGGTATCGCGGTCGCGGCACCTGCGCCTGCCGCTCCACCCGCGACCGCACCTGCCGCGCCTCCTCCGGCTCCTTCGCGCATGCCTTCCCCGGTTCCCGCACCGGTTCCTTCTCTGGTGCCCTCTTCGGAACCTTCGGCCCGCACGCCTTCCTCAATGGCGCCTTCCTCGGTGACGTCCTCCTCGGCGACGTACTCCGCGGCGAGCTCTGCCAGTCCGAACGCACGCAGGACGTTGCCCGCGGCATCGACGACGCGCGAGCTGCCGACGATGGGTGCGATGGCGACGCAGACGCCCTGCGCGTCCTGTACCGTCAGCCCTGCTTCCCGGGCGACCGCGAGGTTGGCGAGGTACGACGCGGGTGCGGCGTCCATCGCGATCAGTGCGGCAAGTCTGACGATGTGGTACGTGCGCGGGTCGAGTTCGGAATTGGGCAACGTGTCGACACTCATCTTGGCCAGTTGCGCGAAGATCGGGTGTTCCCCATGCGAAAAGGCTCCCAAGGTTCCTTCAGGTGTCTGTGCCGTCATGGCGTTTCCTTCCTGACAGACCGGGCGGCCCAAAACGGATGTCTGCCGCCCCCCACAGACCCCACAAGACATCGCAAGGGGCACTGCGCCTCACCCCGATCGGGTGAAAGGGCGTGATCCGCGGGACGGGTCCCGACCCCAGGAACCAACCACCCGGCTGCTAGGGCGTTTCCTGCGGATCTTGCGCCGGCTCGCGTGCCCCCGCACCCGCCTGGCCGCGTTGTCGTCGTCGCGCGTAGAACACCGCTACGCGCTCCTCCTCCGCCTTGCCAGCCGAGCGCGGATGGCCCGCTCACTTTCGCCGCCTGATCCGCAGGACACGCCCTAGCCGCGGGCCTCGTCGAACTCCTTCACCAGTTGACGTGGAGCCTGGCAGCGCCACGCGTCGGTGAGCAACTCCTCGAGCTCGTCGACCGGTACGTTGGCCAGCCGGACGAGCACGGCCGGGTACCCGTTGTAGTGCGGCTCGGTGAAGAACTTCTCGCTGTCGGAGGCGAGCAGCGCCTGCTTCTCGCCGTCGTTCGCCACCCGCACCGCCAGCACCTCCGGCTGCGGCACCCGGGCCTTCTTGGGGTGGACGCGCTCCATCCACACCCAGGCGAACCCGCGGTCCTTGCCCTTGTTTCGTACGGAGAACCCGAAGCGGTCCTCGCCCTCGGAGGTGTCCGGCAGCGCGAGCGCGATCCGGCGTACGTCGTCCTGGTCGGCCATCTCTGCCTCCGTTGAGACTTCCGTCGAGATCTTCGTCGAGCTACCGGCGGGACTCCGGCGGTGGAAGCCGGCGCTTGAGGTATCTGCGCAGGAGTTCCAGCAGTCCGATCGCCACGATCGTAGGGGCGGCCCACACGATCGGGCCCTGCGTCACGAAGATCACGATGCCGACCCAGCCGACCAGCTCCAGAATGCCCGCGGCGTTGCGTACGCGCCGCAGGTTTCGGCGTTGCCGGAAGGCCGGTGCCACCGCCGCGGGGTCATCGTGGCGAAGCGCCACCGCCCGGCCCGGCTGGGCGGCGACGTGGGTGCCGCCGTCACGCTCGGCCGCCCAGGACGCCAGGTCGCCGGCCGACGCGCCGGCCGGCACGTCGCCCGCGCCGAGGACGCCGAGCAGGTCGGCGGCGCGCCGACCCGCGCTGACGTCGGCGGCCGGGTCGAGCGCGGCGGCCACCTTCGTCTCCAGTTCAGGTCGCCCGGCCACTCGGGCGACAGCCGCTGCGGCCGCCGCGACCTGACCCCGGCTCGGTGCGGCCAGGTCCAGCGTCGAATCCTCCGGCCCGCTCGACACCCACATCGCCGGGTTGGTGCCCCAGTCGATCCCCACCACAGGGAGCGGGGTGCCCGCGGTCCTGGTGAACGCGCGGCCGTGGGTACGCGGGTCCGTCGACCACCCCGAACCGTCCGGCACCACGAGGCAGGCGTTCGACCCGAGAGGAACGACGTGCGCTCCGTGCCCGTCCACCGGGAGGCGGGATCGTACGGTGCCCGCGGCCGCCCACACCACCAGGAGCCCGGCGTGCTGACGCAGGCCGGACAGGTCGGGGACCGGCAACCCGAGCGCCCGGGCGGCGGACCGGTGCCGCTCGGCCGCCGGCAGGTCCGTCGCCAGCGCTGCCGCGAACTCCTCGGCCTTCCGTCCGCGCAGTGCACCCGCCAGCTCGGTAGCCGCGCCGGTGTCGCGTCCGTCGACCGGGCCGACGGTCCGGTCACCGCCCGGACGGTCCAGCGCCATCCGGCACTCGTCGCCGGCGACGGTCGTCGTCACCACGTCGTCCCCGATCAGGGAGGCCAGTCGCGGGGCGAGTGCGCGCGCCGCGGTCTCCGTCGTCGGGACCGTCACCCAGAAGTCGGAGTGGTCGACGGCCGTACCGCCGGCCCAGTGGGGGGCGAGCAGCCTGATGGCGTCCTCGACGTCCCCCGGTGTGGTGTTGTGGGCCTGGAGCAACGTGTAATCCACGGGCTCACCGTAGGGCATGTCCGGAAACGAACAGCCTGACTGGAGGCTCCACGCACCGTGGCGGCCACCCGCGTCCCGTGGTTGTCCACAGATCGTCCGGGCATCCCGGCGGGCGGTCGCCGCGCCGCCCTAGACTCCTCTCCCGTGGGAGAGCCGAAGGTCATCGACCGGGCATACATCAGGGGACTCGGACGCGACATCGACCGTACCGCGGGCGACGCCGTGCCGTCGGCGAAGCGACTCGCCGGTGAGGCGCAGGACCTGATGATGGGCGCCGGGCAGGGCGGCGGCCTTCTCGTGGTGCTGGCCTTCTTCTTCGCCTCCGAATACGCAGAGCAGGCCTGGGACACCAAGCTGACCGACGCCGGGAAGCTGGACCAGGCGGCGCAGAAGATCGCCGAGCACTGGCACACGACCGAGGAGAGGAACACGATCCGCTGATGGCCAACGCCTACGATTCCATGGCCGGCGCCTTCTCCTCCGGCGAGACGCTGGGGAAGACCGCCTTCATGTCCTCGATCGTCGCCTGCTCGGTGTGGCCGGAGCTGCTGCTGCCGATCCCCGCCGACAAGAGCGGCATCCTCCTCAAACAGCTCCAGCGGGTGGGCCAGAAGTGGAAGCTGAACCGTTCGGTGTCGCTGGGCGGGCAGACCCTCACCGTCACTGGCGGGGTCCTCACCAGCGTGCCCGTGCGGCTGAAGCTGATCGTCACCGACACCGGCAAGATGCTGCAGGCCTGCTCGCGGATCCACGAGTCGGGCTCGGCCGGGAAGCGATACCTCGAGGATCTCAACGGCCTGTACTACAGCATCACCCCCGAGGTCTGGCAGGCCAACGACCAGGCTGCCTACAGCGAACGCCTCCGCAAGCACCGTGACAGCGTGCAGAACACCTACTGCCTGGCCTGGGAGACCGCCGCCCTCACCGCCGTCGTGGGGTCGCTGCGGTTCGCGCAGATGGCGATCTCCTGCGTCCTGGCCGGGATACTGGCCATCATGGCCGCGGCGTTCTGGATCGCGATGGCCATTCCGTTCGGCCAGGGGGTCGCGGTCTCCATCCGCAACGCGGGCCAGGTGATCGCCCGCATGCTGCCCCGGATCATCCGGCTGATGGACGAGATCATGCTCCGCGTCGGTCAGGCGCACGCCGCGCTCGTCGCACTGCGTACGCTCGAGGCCGGAGTCAGCGACTCGATCCGGCTCGGCAACGGCGAGGGGTACAAGGACATGGGGGACGCGGCGATCAGGGCCGCGGGCGACCTGGTGGAGAAGCTCAAGCGCAAGCAACTCGCCGTACTCACTGGGGTCTGAACTCACCGAGGTCAAAGATCAAGGGATGGGTGCGAATGTCGGGACACTTCGAGCTGGCGGACCTCTTCCAGGACCCCGAGCAGATCATGCGTGCGCAGCGCGAACGCATGGCCAGGGCGGAGGAGCTCCAGCGCCGGGTCCGGGAGGCCGTCGGCTCCGCCAGCAGTGACGACGACCGCATTGCCGTGTCCTACTCCGAGGCCAACGGCGTCCAGGGGCTGAGCATCGACCCGCGCGCCATGCGGATGGGTTCGCAGGACCTCGCCGAAGAGATCACCCGGTTGGTCAACCAGGCCCGTGACGACGTGCAGCGGCAGATCTCCGGACTGGTCGACGAGGCGTTCGCCGACGGTGCTCCCGACCCGCGCGAGATCGCCGAACAGCTACCGGCGTTCGAGCAGACGATGGACGAGATCCTCCGGGACACCGAGCACATGGGCCAGGAGATCACCGACATCATGGAACGCATGCGGCGGATGACGGAGTCCTGAGCTTCCTACTCAACCGGCTCCCCAGCGCCTGGCTTCCTACTCGACCAGCTGGGGGTACGCCGGGCGCCGGCTGGTGGACAGGGTGCGGATCTCGCGCGGCCAGGCCAGCTCGATGCCGAGCCCGTCGGCCAGCAGGCGCTGGTAGTCGCCTCGCCGGACGGGTTCGGCGTACACCTCGCGAGGCCGCCGGCCGCCGTCCAGGCAGTACGCCACCAGGGCACCGACCGCCTCGCCGATGGCCCACTCCACCGGATGCAGCCGGTAGCAGCCGTTGGTGATGTGGGTGGAGCCAATGTTCTTGTTCGCGGGCAGCAGGTTGTCGATCCGGACCGGGACGAGCGCGCCGAGCGGGATCTGGAATGGGTAGGAGTCGATGTCGACGTACGTACGCCCGGCCGTGCTCGGGTGCAGGTCGATCCGGTAGTTGCCGAGCCCCACGGAGTCGTCGAACTGCACCGGCCCGTCCGGGCCGGCGGCCTCCACCCCGACGTGTAGCTCGGTGACCGTGAACTCCGCGCGGATCCGGCGGGACTCCCGGACGTAGGGCCGCATCGCCAACCCGTCGGCCGTGCCCGTGATGTCCGGTCGCAGGCGCAGGCCCGGGTACCCCTCGCCGCCGTCCTCGCGCGGAGCGCTCGTCTGCATCCAGTGCAGAAACGACAGGGACAGCTCGCGGCTCTCCCGCAGGGCGCGTTCCCGGTCGGCCTGGGAAACGCCGAGCAGCGGAGTCTCCCAGTAGTCGTTCTGCGGCCAGTTGACCAGCGTCACGTCGGAGTCGATCGACGCCTTGTCCCGGCGGTAGTTCGTACGGGCGACGATCCGGCGGTAGTGCCAGAAGTCGGGGGAGCGGTCGGCGTCGGAGTCGCCGACGAAGATCGGGCGGTGGCGGGGTTCGAGCGTCTCCGGGGCGACGTCGGTCCAGGACAGCTGCGGGCCCGGCCAGAACGGTGCCACGTGCGTACGCCAGTGCTCGTAGCTCGCCGGCGGAGCCACCGTGTGGTCCTCGCCGGGCCGGTGCTCGACGGCGAAGCACCAGGTGATCGCCTGCTGGTCGAGCGGGTCCGCGGTGGCCGGTGCGTGTGGCTCGCCGGTCTGGTCCTGCCCCTCCGCCCCCACGACATGCTCCACGTCGCCGAGCGCGAGCAGGTCGCCGAGCTCGGTGGCGTCCACGACGTACGCGGCGGTCACCGTCACCTCGCCACCGCCACCGCCACCGCCACCGCCACCTTCGAGGGTGCGCAGCGTCACCGCCTCCACCGAGTCGCCCCGCCCGTGCACCGTCACCGGCGCGTGGTGCAGCAGGACGGTCAGCCGACCGGCCGTCAGGTAGGGCGCCAGCACCTCGTGGATCGCGGCGACGGCAGCCGCGGGTTCGGCGCACAACGGGCTCACCGAACCCTTGCCCGGGTTGAGCAACGGGTCGTCGGCCGCCTCCTTCGTCAACGGCAGGTTGCGCCGGTAGAAGTCGCGGATCCGCCGGCGCAGGTCACGGTAGCTGGGTGAGGCGTACCGGCTCTCGATCCACGGGTGCTCGTCCGGCGGCACCGCCTGGCTGGTCAGCTGACCGCCCAGCCAGCCGCTCTCCTCGGTGAGCACCACGTGCCGGCCCAGCCGCAGCCCGGTCAGCGCGGCCGCGACCCCGCCCAGGCCACCGCCCACCACCAGTACGTCGGTCCGCGTCTCCCGCATCGTCTCCCACTCTCGGTAGCCTCGAGGCGCGACGCTACCGGCCACCCGGGACGGCGCCGGCGGAGCGTTCCGGGACCGGCCAGCGGCCCGGGTCTCACACCGTCGGCGGTTCGGGTCTCGCACCGGCCGGCGGTCCGCGTCTCGGATCGCCGGCGATCCGGGTCTCGGACACGGATCGGCGCGGGTCTCGTGTCGCGGGCCCTCGGCGGGGTAGCGTCGGTCAGGTGATCGTGGTTTCAGCCGCACTGAAGGGCGGGGTCGGCAAGACGACCACGTCCGTCTACCTCGCCGCGCTCGCGGCCTCCGGCCGGCGTTCGGTCACCCTTGTCGACGCCGACCCGCAGGCCAGCGCGGCCGAGTGGATCGAGTACGCCGCCGACGAGCGGCTGCTGAAGGTCTCCGTCGTGGAGGCGCCGACCGAGCGCCTGCTCGGCAAGGCCCTGGACCGCGCCGGCGCCGACGACGTCGTGGTGGTCGACACACCTCCGGCACACGAGCGCCTGCTCAACAAGGCACTCGGCAAGGCACACGTCGTGGTGATCCCGACCCGGGTGGGCGGTATCGAGATGTCCCGGGTGGAGGCGGTGCTCGAGGTCGTACCCCCCGAGACCCCCACCGGCCTGGTGGTCTGTTCGGCCCGCACCTACACCCGCAGCTACCAGGACGCGCTCGGGTCGTGGGCGGAGTCCGACATCACGGTGTGGGGGACGGTGCCCGAACGCGTCGCCATCACCGCCGGTCCCGACGGCCCGCTGTGCCCCGACGGACTGGAGGCCTACCGCGAGGTGTGGCGCCGGGCGCAGTCCGCCGCCCGCTCCTCCGCCGGGAGCCGATAGCCGGAGGAAGCGCCGGAGCCGGTAGCAGCCTCAGCGGGCGGCCGCGGGCCGGCCACGGTCCGACAGCCGGAGCCGGTCGTGGCTCTGGAGGTGCGCCCGGGGCGGGCCTACGCTCGCCCCCATGCTTCCCGTGCACACGCGTACCCTCCCGCGCCAGCGCCGGGTGATCATCGACACCGACGCGAAGAACGAGGCGGACGACCAGTTCGCGATCGTGCACGGCCTCCTGTCACCCAGCCTCGACGTCCGGGGCATCGTCGCCGCACACTTCGGCATGCGTCCCGGCCGTAGCGAACGCAGCATGCTGGACAGCCGCGACGAGGTGGACCTCCTGCTGCGGTTGATGGATCTCACCGGCAAGGTCAGAGTCGAGAACGGCGCGCCCTACGCGCTGCCGGACGAGCTGACGCCGGTTCCCTCGCCGGGTGCGGACCTGATCGTCGAGGAGGCGATGCGCGAGGACGACGGCCCGCTGTACGTCGCGTTCTTCGGGCCGCTGACCGACATGGCCGCCGCGTTGCTGGCCGAGCCGCGGATCGCCGAACGGGACGTCACCGTGGTCTGGATCGGCGGGCCCTCCTACGGGCCGGAGCCGGCCGCCGGTCGCCCGGAGTTCAACCTGGCCAACGACATCGTCGCCGCCAACGTCGTCTTCGCCTCCGCGCTCCCGGTGTGGCAGATTCCCCGGTCGACGTACGTCATGACCGCGGTGAGCTACGCCGAGCTGGACGAGAAGGTGGCGCCGTGCGGCGAGCTCGGTGACTATCTCGTACGCCAACTGGTCGAGTGGAACTCCGCCCACGTGCGCGGCCCGATGGAGTACCGCTCCCTGGGCGACTCACCGGCGATCGGTGTTCTGCTGAACGAGAACTGCGGCCGCATCGTCGAGCGTCCCGCGCCGACCTTCCGCGCAGACGGCAGCTACGACCTGGGCAGGACCCACCGCCCGATCCGGGTCTACGAGACGATCGACTCCCGCTTCCTGTTCGAGGACTTCTTCGCCAAGCTTCGCCAGTTCGCCCGGACAGACCGGAAGCCCCAGCGGGCCGACGACCGGTTTGCCCAATAGGGGCAGGGGTTTCGGCTTGGTAACGAACCGGTGCGAAGGTTGTCAGCCCGGGACGTTCGGAGTCTTGTCGAGGTGTGGCGTCGCGTTCGTGCCCATGGCAGGACGACGGTTTCCAGCTCGCCACGTACCTGAGCGACTACCGGGACTGGACCCCGTGCGGTGCACTGGACGGCAACACCATCTCCGCCGACTGGTTCCTGCGCACGCTGAACTCCACCAAGTACCCGGCTGCGCAGAAGGGCTGCGTGACTGGGACGTGCAGGTGCTCGTCGACAACGCCTGGCGGACGGTCGCCACCGTGCGCGACAACACCAGGGGTGCGGTCACCTCGACGTTCACGCCCGTCACGACGACGGCGGTCCGCATCGTCGCCCGCAACTCCAACGACCACGCGTACTCCCGCATCATCGAACTCCAGATCTACGCCTGATTCCCTGACGTCCAGGCGCTGACGCCTGACGTCAGTTCCTGACCCGCTGCCCCCGCTCCCCGAGCCGTCACGCCTGACGCCGCGACCAGAGCGGCGCGTCCACGAGTGGCCGGAGCAGGACGGCGGAACTGGTTGCGGGCCGCACCCTGGACTACCGTCCGAGTCACTGACCGGTCGTGTCCGGAACGCTCGTGTTCGGCGGCTTTGTTCGTTTCCTGTTCTTCTGATGTGGGTACAGCGCTTTCCACGAACGCTTTGATGCTGGTTTGTGGTGGCTCTTCTTTTCGCTGCCGGCGACCATTCGTGCGGTCTCGGGGGGATGGCATTGGTCAACCTACGACGTCTTTGGGAACGCGAGGAACGCTCGCTCTGGGACCGCCGTGAGTTCGTCCGGCTGAGTGGGATCAGCGCGTTCGGTCTGGCGTTCGCGATGGTCGACCCTACGGCGACGCACGCCAGCGCGGCGCCGTCGTTCCGCACCGATCCGTTCACCCTCGGGGTCGCGTCCGGTGACCCGCTGCCGAACGCGGTGGTGATCTGGACCCGGCTGGCACCGGATCCGATGGACTCCTTTGGTGGCATGCGGCCGACGCGGTACGCGGTGGACTGGCAGGTCGCCGAGGACGAGGCGTTCCGGAAGATCGTGCGGGAGGGAACAGCCCTCGCGTTGCCGGAGTACGTCCACACGGTGCACGTCGACGTGGACGGCCTGCAACCGGGCCGGGAGTACTTCTACCGCTTCCGTACCGGCCCGCGGATCTCTCCGGTCGGCAGGACTCGAACGGCCCCGGCCCCGAGCGCGAACCCCGACCGGCTTCGGTTCGCGGCGGTCTCGTGCGCGGCCTGGTTCGACGGCTACTACACCGCGTACAAGCATCTCGCCGACGAGGAGCTCGACGTCGTCTTCCACCTGGGCGACTACATCTACGAGTACAGCGTCCAGACCAACGGCGGGCGCGCCGGCTATCCCGCGCTGCCGGACAAGTACAACAGGGTCACCGTGTCGCTCAGCGACTACCGAGACCGGTACGCGCTCTACAAGCTGGATCCCGACCTGCAGGCAGCGCACGCGTCGGCTCCCTGGATCGTCACCTGGGACGACCATGAGGTGGTCAACAACTACGCGAACCTCAACCACCCCAGCGCGCCACCGGCCGACTTCCTGGTACGCCGGGCGAACGCCTATCGCGCCTACTGGGAGCACATGCCGTTGCGGTTGCCGCAGCAACCGGTCGGCCCGGACACCGCGTTGTACCGCCGGTTCACCTTCGGGCAGCTGGCGGAGTTCAGCGTCCTCGACACCCGGCAGTACCGCTCCGACCAGGCCTGTGGCGACGGCCTGAAGACCGACTGCGCCGAACGCCTGGACCCTTCGCGGACGCTGCTCGGCGCCGAGCAGGAAGCATGGCTGCTGGACGGTCTCGGCGCCTCCCGGGCACGCTGGAACGTGATCGCGCAGCAGATCATGCTGTCGCAGCTGGACTTCACCACCGACCCGGGTGGGGCGTTCAGCATGGACCTGTGGGACGGCTACAAGCCCGCACGGGACCGGGTGGTGCACGGCCTGACCGAGCGCCAGGTCACCAACCCGGTGATCCTTTCCGGCGACATCCACCGCGCCATGGCCGCGGAGGTGAAGGCGAACTTCGACGACCCGGCCTCGGCGACGGTGGCCACGGAGTTCATCGGAACCTCGGTCAGCTCCGGGCAGGACGGCGCCGACCGCGACGAGTTCGCCGAACCCTTCCTGGCCAACCAGCACGTGAAGTTCTACAGCGCCCTGCGTGGGTACGTCCGGTTCGACCTCGACCAGCAGGAGCTGCGGTCGGACTACCGGGTGGTGCCCTACATCCGGCAGCCCGGCGCACCCGTGCAGACCAGGGCGAGCTTCGTCACCGAGGACGGTCACCCCGGCCTGCAGCCGGTGGCCGACAACCCGACACTGGGCGTTCGCTACTCGGAGAACATCCAGCCGCCCGAGCCGCTGCGGAACCCGCCGGACAAGTAGGAAGGTGGTCGACGTGACCGGAGGGAAGCGACCCGGAACACCGCCCGGCGTTCGGTGGTTGCGGTTTGGTCATCCGGCGGGGCTCGTCCTGGCTGCGATTGCCGGAGTCGCGGGGTTGACTGCGGCCATCGGCTCGCCCGCCGTGGCTTCCGCGGGTGCGGGCAACGCACGGGCCGGTGACAACCTCACCTTGACAGCGACGCCGACCACCCTGAACGTGTTGGCCGCACCCTGCGGAGGGCGGAAGGTCGACGTCGCCGTACGCAACGACTCCTCGCAGCCGACGTACGCCGATGTCCTGCTCACCGCGGAGGCTCCGCTCAGGGTCACGCCCGACGTCATCTCCAGTTACCTGCCGGTGGGATACACGCTGCACACACCGGTGCAGGTGTCCGCGCCGTTGGGCAGCGTCGATTCCGACGCCAAGGTCACCATTCGGGCGGGCCGGACAGGCCGCGGTCCCCAGATCTCCGTCCCTGTGGTGGTGAAGGCCCCACCGAGCGGTCCCGGTGCCAATCTCGCGCTGTCGGCGACGGTGAGTGCGTCATCGTCCCACGCGAACTTCCCGGCGTGCGGCGCCATCGACGGCGACAACAACCCCGAGGACTGGCTGGTCGCGACCGGGTGGAACGACGCCACCAGGCTGATCTTCCCCGACTGGCTGGCGGCGACGTTCACCCAACCGCACCAGGTGAGCCGGGTGGACCTGTACTCGCTGGGCACCGCTCGCTATCCGGCCGACCGGAACGCGCTGCGGGACTGGGACGTGCAGGTCTGGGATGCCGGTGCCAACGCGGGTAGTGGCGACTGGCGTACGGTCGCCAGCGTGCGCGGAAACACCGTCGCCATGGTCAGCTCGACCTTCGATCCCGTCTCCACGACCGCGGTGCGGATCCTTGCCCTTGCCTCGAACGACGCGACGTACTCCCGCATCGTCGAACTCGAGATCTACGAGTGACCGGAGACCTGCGGGTGAGCCGGCATCTGCGGTGCGTCGGAATCTGCGGGTAGGGACGGGTGTGTCGGGTGACCAGGCGGCCGGCGGCGTCAGTTCGGTGCGGCTTGGGTGTCGAGGATGACGCTGATGGCGTAGTGGAGGTCGAGGGGGTCACCGGACCACCAGGGTGGGGTGAGGGCGTCTTGGTCGAGTGGTTGGTGTGGGTTGATCCAGGGGTGGAGCGCGGATCGGGCCGCGTGGTCGTGGTCGTGGTCGGTGGTGGTGTGGGCTGGTCTTTTGGTGGGGCCGGGTAGTGGGGGTGTGGCGGGGATTTCGGTGCCGTCGGGTCGGTGGAAGGTGAAGGTCCCGTCGGGGTGGGCGGTGAAGGTGTGGTTGCCTTCGTGGGCGAGCCAGTGGTGGTAGCGGCAGATGAGGATGAGGTTGTTCAGGCTGGTTGGGCCGCCGTGGCTCCAGTGGCGTACGTGGTGGATTTGGAGTCCGCGGCGGGTGGTGCAGCTGGGGGCTTGGCAGGTGTGGTGTGCGCGGATTCGGACGGCTCGTGCGGTGGCGGTGCGGGGGAATCTGGTGGGGTCGCTCAGGCCGTGGATCTGTCCGTCGTGGCCGAGGTGGAGGTTGGTGACGGTGGCTTCGCAGGCGAGCCGGTCGGTTGTTTCGGGTGGGAGTGGGGTGCCGTCGTCGAGGGATGCGGGGTGGTGCGGTGCGGTGGCCGTGCCTGGGGCTGCTGCGGGGGTCAGGTGGACGATGATGCGGTACTTGTCGGCGGAGTTGAGGAATGCCGGGGTGTTGGTCAGCAGCGTTTCGGCCATCAGGACGAGGGCGTCGGCGGCCAGTGCCCCGCGGTGGCGGTGCGGGATGGCCCGCGGGGTGCCGTCTGGTGGTGGGTCGTTCGGTGGGGTCTGGTCCGGCGGGGGTTCTTCCGCGGAAGAATCCGAGTTCGGAGGGGGCGTGGGTTCGCTGCCGCCCGGGGCGGGGTTGGTGGAGTTGCCGGATCCCGCGGAGTCGCGGTCCTGGACCGGCGCTTCTGCGGAAGGGGAGGCTGGCTCGGGTGATGTAGTTGGCGCGGGTGGCCCAGGTTTCCGAGCGAGCAGGGTGTCGAGTGCGGCTTCGAGTGCGGCGACGACGACTGCACCTTCGTCGGGGGCGAGTCTTCCGCGGATGACCAGCGAGCCGTCGTCGTCGGTGTACCACCAGACCCCGCGGCGCATAGCTCGGCGGAGGTTCTGGTCCTTGGAACGAGCCGCCGCACAGCCGCGGGCGATCCGGTCGAGCTGGGAGGCGGTGGCACTGCGCGCGAGATTGAGCAGTTCGTCCTCGGCGTCTGCCTCGGCGTCTTCTGCCGTGGCGTCCTCGTCGTCCTCGTACCCGTGGTCGTCCTCGGCGTCTGCGTGTCCCTGCGGTCCCTGATCGCTCGTACCTGCTGTGTCTGGGGGGTGTTTGGCTGGAGTGGTGGCGCCGGGCTCGCCGTTCGCTTCGGGTTCGGCATGTTGTGCTCGACGGCCGGTCTCGTCCGCGGTCTCGCTCGTGCCCGCCCCCTTGGTCTTGCCCGCATTCGTGGTCTTGTCGCCGGTGGTAGGGCGATCGGCTTGGGACGAGCGTTGGTCGGCGTCGGCGATCCTGGTCAGGGCGCGGACCTTGGAGTAGGACAGGCGCCCGGCGGCGAACTCCGCGGCGACCTTCGGGAGGTTTTCGAGGGCACGGCCGACGCGGAGGTGTTCGTAGGCGGCGGACAGGCTCATCCCGCACCGCCAGGACAGCCACTGCGCGGTCGACCTGCACCCGCAGGTGCGCCAGCCCTCGCGCCGGTCGAAGGCGACGATCAGCCGTAACCACTCGTGGGTGGCGATGGCGATCCTGGACGCAAGGTCGCAGATCTCGGCCTCCAAGCCTTCCAGCGACCTGGGCGTACCTGAGCCGGCCCCACCTGAGCCGGGCGGAGACTCTCCTACTCCTGTAGTGGCCTGGTCAGGGGACGCGGGGTGTGGGATCCGCGCCGCAGGAGTGGAGGCCGACGCGGGCGCGTCCTTCGGCACAGCGGTGAAGGCCGAGGTGGGGGAAGTGCAATCGCTCATGTGTTCGATGGTAGACCTGGCCGCCGACAGGCTCGCTGATTCGGCGAACCGGCCGGTCGGCGAGTCTCACCCCCGCGCCGCCTCGCGCCGAGAGTGAATGCGGTGCGGACTACAACGGAGCTGCGGTGCGGAGTACGACGGGGCCGGACACATGCCGACCGGAGTCCGACGGGGACGGGAGACTCCTCACGAAGAGCCGCGAGAGGTGGCGGGCCCACGCGCCTCCCGGATTCTTCCGCGGAAGAATCCGGGAGGCCGGCCGTCCATCCACGGCAGCTCGCGCCGGTACGAGATCATCGGCAAGCCGCCTCCGGTGGCTTCGGGCCGAGACGGATTCTTCCGCGGAAGAAAATCCGGCCGTGCTCGTCATCCGCGGGGTGGCGGTCACAGTCCGCGCCGGCCTCCCGTACGGGCTGGAGCGGAGTGGTCGGCGACGCGTCGGTGACGGACCGGACTCGCAGTCGGCTCCACGGGGCTGGGCCTCGACGTGGTCCGCCGCGACGCGGAGGAGGCAGGCGGGCGCCTGCTGGTCGGGCGGTCGCCGGCCGGAGGCGCACGGGTGGCACTGGAACTCCCGCCCGCCTGAGCCGGAGCGGGCAGCGGCAGTGATCGCGGCAGGTCAGTGCGACGCCTTGGCGCGCAGGTGGCTGGTGAACCAGCGGGTGGCCTGGTCCGCGACGGCTTCGAGGGTGCCGGGTTCCTCGAAAAGGTGCGTGGCGCCGGGCACGACGTGCACGGACTTCTCGCAGTGCAGGCGGCGGGCGGCGTCGAGGTTGAGGTCGACGACGACGGGGTCGTGGCCGCCGACGATCAGGAGCGTCGGCGCCCGGACGAGGTCGAGGTCGGACGCGGCGAGGTCGGGCCGGCCGCCACGGGAGACCACCGCGGCGACGTTGGTCGAGTCGGCCACCTCGGCTGCTGCGGACAGTGCCGCGGCCGCACCGGTACTGGCGCCGAAGTAGCCGATCGGCAGGTCGCGCGTCGCGGGGTGTTCGCGCAGCCAGTTGGTGACTTCCACCAGCCTCGTGGCGAGCAGGGGTATGTCGAAGACGTTGGCGCGGTCGCTTTCTTCCGCGGAGGAAAGCAGGTCGAACAACAGCGTGCCCAGGCCGGCGGCGTTCAGTGCGGAGGCGACGAACTGGTTACGCGGGCTGTGCCGGCTGCTGCCACTGCCGTGGGCGAACACGACCATCCCGGTGGCGTTCTCCGGCAGCGTGAGATGACCGGCGAGCCGTTGCGTACCGGCCGGGATCGTGACCTCCTCGTCCACGCGCTCCGCGCCTTCCGCGTGCTCCGTGCCTTCCGCGTGCTGCGTGGGTTCGGTGTGCTGCGAGTGCGCTGCGTCGGCTGCGTCCTGGGCCTCGTGCAGCAGCGCGACGACCTCGCTGTCGGGCGTCTGCCGGAAGTCGGAGTAGAACTCCCCGATCGCGTAGAACGACTCCGGGGTGTCAAGGCAGACCACTTCGTCGGCGGCCATCGACAGGTACTCGACCGCGCGGGGCGAGGCGACCGGGGCGGCCAGTATCGTGCGGGCCGCACCGAGCTGGCGGGCCACCTGGCAGGCGACCCAGGCGGTCGACCCGGTGGCGATCCCGTCGTCGACGACGATGACCGTGCGACCCGCCAGCCGGGTCTGCGGACGGTTGCCGCGGAACGCCTGCGCGCGGCGGGTGAGCTCGGCGTGTTCGCGCTTCTCCACGGCCCGGAGTTCTTCGGGCCGGACGCCGGACTTCCGTACCAGCGACTCGTCCACGAACCGCACGCCGCCCTCGCCGATCGCGCCCATCGCGAGCTCCGGCTGGGACGGCACACCGAGCTTGCGGACGACGAGGACGTCGAGCGGCGCGTCGAGCGCCCGTGCGACCTCGAACGCGACCGGTACGCCGCCCCGGGGGAGCCCGAGAACCACCATGTCGGGCGCTTTGTGGGGTATCAGCCGGTCAGCGAGCTGTCGGCCGGCCTCCTTCCGGTTCCGGAAGAGCATCGTCAGCCTCCTCAACCTCGGGACGACCACGAAGTCAACGGGTCATCCCCCCGCGGCGCGGGCCATGATCGGGGATCGAGTTCGATCCAATGCCCGTACGGCGGGAAATTACAGTGGCGAAAGTCCGTCGGCGAGGCGCCGACAAGCTTCGCCGGGCCGCGGGGAGCCCGTGCCGGGCAGGTGCCAGGGCCCGTGCCCGGAGGGCCGTGCCGGAGGGCCCGCGGCCCCGCGCCGAGGTGCCCATGCCCGGAGGGCCGCGCCGAGGGGTCGTGCCGAGCCGCCGCCTCGTGCCGTTGCCGGTTGGCGCGATTGATGCTGGGTGACCTTCGTCCCTGGCCTGCGCCCGGCGGACCGGCGAGCGTGCTGGTGGGGGCCCGAAGACGGTTCGGCGATGCGGGTCCCCACCAGCACGCTGGACGCGAGCCGGACGCGGGCCCGACGCGAGCCGGACGCGGGCGGGATCGGACGCGAGCCGAGGGGGACCGATGGCCAGATCAGCACACAGGTCGACGGCGGCACCGGGAACTGCGGAGGGGACGCCGGTCGAGCTGACCGTTCGCGGCGAGGTACCCGACGAGGCCACCGCGTATGCCGTCCGCAAGGTCGAGAGCGTCCTGGAGGCCACCCGCGCGCGTGCTCTGTACGCGCATGTCGTGATTGTCGTGTCCCAGAACCCCGCTCAGGACCAGCCGGTCCGGCTCGAGGTGGGCCTGGACGTCGACGGCGTACCCGTCCGGGCCGTGGTCAGTGGGCACGACGCCCTCGAGGCCGCCGACCTGATGAAGGACCGGCTGCGTCGAAGGCTGGTGCGCCTGCGGGACCGGGAACGCACCCGTCACCGTTGGACCGGTGAGGTGGCCGAGCACGAGTGGCGGCACGGTGACCAGCCCCGCCGCCCGGAGCCGCACTTCCCGCGCCCGGTCGAGGACCGGACCGTCGTGCGCCGCAAGACGTTCGCGCTGGTGCCGTTGACGGCGGAGGAGGCGGCGTACGAGATGGACGTCCTCGACCACGACTTCTACCTGTACACGGATCGGGAAACCGGACGCGACGCCGTGATCGTGCGGGGTGCGCGGGGTGCGGTCGCCGCGGTGACGGAGGTGGAGCCACCGCCCCTGAGCGAGGCGGCCGCGCGGGAACGGCTGGACGCGGGCGGCGAACGGTTCGTCTTCTACCTGGACCCCGCGAGTGGACGGGGACGGGTCATGTACTGGCGATACGACGGCCACTACGGGCTGATCAGCGCGGAGTGACGGGTGAGTCGTGCGAACGGCGGAGGGCCGTACGCGCGGCGGATGTAAGAACGCCGAGGGTCGTAGGGACTCGGGATGCCGGACGAACAAGGAGGTTCGAGATGACGACCGCACGGGAAATCATGCACGCCGGAGTGGAGTGCGTCGGCGAACACGAGAACCTGCAGAACGCCGCCCGCCGGATGCGCCAGCAGAACGTGGGTGCGCTGCCGATCTGTGGCGACGACGACCGGCTGCACGGGATTCTTACCGACCGGGACATCGTGGTGAAGTGCGTGGCGGCCGGTGGCGACCCCGCGTCGATGACGGCGGGCGAACTGGCGCAGGGATCCACGTTGACGGTGAGCGCCGACGACGACATCGACAACGTCCTCCGGCTGATGGAGGAACACCACATCCGGCGCCTGCCGGTGATCGAGAACCACCGGCTTGTCGGCATGATCAGCGAGGTGGACCTCGGCCGCCATCTGAGCGAAGACCAGGTGACGCACTTCGTCGAGGTCGTCTCGGCGGCGAAGACCTGAGCGACGTCTTGGGCGGAGCATTGCCCGGAGCGTCCGGCGAAGCTTCGGGCGGGGAAGGTGCGGCCTTCGCCTCCGCCGCGCTGGCCGAGAGTCATTCCGCGGTGGTGGTGTTCGTCGGCGACCGCGCGTACAAGGTGAAGAAGCCGGTCGACCTCGGGTTCCTCGACTTCACCACGGTGCGCGCCAGGGAGGAGGCGTGCCGCCGGGAGCTGGAGCTGAACCGGCGGCTCGCACCGGACGTCTACCTCGAGGTTCGCCATCTCGTGGACGACGCGGGTGAGACCCGGGACTGGGTACTCGTCATGCGCCGGATGCCGTCCGCGCGCCGGCTGTCCACGCTGGTCGCCGCGGGTGCGGACGTACGCCACGACCTGCGCGAACTCGCCCGGCTGCTGGCGGCCTTCCACGCCCGCGCTCCGCACGGTGCGAAGGTCGCGGCCGCCGGCCGGCCCAGCGCGCTGTTGCGCAGGTGGCGGGACAACCTGGCCGGGGCCGAACCCTTCGTGGGCGAGGTTCTGGACCCCGGAACGGTGGCCGAGATCGCCCGGCTGGTGGAACGGTACGTCGGCGGACGCGGTGCGCTGCTGAACGCGCGGGCGCGGGCGGGCCTCGTCGTCGACGGGCACGGCGACCTGCTGGCCGACGACATCTTCTGCCTGCCGGACGGACCTCGGGTGCTGGACTGCCTGGAGTTCGACGACGCGCTGCGGTACGTGGACGGGGTCGACGACGCGGCGTTCCTGGCGATGGATCTGGAGCGCCTGGGCGCGCCCGACCTGGCCGAGAGCTTCCTCGGCTGGTACGGCGATTTCACCGGCGGGCTGCCGGTGGCGTCGCTGGTCCACCACTACGTGGCGTACCGGGCGTTCGTCCGGGCGAAGGTGGCCTGCCTGCGGTTTCGGCAGGGGATGGCGCCGGCTCGGGCGACGGCACGGCAGCTGGCCGGTCTGACGCTCGACCACCTCCACGCGGGAGAGGTCCGGCTGGTGCTGGTGGGCGGCCTGCCGGGTACCGGCAAGTCGACCGTCGCGGGCGCTCTGGCAGACCGGATGGGCGCGGTCGTCCTGCGTACCGACGAGATCCGCCGCGAGAAGCCGGGCGCGCGGCTGCCCACTCCCCGCGAAGAAACCGGCGGTGGCGGATACCAACGCGGCCGCTACACCCCGGCGCGGGTGCACGCCGCGTACCGGGAACTGCTCGCCCGCGCGCGCCGGTTGCTCGCCCGTGGCGATTCGGTCGTTCTCGACGCCACCTGGAGCGACGCCGCCGAACGCGACGCCGCGAGACGGCTCGCCCGGGACACCTCCAGCACGCTGGCGGAGATCCGGTGCGTGGCGCCGGCGGACGTGGGTGAGCGACGCATCCGGGAGCGGGTAGGTGACCTGTCCGAGGCGACGGTGGAGGTGGCGCGGCGGATGGGGCGTACGTACGCGCCGTGGCCTGAGGCGGTGGAGATCGACTGTGCCGGCCGCACGGAGAACGCGCTGGAGGCTGCCTGGGCCGCCGTCCGCGAGCCGACGGGGACGGAGTTGTCGGTGGGATCGCCTACGGTTTCCTCCACCGGCGACGACGTGGTGCCGGTGACGTGAGGGGAGCATCCCGCATGGCCAGTTCCGTGGCGACGAGTCCTGGGTCGGCGAGCCGACGTACGTCAGACGGCCGTGCGGCGGGTGACCGTGCGGCAGACGACCGTGCGGCGGGTGACCGTACGGCCGGCGCTCCGGCGCCGCCCGATCTGGCGGCGAGCGGCCAGCGAGGTGAGCTGGGCGAGGTGCTCGACCGGCACCGGGTCGAGCTGACCGGCTACTGCTACCGCATGCTCGGCTCGTCGTTCGAGGCCGAGGACGCCGTGCAGGAGACCATGCTCCGCGCCTGGCGCTACCACGATCGATACGACGGGCGAGCCTCCCTGCGCTCGTGGCTCTACCGCATCGCCACCAACGTGTGCCTCGACGCCCTCGAGGGACGGAAGCGACGGGCCCGGCCGATGGATCTCGGGCCGGCACAGACCGCGGACAACTTCGCCCTCGGCGAGCCGCTCCCGGACTCCGTGTGGGTGCAACCCGTGGTCGACGGGCAGGTGCTGCCGGGCTCGGGCGACCCGGCCGAGGTGGCCGTGGCTCGCGAGTCGATCCGGCTGGCGTTCGTGGCCGCGTTGCAGCACCTGCCGCCTCGCCAGCGCGCGGTGCTGATCCTGCGGGAGGTGCTGCGCTGGCGGGCGAGCGAGGTCGCCGAGCTCCTCGACACCAGCGTGGCGTCGGTCAACAGCGCCCTGCAGCGCGCTCGGGCCACCCTGGAGGAGCTCGACGTGACCTTCGCCGGCTCCGCGGCCCCGGTGCGGATGGACGACGAGGACCAGCAGAAGCTGCTCGCTCGTTACGTCGACGCCTTCGAACGCTACGACATGGACGCCCTGGTCGCCCTGTTGCACGAGGACGCCACCCTGTCCATGCCGCCGTACTCCCTGTGGGTGCACGGTCCGGCGGAGATCGTCACCTGGATGAGCGGGCCCGGGATCGGGTGCGCGGGTTCCCTGCTGGTCCCGGTCGCCGTGAACGGCTCACCGGCGTTCGGTCAGTACCGTCCGGACCCTGCCGGTGGTTATGTCGCGTTCGCCCTGCAGGTGATCGAGGTCGCCGACGGCGCGGTGACGGCCATCAACGCGTTCCTGGACACCGAGAAGATGTTCCCGTTCGCAGGCCTGCCCCTGCGCCGGGACTGACGGGCTGACGAGGCTGACGAGGCTGCCAGGGCCGCCGGGACTGACGGGGCTGACGGGCCATCGGGGCCGACGGGGCTGACGGGCCAACGGGGCCGACGGGGCCGACGGGCAGCCGTACCTGCCCCCGGCGGATCCGAGCCGGGTGACCGATGAGTTGCGGGCGGTTCCCGGGTCGAAGAGATCGTGGACGACGGGTGGGGAACACGAGGGCGCACCAGCGACCTCCGGTCGGTGCCGGACTCCGCGGCAGGCGGTGCCGGTGCGCTGGTGGTCTTCCTGGAAGGGCCGATCGGGCGGTCGGAGATTCCGGACCTGTGCGCGCGGTTCGAGGAGCTGCTGGGCGAGGGACCCGGTAGGCGGGTGATCTGTGACGTCGCCGGGCTGACCGAATGCGACGCGGTCGCGGTGGAGGCGTTGGCGCGGCTCCAGCTGACCGCACGCCGACTCGGCTGCCACCTGTGGCTACGGCATGCCGGGTGCGAGTTACGGCAACTGATCGCGCTGGTCGGGCTGGCCGACGTGGTGCCGTCGTTGCCGACGGGTATGCGCGTGGAGCCGGCCGAACGCAGGTCAGGGATCGAGGCGGGGCGGCAGCCCGAACAGCGGGAACCACCGGTCGGTGTCGAGGAAGTTGTTCAGCCCGACGATCTGGCCCCCTGAGATCTCGATGACCTGCAGGGCCCACGGCTCGTAGCCACCGTCGGCGGCGGGGCGGTACTGGCCGAAGGCGGGCGAGCCGTTGGCGACTGTCGGCAGCAGCCGCGAGCCCCGGCAGCCCGAACCCGTGCCGAGCATCCAGGCCTGGATCTCCGCGTGCCCTCGCAGCCACAGGTCGTACGGCGGCATCGACAGCGTGGCGTCGTCGCGCAACAACGAGGTCAGGGACTCCAGGTCGTACCGCTCGAACGCGTCGACGTACCGCTTGAGCAGGTCACGCTGCTCCTCGCTCAGCGGTGCGTACACGTCGGACTCGGTGACGTTGGCGGCCGCCAACGTGGCTCGAGCGCGCTGAAGGGCGCTGTTGACGGACGCGACCGTGGTGCCGAGCAGTTCGGCGACCTCGCTGGCGTGCCACTCCAGCACCTCGCGCAGGATCAGCACGGACCGCTGGCGGGGAGGCAGGTGCTGCAACGCGGACATGAACGCGAGCCGGACGGTCTCCCGGCGGGTGGCCACCTCGGCGGGGTCGGCGTCCTCGGGCACCACTCGCCCGTCGGGGATCGGCTCCAGCCAGGTCACCTCGGGCAGTGCACCCGGAAGCGGCGCGGACGCGGTCGAGGCCGCCTGGAGGTCCATCGGCCGGGCGCGGCGGTTGCGGCCGTTCAGCAGGTCGAGGCAGACGTTGGTGGCGATGCGGTAGAGCCAGGACCGGAACGCCGCTCGGCCCTCGAAACGGTCGAACGCCCGCCAGGCCCGGACCAGCGTCTCCTGCACGGCGTCCTCGGCCTCGAACCCCGAGCCGAGCATGCGGTAGCAGTAGCCGGTCAGCTCCGTCCGATGGCGCGCGAGACTCGCCTCCAACTCGGCGGCGTTACGCGGCACGTCGCGTACGTCGGTCGCGGTCACATCGGTTGCGGCCTCGGTCATCGGAACGCACTCCTGTCGATCAGCGTCGATCCCCGGCCGCGTCGATCACCCTCGACCAGAGTCGACCAGCGTCGATCAGCAGCCTCGCTCCGCGCCGACATCGGGCACGTACCCTCCGACGCGAACGTCTGGGCATCGTAACGGCCGGGTCCGACAGACTGCACCTACTCGGGCACGCTGATCGCGATACCGGGGACGAAGTGACGCTGCGCAGTCATGGAGAAAGGCGCCGGTCGCGCGCCCGCGGGAGGCCGAACGTCGCCCACGGTGCGGCGGCGCGTCCCACGCGGAGGTTCGGTCGACGTCGGCAAAGGTCCGGATCAATTGCGGAGCGCAGGTGCTGCCCGGCCTGGACTGGCCGAGTGATCGGTGAGACGTGCGGCATTGACTGCGGCGGGCATTGGTACTGTCCTTTGTCTGACGGCCGAGGATGCAGGACAAGCGAACGACAAGCCGGCGAACGCCTTGCGAGCGGACGAGCGGTTCGAGCCGACGACGAGTGAACGGAGCGCGGATGGCGACCAGCCCGGAGAGCAGTGCGGCGCCGAGTGCGGCAGCGAGTGCGGCGGTGCAGGCACTCGAGGGCGGGCTGGTGGTGTCGTGCCAGGCAGGTGCCGGACATCCGCTGGCCGACCCGGAGATCATCGCGCGGCTCGCCGCGTGTGCGGAGTTGGGCGGCGCGGTCGGCGTACGCGTCGAGTCGGCCGAGGACGTGCGCGCGGTGCGCAGCCGGATCGGGTTGCCCGTCATCGGCATCCGCAAGGTCGAGGTGGGCGCGCATCGTCCGTTCATCACACCCACGCTGGCCGACTGCGCCGCGCTCGCGGACGCGGGCGCGGACATCATCGCGCTGGAGGCGGTTCCGGACAACCGCGCCCACGCCGACGAGGCGGCCGACCTGATCCGGGTCGTTCGCGAGGAACTCGGCCGTCCGGTGATGGCCGACGTCTCGACTCTGGAGGAGGGGCTGGCGGCGTGGGCGGCCGGAGCGGATCTGGTCGGCACCACCCTGTCCGGCTACACCCTCGCCTCGGCGTCGCGCGTCGGCCCCGATCTCGGCCTGGTGGCCGACCTCGCGCGCCACGGGGTGCGCGCCGTCCTGGAGGGCCGGGTGGACCGGCCCGAGCAGGTCCGGGCGGCGTTCGAGGCGGGCGCGTGGACGGTGGTGGTGGGTACGGCGATCACCGACCCGATCTCGCTGACCCGCAGGTACGCCGCCGGCGTGCCACGCACCAGGCGCGGCGTGGAGCCGAACCGCGTACCTCGTGAGTGAGTGCAACCGCACCTGCTCACAAACAGTGTCAGCACAGACCAACCCTGGAAGGGATTCCCGTGCGCATCGCGTTGTTGCCCCTGGACGAACGACCTGTCAACGCGACCCTGCCCGCGCACATCGCGGCGATCGCCGGCGTCGAGGTCCTCACGCCGCCCGCGGAACTGCTGCCGCGGATGCGGACGCCCGGACGCGCCGACGAACTCACCGGCTGGCTGGCGGAGGTGGCCGGCGAGGCCGACGCGCTCGTGGTGTCGCTGGACATGCTGGGGTACGGCGGGCTGATCGGTTCGCGGACGACGCTGGACGCGGCGTCCGTGGTGGTGGAGCGACTGGCGGTCCTGGAACGGATCCGGCCGAGCCGGCCACGGCTGCCGATCACCGCGGTGACGACGGTGATGCGCGCGTCGCGTTCGTACAGCCCAGCCGAGGAGCCGGAGTACTGGTCCCAGCACGGTGTCGAGCTGCACGATCTGGGTGGCGCGCTGCACCGGGAGTTCCTCGGCGAGTCCCACGAACGTGAGCGGCTGACCGCGGCGGTGCCGGCCGACGTACAGGCCGACTTCTGGTTGCGGCGACTGCGCAACCACACCGTCGACCTGTTCGCCCTCGGCCTGGCCGGGCGGGGAACCTTGGACACCCTGCTGGTCACCGCCGACGACACCGCGCCGCGGGCGGCGGGCTCGCTGGAGCAGGTCTGGCTGAGGCACTGGGTGTCGGCGACCGGGCTGGACACCCGGGTGCTGATGTATCCGGGCGCGGACGAGGTGGGGTCGGTGCTCGTGGCCCGCGCTCTCGCCGACGGTCCCGCCGGCAAGGAGGGTTCGCGCGACGCGGTGGAGTTGTCCTCCGCCGAGGACGGGCAGTCGGGACAGGCCGGGCAGGCTGCACAGGAGGAGCCAGTGCGGGAGGAGGCGGCGCAGGAAGAGCCCGTGCACGACGAGGCGGTGCGGATCGCGATCGAGATCTGCGAGGAGGGCGGCGCGGACCGGATCGCGCCGTACGAGAACGTGCCCGTCGCCGCCGGCGTCGCCCGGCAGATCTCCGCCGCCGGTGCCGAGGTGGTGCCGGGTGGTGGCCGGCTGGGTGGTGCGCCGGATGGAGGCGAGCCGAGCGGGACGGTGCCGGGCGGGGCGGAATCCGGGGAGCGGGCCGTTGCGGACGCGGTGATCGTGGTGCACGCGCCGGACCCGCACCGCGGCGACCGGACACGTGCCGGCGAGGCCACCGACCGGAAGGTCGTGCAGGCCGTGGTGGACCGGGTGGCCGAACTGGTGGAGGCCGGCCGCAGCGTCGGCGTGGCCGACGTCCGGTACGTCAACGGGGCCGACCCCGGGCTGGTCCGCGCGCTCGCCGAGCGCGGCGTACTGGACCGGATCACGGCGTACGGCGGCTGGAACACCGCCGGCAACACGGTCGGGTCGGTGGTGGCCGCGCTGGTCGCGCACGTCGTCGGGCACCGGCGCGGCGGCGTCGACGAGACCGCGCAGAGCCGGCTGCGGTGGCACCGGATCGTGGAGGACTACGCGTACCAGGCGGTGGTACGCGGCGAGCTGGCGCAGGAGCAGCCGTACGGTGACCACATGTCCGTCCCATTCGCCGACCCTGCCGACGTCGAGAGCTACCTGGAACGCTGCGCGAAGCGGCTGCCGGAGGTGGCCGAGGAGCTGGGTGGGGCCGACGCGCGCCGCTGGCTGATCAGTGCGCCGCGGCTGCCGTGGGGGCGGACCTTCGAGATCGACTTCGACCTGGTGCCCCGTGCATGAACGGGGGAGAGGCGGCGTGAGGATCGCGGCGGTCGACGGCGGGCAGACCGGTCTGCGACTGCGGGTGGTGGGGCCTGACGGGAGTACGGCGACGGCGACGGCCGGCGGGTTCGACTACGACGCGGGCGACCCGGCGGCGACCGTACTCGCGCTGGTGAAGCAGGCCTGGGACCGGCTGCCCGCGGACCAGCGCAGGCCGGTGGACCGGATCGGCATGGGCCTGACCGGTGACCACCGGCCCGAGGAGGTACGCCGGATCGAGGCGGGGGTCGCGGACCTGCTGGGCGCGGCCGGGACGCGCGCCGGAAGACGAGTGGAGGTACGAGTCGCCCACGACGCGGTGACGGCGCACCTCGGCGCGCTGGGCGGGGCACCCGGCGTGGTCGTGGTCGCGGGTACCGGCGTGGTGGCGCTGGCGAGGACGGGTGACGGCGGGGGCGCGGCGGCCACCGCGCGGGTCGACGGCTGGGGCCACCTGCTCGGGGACGAGGGCGGCGGTTTCGCGGTGGGCCGGCACGGGCTGCGGGCCGCACTCGCCGCGTACGACGGCAGGGGGCCGCGGACCGCGCTGGTCGCCGCGGCAACGGAGCGGTTCGGTCCGCTGGACGGGTTGCCGCGCCGGCTCTACGGGACCGGCGGGACGGTGGCCGACGTGGCGGGGTTCAGCCGGCAGGTCGCCGAGGCCGCCCGCTCTGGTGACCCGGTGGCGGTCGGGATCTGGCGCGACGGCGTGGCCGCGCTGGTGGGTACGACCCGCGCCGCGGTGGACTGCTACCTGGAGTTGACCGCGACGTCCCCCGACGGAGCGGGAGCGGACGTAGCCGTGTCCTGGGCGGGTGGGCTGATGGGCGTCGCCGACCTGGTACGGGAGCCGTGGCGCCGGCGGGTGCAGGCCGAGATTCCGCGGGCCCGCGTGGTCGACCCCGTGGGCGAGGGTCTGGACGGTGCCGTGCTGCTCGCCGTGAACGGCTGAGCCCCGCGCAGGTCTACTGTCGGCGGAGCGTCTGTTCCAGGCTGTAGCGGTCGCCGCGGTACAGCGACCGGGCGAGCTCGACCGCCCGCCCGCGTACGTCGTAGGTCACCCGCTCCACCAGCAGGGCGGGGGTCAGCGCGGGTACCTCCAGCAGCGCGGCCTGCTCGCGGTCGACGACGGTGGCGCGTACCTCCTGCTCGGCCCGGTCGAGGGTGATCCGGTAGCGGCTGAGCAGCGTCTCGTACAGCGAACCCTCCACCGGCGAGTCCAGCAGGTCCGGAACCAGCCCGGCCACCAGCCAGACGTCCTCCAGGCACATCGGCACCGAGTTGGCCAGCCGGAGCCGGACCAGGTGGACGAGTGGTTCGCCCGGGCTCACGCCGAGGCGCCAGCCCTCCCGGGCGCCGGCGACGGTCTGCTCGGCGCTCAGCAGCTGTGCCCCCGGCGTGAGGCCGCGGGTGCGCATGTCGTCGCTGAACGAGGACAGGAGTTCGCGCTTGCGGATGGCGGGCTCGGCGACGTAGGTGCCCGAACCCTGGATGCGGTAGACCACGCCCTCGCCGACGAGCTGTTCGACGGCCCGGCGTACGGTCAGCCGGCTCACGCCGAGGTCGGCGCACAGCTGGCGCTCGGTGGGCAGCCGCTCGTGCGGCTCGAGCCGGTCGCGGATCAGGTCGAGCAGGTGCGCGCGGACCGTGGCGTACTTGGCGACCGTACCGCCGCCGGGCTCCGCATCCGCCACACCGATCGCCTCCCTGCCGCGTTGGTTCGCCTGCAGGGAAACCTTAGGGGGCGGCGCGCCGACCTAGGAGGAAGGCTGCGGCAGCTCGCACTTCACCTTCGGGTTGGCGCCCGCGTAGTTGAGCGGCCCGGCCACCACGGTCACCGCGATGGTGCCGGCCTTGGCGCAGTTCTGCTCGCCCCCGCCGAAGTAGCCCCGCTGGGCGACTGCGACGACGCCGATGAGCAGCCAGATGGCGATGATGACCCCGACGATCCTCATGTGCTGTACTCCCACTCCAGGGCGGGCCCAGGGCCCGCGACGCCGACGAGGGGTCGATGATCGCACGTCGCGAGCCCCACCGCTGAACGTCTGGCGTGCACGGAAACGGGAGAGTTCGGCCGGGGCAGCCGGATCGGGTCGTGATCAGTCGGTGGGGTCGAGGAACTTCGACATCCATACGTCGTCGACGTACTGGCCCTCGATCAGGAACGCCGCCCGCAGGGTGCCCTCGACCACGAACCCGTGCCGCTCGTACAGCCGTCGCGCGGTCGTGTTGGTGCCGAACACCCGCAAGCTGAGCTTGCGCGCGCCGCGGCCGCGGGCGTACTCCTGCGCGGCGATCAGGAGTGCGGACCCCACTCCCTGCCCCCGCACTGCCGGCGCGACCGCGAACCCGTAGATCCCCAGGACGTGCGCACCTTCGGGAAACGGCACCATCGGGGTGATCCGGACGTATCCGGCCAGCGTGCCGTTCGACACCGCCACCAAGTGCAGGTCGGGGGTGTTGTGGTCGTCGAAGAACGACGTGCGGGTTTCGCCCTGCAGGGAGGGGAAACCCGAAGTCGAGGTCCAGGACGCGCCGTCGATGGCGAGCAGGGCGGCGTCGTCCTCGGCGCGTGCCGGGCGGACGGTGAGGCGGGTGAGGTCGTGCTGCACCGTGCCAGTCTGCCGTGCCGCGTCGCTCATGATGCCTCCGGAGTGGATACCGACTTCGTACCGACCAACGCCACCAGGCGAACCGCGATCAGGGCCAGGCCGCTGACCGCCGCCACCCCGAGAAACACGTGCACCGTCGCCATCGCCCAGAACAGCTGCTCCCGGGTGAACACGCGCCCGGCGAACGTGCCCACCAGCCAGGGCAGTCCGGCCAGCAGCACGGTCGGGACCAGCAGCCAGACCATGCCGGGGACGACCCGCCACGTGGAACGCGTCCGGCGGCGCCGCGCCCAGGCCCGGGCGCGCAGGAGCTCCCAGCAGCGGACCAGCAGGATGAGCACGGTGAGTGCCACCAGGACGTACTCGACCAGCCGCGTCGGTGGCTGCACCGCCGCCGGCTCCCGGCCCTCCAGTTGGGCGAGCACGCCCTCGGTGATCGCGTGGTAGGGCACGAGCCCGTTGGAGGTGTTGAACATCAGCGCCACGCCGTAGCCGTTACCGGGGACCAGTGCCTGCTCGGCGTAGTAGGTCGACAGGACGCCGTTGTGGGTGAGCTGGGGCTGTCCGACCTCGGGCCGCTCGACCGTCCAGCCCATCGCGTACGAGGTGTCGTGGCCGTCCGGGCCGTTAGGGCCGTTGGGTCCGGTCGGCGGCGTGTGCTCGGTGGCCAGGCCGTTCGCGGAGACGATCTGCCGTCCGGCGTACCGCCCCTTCGAGTTCTGCATCGCCAGCCAGTGGCCGAGGTCGGCGGCGGTGGACATCACCGCGCCGTCTCCGCCGAGAAAGCCGTCGGGCTCGGGCCGCGCGACCGGGCGGGTGAGGACGAGGGCGTAGCCGCGGGACAGTCGCGGCGCGGTCGACGGGATCAGTTTGGTGTACGCGAGCAGGGTGTCGTTCATCCGCAGGGGTGCGAAGACCTTCTCCCGCAGATAGGTCGCGAACGGCTTCCCGCTCACCACCTCGACCACCCTGGCCGCGACGTCGTAGTTGGGGTTGAAGTACTGGAACCGCGTGCCCGGCGCGCTGACCAGCTTCGCCGTGTGCAGGCTGGTGACCCGATCGGCCAGGCTGTGCGGCGCGGGCAGCTTCTGCTCGGGGAAGCCCCGGTCGCTCAGGCCGCTGGTGTGGTTGAGGAGCTGGCGGACGGTGATCCGGTTGCCGCGGGGGTCGTCGACGGCGAAGTCGGGGACGTACGTGCGGACCGGCTCGTCCAGCCGGACCCGGCCCGCGTCGACCAGCTGCAGGACTGCCGTCGCGGTGAACGACTTGCTCACCGAGCCGAGCCGGAACTGCGTGCGCGGGCTCACCGGCGTACCGGCCGAGGTGTGGCCGAAGCCGCGTACGTGCACGACCTCTGCTCCGTGGGTGACGACCAGGGCGGCGCCGGGGACGACCTGCGCGGCGAGTTGGTCGCTCACGAACCGGTCGATCGCGGCGAAGTCGGGCGCGGACGCGGCGGGTGGCGCGGACGCGGCGGACGCGGGCCGGGAGGTGGCCCCGGCGACGACGACCAGGGCGGCGAGCGTGAGCAGCGCGGCGAGGATCGCGAGGGCCGCGAACACGAGCACCGCACGGGTGCCTGTGGTTCGCCGCATCGGCCGCACCTCCCCTTGCCGAGACCGTTGCGAGAGCTTTGCCGGGACAATTGCCGATCCCGTTACCGATCTTGTTGCCGATCCCGTTGCCGGGACCAATCACCTGACCGAGCCGGACCTGCCGGACGAACGCCGATCCTATGCGCGCTGTTTCTCCCGAGCCCGAAATTTCGTGACCTTCCGCCCCGGGGGCCAGTCATGATCACTCGCGGGGGTTACGGCGGAGCGTGACTGCGCCATAGTGGACAGCGATGGGGGCGCTACCGAAGTGGCGGCAGCGGCGGACCGGGCGACTGGCCCGGCATCCGCTGTTCGCCCGGGTGTACGCGCGGCTGGCGCCGGCGATGGACCTCGCCGGACTGGCGGGGCGTCGCCGTCGGCTGCTCGCCGGGCTGACCGGACGGGTGGTCGAGATCGGCTCCGGCAGCGGCCTGAACTTCGCCCACTACCCGGCCGGCGTCGCCGGGGTGCTCGCGGTCGAACCCGAGCCGAGCCTGCTCCGGTACGCCGTCCGCAACGCCGCCCACGCGCCGGTGCCGGTGGCGCTGGTGGACGGCACCGCCGAGCACGTTCCGGGCGCGGACGGGGCCTTCGACGCCGCGGTCGTCTGCCTGGTGTTGTGTTCCGTACCCGACCAGCGGGCCGCGCTGGCGGAGCTGCACCGGGTGATCCGCCCGGGCGGCCAGCTCCGCTTCCTCGAACACGTCCGGGCCGACCACCGTGCGCTGCGTGGCCTGCAGCGTGTCCTCGACCTGACGGTGTGGCCCGCGCTGGTCGGCGGCTGCCACCTGTCCCGCGACACCCTCACCGGCATCGAGTCGGCCGGGTTCGCCGTGAACCACCTGGAGCGGTTCCGGTTTCCCGACGGGCCGCTGCCCTCTCCCTCCAGCCCGCACATCCTCGGCACCGCCACCCGAACCGGAGGACCGCGATGACTCCCACGACGCCGACGACGCCGACCACCCCGGCGACCCCGACGACGCCCGACGTGCGCAAGGTGACCACTCCGGCCGGGGACCCGGCCTGGCTGGTCACCGGCTACGACACGGTGAAGCGGCTGCTCGCCGACCCGCGCCTCGGCCGTTCCCACCCCGAGCCGGAGCGGGCGGCCCGCTTCTCCGACGCGCAGGTCCTCGGTCCCGAGCAGGCCCGGCCGACCGAGGTGGCCGAGCACCGGCAGATGCGCCGGCTGCTGGCGAAGTCGTTCTCGGCCCGCCGGCTGGCGCTGCTCCGGCCGCGGGTGGAGGCCGTGGTGGCCGAACTCCTCGACGACCTCGCCGCCCGGCCGCAGCCGGCCGACTTCCACGACGCGATCTCGTTCCCCCTTCCGGCGCTGGTGATCTGCGAGCTGCTCGGCGTTCCGTACGCGGACCGGGAGGACTTCCGGCGCTGGTCCGACGACGTCGGCGACATGACCGACGGACAGCGGTCCGCGGCCGCGATGGGCGCCCTGCACGCGTACATGCGCGAGCTGGTCGAACGCCGCCGGGCCGAACCCGCCGAGGACGTCATCACCGACCTGGTGACCGCGCAGGTGGACGGGCGGCCGGCGTACGACACCGACAGCGCGGCGCAGCTCGGCGCCGGCCTGCTCTTCGCCGGCCACGAGACGACGGTCACCGCGATCGACTCCGGCGTCGTCCTGATGCTCGCCCACCCCGAGCAGATCGCCGAACTGAAACGCGGACCGGAGGCGGTGTCCCGGGTGGTGGAGGAGATCCTGCGGTTCGGGCTGCCCAACCCCGGCGCGGAGCAGGAGGGTGCGGCCGGCCTGCCGCGGTACGCCAACGCCGACATCGAGGTGGGTGACGTCACGATCGCGGCGGGGGACCTGGTGGTGCTGGACCTGCGCGACGCCAACCAGGACGTCGAGCGGTTCCCCGAGCCGGCGGACTTCGACGTACGCCGGACCGACAACCCGCACGTGACGTTCGGCCACGGACCGCGGTTCTGCGTGGGCGCGCCGCTGGCCCGGATCGAGCTGACGGCGCTGTTCGAGACGCTGTTCACGCGGTTCCCGGAGCTGCGGCTGGCCGTACCGCCGGATCAGTTGCGTCCGCGCAGCCACCTGCTCACCGGCGGGTGGGCGGAACTCCCGGTCCGCTGGTGACAGATGGCGCCGGTGACCCAAATGAGAGGTTAAGTACCTCAGCGTGAGGCAAGACAGGAGGGAGAGCGTCCACGGGGGAGAGGGGCGAGGGGTGAGCGAAGAGATCCCCGCGTTGCGGCGGGGCCCACGCGGGCTGAAGCGCGTCGGCGGTACGTGGGGAGAGGTCCTCGCCGAGTTCCTGGGCACCTTCATCCTCATCATGTTCGGCGACGGCGCGGTCGCGACGGCGGTCGCCGGTCTGCCCGGGTCGGGGCGTACGGCCACGTCCGTGACGTCGTTCGTCGGCGTCGGCGACTGGCTGCTGGTCGTCTTCGGCTGGGCCTTCGCGGTGATGTTCGCGGTGTACGTCGCGGGCGGGATCAGCGGCGCGCACATCAACCCCGCGGTGACCCTGGCATTCGCCGTGCGGAGGCAGTTCCCGTGGAACAAGGTGGGCCCCTACATCGGGGCGCAGGTGGCGGGGGCGTTCGTCGGGGCCGCGGTGGTGTACGCGGTGTACCAGTCGGCGATCAACTCCTACAACGCGGCGGCCCACACGCCGAAGAGCTCCGGCCACGCGCTGCCGACGTTCTCCATCTTCGCCACCTTCCCCGCGCCGTACTTCCACGGCAGCTGGGTCGGACCGCTCGTCGACCAGATAGTCGGCACCGCCCTGCTCCTGCTGCTGATCGTGGCGGTCATCGACAAGCGCAACATGGCCCCCGCGGGCAACATGGGGCCGCTGGTCACCGGCCTGGTGGTGGGCGCGATCGGCCTGTCGTTCGGTGTGAACGCGGGGTACGCCATCAACCCGGCGCGCGACTTCGGGCCGCGCGTCCTCGCCTGGATCGCCGGCTGGGGTGAGGTGGCCTTGCCCGGCTCGGTACCCGGGGCGTTCAGCTGGTACTTCTGGATACCGATCGTCGGGCCGTTCGTCGGCGGTGTGATCGGCGTGTTCGTGTACGACTACTTCATCGGCGACGTACTGGCGGCGCGGCGGGCGCAGGCGGAGGCGCCGCCGGCCGGGCGGGCCGGTGAGGGCGCGGCCGAAGAAGGCGGGTTCGGCGACGGCGGGTTCGGCGAGGAGCGCGGCCGCACCGACCGGGGGCCGTCCGACGAGGGGCCTCGAGGTCCCCGCGGTGAGGGCCCCTAGCGCGTGCGATCACAGGTCTGGTCCGGTCGGGGTGGGCCGGTCGGCTCAGTCGGCCGAGTGCTCCACCACAGCAGGGCGTTCGGGGTTGTCCAGCCGGACCACCACCTGGGCCGCCTGGGTGGGTTCGGCCTCCGCGGCGTACCGGTCGTACGCGGGCAGCATCCACTGCTGCTCGGCCGGGGTCTGCCGGGCCAGCGCGGCCGGCGACAGCTCCAGGTGGACGACGAAGTCGATCGGCAGCCAGCGCCCGAGCAACAGCGAGCCGCTGAGCACGAGCAGCCCGCCGGGCGCGACGGTCACATAGTCGGCGCGGTGCGCCCGGTCGGTCCGCGCGTTCCACAACGCCGGCAGCACCCGGCCGGTGCCGCCGGGATCGAGGGGTTCGAGCACCTCGCGGACCAGGCCGGCGTCGTCCAGCCAGTCCTCGTACAACACGTCCGGGTCCTCCCGGCCGCGTTCCAGCCGCAGCGACGCCGGGCGAAGGTAGTCGTCAGCGCGGACCCGCACCACGGCCCGGCCGCGCTCGCGCAGCGGCTCGATCAGCGCGTCGGCCCACCGGTCCGGGTTCGTCGCGGGCGCACCGTCGACGGCCACCCGGGTCCAGGCGCCGGTTTCGGCGCCGGCGTCGATATCCGAGCTGGTCGGCAGGCGGGCGATGGTGTCGGCGAGTTCGGTGACCAGCAGGGCGGGACTGATCGCGCGGACCCGCATCACGCGGGTGGCGAGCCGGGGCTCGGCGGGGAACCGGGACTCGGCGGGGAACCGGGGCCGGTGGCGCCGCCGGTCTTCGCCGTCGCCGAGCCCTCGTCGGGGGCGAGGGCGGACACGTCGCCCGCGCCGCCGGTCTGGGCGGCGACCCTCTCCCGCTGAGGGACGACGACGTACTTGGGGTCGGCCGCGGACACCCGGCCGGCGTAGAACACGCCGAAGCGCGTGCACACCCCGCCGGCGAGCAGCGAGACACCGGCCGCCGCGGACAGCAGCCGGCTGTTCCGGTCCGACACCCACCGGCTGCGGCGCCCGGCCACGGCCAGCCCGGCGCCCAGACCGGTGAGGATCCGTCCGGCGGCCATCAGCCGGCGCGGGCGACCGGTGCGGTAGGGCTCACCGACGATGCCGCCGGTCCGTTCGATCCGGGTGGCGGCGGCGAGTTCGATCCCGGCGCCGAGCACCGCCATCCGGCGGGCCGGCTCCACCTCGGCAGGCGGCGCGGCCAGCAGTGCGGCACCGGCCCCGCTGGCCAGGGCGCTTCCGCCGAACACGAACGGCAGCTCGCGGTGGTATTCGTGCCACGCCGGGATCGCGGTGTCGGCCAGCAGCACCGCGGTGTAGGTGGACAGCGCCGGGCCGAGGACGCCGGAGGCGACACCGGCCGCCCGTCCCCA
The DNA here is from genome assembly GCF_040610475.1 of Actinopolymorpha sp. NPDC004070. Taxonomy (NCBI): domain Bacteria; kingdom Bacillati; phylum Actinomycetota; class Actinomycetes; order Propionibacteriales; family Actinopolymorphaceae; genus Actinopolymorpha; species Actinopolymorpha sp. NPDC004070. The sequence goes on along the minus strand of NZ_JBEXMJ010000011.1, from coordinate 77,269 downwards.
GGCCGGCAGGATCCCGGTCAGCGCGGACACGGCCGAGGCGCTCGCCGCACCGGAGAACGGCGCCAGGATCCACGAACCCACCGATAGCGGCGAGGTCGGCTTGAACACCCGCAGCATGTTCAGGAACCTGGTCGGCCGGTGCAGGTCGTGCACCAGCGCCACCACGCTGGCGGTCGACCCGAGCGCCGCGGCATACCGGCCGGTGCGGGCCAGGCCGGGGTTCCCGGTGAGGTCGGCGAGCGCGGCCATCGTCGCCGACGAGCCGGCCATGCCGCCGAGGAAGAGATAGAGAGGTACGTCGGGCACCTTCCAGGTCGGCTCCTTGAGGATCGGCCGACCGTAGTAGGAGCGAAACTCCGCCTTCGGTACCTGGAGTTCCTCGCGGGTGCTCACCGGCGCCTGCCCAGGAAGGACGCCGCGACCGCGACCGCGACGGTGGCCGCCGCGAGGCCCGCCTGCCGCCACATCGCCGGCAGGTCGCGGGTGGTCACCACCGGGTCCGGCGGCAGGCCGTACACCTCCGGCTCGTCCAGCAGCAGGAAGAACGCGCCGTCGCCGCCCACGCCGTCGTCGGGGTCCGCGCCGTACAGCCGGGCGGTGTCGACCCCGGCCTCCTGCAACGTCGCCACCCGCTCGCGGGCCCGCTCCCGCAGCTCGTCCAGTGGGCCGAACTGGATCGACTTGGTGGGGCACGCCTTCGCGCACGCCGGCTCCAGCCCGTCGCCGAGCCGGTCGTAGCACATCGTGCACTTGAACGCGCCGCCGTTGTCGGGGCGGATGTCGATGACGCCGTACGGGCAGGCCGAGACGCAGTAGCCGCAGCCGTTGCACACGTCGTCCTGCACGACCACGGTGCCGAACTCGGTCCGGAACAACGCGCCTGTCGGGCAGACGTCCAGGCAGGCCGCGTGCGTGCAGTGCTTGCAGACGTCGCTGGACATCAGCCACCGCAGGGCGCCGGCGTCCTCAGCGCCGGCTCCGCTGTCGGGCCCGTCCTCGCCGACGGTGCGCGCGGTGGCCGGGTCGAGCTGGGCCGGCGTACCCATGCCGGGCATCCCGAGATCGACCGCCGGCCGGGCAGCCGGTGCCTGCTGCTCGACGAACGCGACGTGCCGCCAGGTGCTCGCCCCGAGCGCGCCGGTGTTGTCGTAGGACTGGCCGAGGAAGTTCAGGCCGTCCTCCGGCAGGGCGTTCCACTCCTTGCAGGCGACCTCGCAGGCCTTGCAGCCGATGCACACCGAGGTGTCGGTGAAGAAGCCCACCCGCTGCGGATGGTCGTCCGGGTGCCCCGCGTCGGCGGCCGGGTCGGCGAGGGGTCCCGCCAGGCGGTTGCTCATCAGGTCGGCTCTCCTGTCGGGGCGTCGAGTGCCGGGGTGTCGGCCGGAAGGCCCGCCCGCAGTTGGTAGCGGTCCATCATCGCCAGCAGGTCACGACCTCGCGGCCGGCGACCGGGCTGGATGTCGCAGGTCGCGGCCTTGGCCTCCTGGATGTGGACGTTGGGGTCGAGGACGACCGACAGCAGTTCGTTGGCCGCGTCGCCGACACTGAGCCCGTTCGGTCCCCAGTGGTAGGGCAGGCCGACCTGGTGGACGGTGCGGCGCCGCATCCGCAGCGGCTTCATCCGCGGGGTGACCAGCACCCTCGCCTCGATCGCCGTCCGGGCGGAGATGATCGTCGCCCAGCCCATGTGAGTGAGCCCCCGCTCCTGCGCCAGCTCCGGCGACACCTCGCAGAAGAACTCCGGCTGCAGCTCGGACAGGTAGGGCAGGGTGCGGCTCATCCCGCCGGCGGTGTGGTGCTCGGTGAGCCGGTACGTCGTGAAGACGTACGGGAACACCGCCGAGCCGGGCTCGGAGTCGCTCGGGCCGTAGCGGTTGTACCGGCGCGGGTAGCGCTGCCGGACCGGATTGGCCTGCTGGCCGTACAGCGGGTTGGCGACCGGCGACTCCTCCGGCTCGTAGTGCGCCGGCAGCGGGCCGTCGGTGAGCCCGGCGGGCGCGAACAGCCACGCCTTGCCGTCGGCCTGCATGATGAACGGGTCGCCGCCGGCCAGTGCGTCCTCGGCGCGGGCGCCTTCGGGCGGGACGTAGTCGGGCCGCTTCGTGGGCTCGAAGTCGGGCACGTCCTCGCCGGTCCAGCGTTCCTGCTCGGTGTCCCACCAGACGTACTTCTTGCGCTCGCTCCACGGCCGGCCGTCGGGGTCGGCGGAGGCGCGGTTGTACAGGATCCGGCGGTTCGCCGGCCACGCCCACGCCCACTGCGGCGCCACCAGGCTCTGTTCCCGCCCCGGCTTACGGTCCGCGGCGTGGTTGTGCTCGCCGGCGTAGACACCGCAGTAGATCCAGCACCCGCAGGCGGTGGAGCCGTCGTCGGTGAGTTCGGTGTACGCCGACAGCGCGCCGTCGGGTCCGACGCCGTTGATCTCGCGGAGCACGGCCGCCGCCGACGGGTCCGCGGACGGGCCCTCGGTCGGGTAGTCCCAGGTCAGGTCCAGCAGCGGCCGGTCGCGTTCGTCGGTGGAGCCGGCCAGCTTCTCCCGCATCAACCGGCCCAGGTGGTAGTAGAACCACAGGTCGCTGCGCGCGTCGTCCGGCGGCTCGACCGCCTTGTGGTGCCACTGCAGCAGCCGCTGGGTGTTGGTGAAGCTGCCGTCCTTCTCGGTGTGCGCGGCGGCCGGGAAGAAAAAGATCTCGGTGCCGATCTCCTCGGTGGCGAGCTCGCCGGTCTCGATCTCCGGCCCGTTCTTCCAGAACGTCGCGCTCTCGATCATCTGCAGGTCGCGGACCACCAGCCAGTCGAGGTTGGCCAGGCCGAGCCGCTGCAGCTTGGCGTTGGCCGAGCCGACGGCCGGGTTCTCCCCGGCCAGGAAGTAGCCCTTGCAGTTGCCGGCGATCTGCTCCATCACCGTTCGGTAGGTGCCGTGCTCGCCGGTGATCCGCGGCATGTAGTCGAAGCAGAAGTCGTTGTCCGGCCGGGCCGCGTCACCCCACCAGGCCTTCAGCAGGCTGACGGCGTAGCTGCGCATGTTGCCCCAGAACCCGGTCTGGCCCGCGTCGGAGGCGACGTAGGCGTCGAGGTCCTGGTGCTGGTGCGCGTGCGGCATCGGGAGGTAGCCCGGCAGCAGGTTGAACAACGTCGGGATGTCGGTGGACCCCTGGATGCTGGCGTGGCCGCGCAGCGCCATGATGCCGCCGCCGGGACGTCCTATGTTGCCCAGCAGGGTCTGCAGGATCGAGGCGGTACGGATGTACTGCACCCCGACCGTGTGCTGGGTCCAGCCGACGGAGTAGACGATCGCGGTGGTGCGCTCGCGGCCGCTGTTCTCCGTCACCGCCCGGGCGACGTCGAGGAACTGCTCGACCGGGATGCCACAGGTCTCCTCCACGACCTCCGGGGTGTAGCGGGCGAAGTGCCGCTTCAGCACCTGGAAGACGCAGCGCTCGTGCTGGAGGGTGGGGTCGATCCGCGGCTTGGCCCGCAGGGGCGCGCCACCGCTGCCGTAGGTGTCGGCGCGGGCCGTCTCCCGGTGCCGCCGCCCGCCGTGCTCGGTGCCGGCGTCGCCCTCGCTGCCCGAACCCTCGCCGTCGCCGTCGCCGGAGTCCTCGCCGGACTGGTCCCGCTCGCCCGCCGCCGGCGCGGTGTCGGTCCCCTCGTACATCCAGGACTCGGCGTCGTAGGAGAGGTTCTCCGGATCGAAGCCGGAGAACAGGCCGTCGAGGTCCTCGGTGTCGCGGAAGTCCTCGCGCAGGATCGCGCCCGCGTTGGTGTAGGCGGTGACGTACTCCCGGAACTCCAGGCCGTTGCTCAGCACGTAGTTGATCAGTCCGCCGAGGAACGCGATGTCCGAGCCGGCCCGCAGCGCCACGTGGGTGTCGGCGAGCGCGCTCGTACGGGTGAACCGCGGGTCGACGTGGATGATCCGCGCGCCCTTGGCCTTCGCCTCCATCACCCACTGGAACCCGACCGGATGGCACTCGGCCATGTTCGAGCCCTCGATGAGGATGCAGTCAGCGTTGCTCAGGTCCTGCTGGTACGTCGTGGCGCCGCCGCGACCGAAACTGGCTCCCAGACCGGGAACGGTTGCGGAGTGTCAAATCCGGGCCTGGTTCTCGATCTGCACCGCGCCCATCGCGGTGTAGAGCTTCTTCATCAGGTAGTTCTCTTCGTTGTCCAGCGTCGCCCCGCCCAGGCTCGCGATGCCCATGGTGCGGCGGGTGACCTGGCCGTTCTCCTCGTCCCGCCAGGTCTCGCGCCGGGTGGCGAGCACCCGGTCGGCGACCATCTCCATCGCCCGGTCGAGCGGGATGCGTTCCCAGTCGGTGCCGTGCGGGCGCCGGTACAGCACCGTGGTGACCCGGCTCGGGCTGGTGACGAGCTGCTTGCTGGCAGACCCCTTCGGGCACAGCCGGCCGCGGGAGATGGGGGAGTCGGGGTCGCCCTCGATCTGGGTGACCTGTCCGTCCTTGACGAAGACCTTCTGGCCACAGCCGACCGCGCAGTAGGGGCAGATCGACCGGACCACCTTGTCGGCCTGCTCGGTGCGCGCCCGCAGGTGGCGGGTGTGGTCGGAGGTGACCGCGGCGCCGCGGCCGAGCGGATCCGGACCGGTGAGCTGGCGATAGACCGGCCAGCCCTCGATCCACTGTCGTACGCCCATGTCGCCCTCCTGCGATCTTGCGTGAGGAGTGTGGTGCTGTGGTGCGCGTTCGACCCTATCGGTCTTCGCCGACACTGGCTCGCGGGACGAGCCGACGGCTGCTGTCGGGGAGCCGTTCGGTGACGCCGCGCTCGTCGAGCAGCTCCAGCAGGGGAACCGCCACCCGGCGGGTGGTGCCCAGCGCGATCCGCGCCTGGCTGAGCGTGAACGGCTGGTCGAGGGCGGCGAGAGTACGCCGGGCCTGGTCGGGGGCGCCGGGCAGCAGCACCACCGTGTCGGTGACCCGGAGCAAGCGGCCGGCGCGTACGGCAGCGGCGAGCTCGCGGGTGCCGAGGCAGAGTTCGGCCAACCGGGCCGCCTCGGGCGCGGCGAACGGCTCGGCGGCCAGGTCGTCCTCGACGGCTCGTACCGCCTTCTCCACCGCGGGAGGCAGCGTCGCCTCGGTGCCGGGCCGGCGTACCTGGCCGTCGCGCAGCAGCAGGTGGGCGGCGCCGGCCACGGCGGGCAGCAGGGCGGCGGGGACGCCGAGGCGCTGCCGGAGTACGTCGGACGGCATGCCCGCGGCCAGCGGCTGCTCGCGTTCCCAGCCGGACAGCTCCTGGGGTGCCCGGCGTACCAGCTCCGCCCAGTGGTCCTCCGCGGCGCACCAGCCGGCGCCGACGTCGAGACTGCCCGGCGGCACCTCGGGCAGGCCCAGCGCGCGGAGTTCGGAGCGGCGCGCCAAGCCGTGGTGGCGCAGGTGGAGGCCGGCGACGTACGCGGCGAGGCCGGTTCCTCCGGCGGCCGCACTCGGCTCGGCGGCGGTGCCGTGCGCTTCCCGTACGGCGGGTTCGAGGGACTCGGCCCTGGCCCGGGCCGCACCCCGTCGCCGCAGTCCGGGCGGTGCGGCGTCCAGCACCTGTACCCCCGCGGCGACCTGGTGCCGGCCGGGGTCGCGCAGCAGGCCGCGGTCGCCGGTGCGCAGCGGGAGCGGCCGGGCGAGGGTGAGCCGGGCCGCGTGCGGTCCGAGCGGACGGACCCGCGCCGGCACCGCGGCCGCGCCGACGTGCAGGACCAGCGATCCCGGCAGTTCGTCCCCGTCGCACCGGAGCGCCACGTCGACGACCTCGGTCTCCCGCCAGGCGTCCGGGGTGAGGAGCGCGTCGCCGCGGCCGAGGTCCGTACGGTCCACACCGCGCAGGTTGACCGCGACCCGGGCGGTTCCGGACACGCGCGCGAGGTCCTCGCCGAGTGCCTGCAGGCCGCGGACCCGGACCAGCCTGCGTTCGCGGGACCCGGTGGTGGACCCGGTGGTGGAGCCGGCGACGGCGAGGGCGTCGCCGACCGCGATCGTGCCCGCGGTCAGCGTGCCGGTCACCACGGTGCCGGCGCCACGCACGCTGAACGAGCGGTCCACCCACAGCCGTACGTCGGCGTCCGGGTCCGGCGTGGGCAGCCGGCGGGTCAGCGCGACCAGTTCGGCCAGCAGGCCCTCCAGCCCGGCGCCGGTGCGGCCGCTGACCGCGACCGAGGGGACGGTGCCGCCGATGCCGCCGGCGCCCAGGGTGCTGTCCGCGAGGTGTTCCAGCGCCTGCGCCCGGGCGGGCTCGGGGTCGGCGAGGTCCGCACGGGTGACGACGAGCAGCCCGTGGCGTACGCCGAGCGCGTCCAGCGCGGCGAGGTGCTCGGCCGACTGCGCCCGCCACCCCTCGTCGGCGGCCACCACGAACATCGCGGCCGCCACCGGCCCGGCGCCCGCGAGCATGTTGGGGACGAAGCGCTCGTGCCCGGGCACGTCGACGAACGCCAGCGGCCGGCCGTCGGGCAGCCGCGTCCAGGCGAAGCCCAGATCGATGGTCAGCCCGCGGCGGCGCTCCTCGGCCCAGCGGTCCGGCTCCATGCCGGTGAGGCGGCGGACCAGCGTCGACTTGCCGTGGTCGACGTGGCCGGCGGTCGCGATGACGTACATCCGGTGCCGTCCTCAGGTCCCCGACGACGACGAGCCGGGCGACGAGCCGGGCGACGAGCCGGGCGACGAGCCGGGAACCGAGCGCGCGGCCACCCGGGCGACCGCGTCCGCGACCAGCGTGTCGACCTCGGGTGGAACGGTGCGCAGGTCGAGGACGCAGCGGCCCTCGTGCACCCGGCCGACCACGGGCGGGTCGCCGGTACGCAGCGGCACCGCCCACCCCGCGGGCACGCCGACGCCCCAGCTCGCCAGCTCCACCTCGGGCGCTCCGCCGCCGCCCACCGCGGACCGGCAGGCGACCGCGGTGGCGTCGATCCCGGCTCCGGCGAGCGCGGCGGCGAGCTTGTCCGCCCGCACGCGCAACTCGCCCGGCTCGGCGTCCAGCGCGGCGCGCACGGGCGCGACCGGCCCACGGAGCGTCGCCTCCAAGGCCGCGAGGGTGAGCTTGTCCACCCGCATCGCCCGCGCCGCCGGGTGCCGCCGGACCCGCTCCACCATCTCCCGTACGCCGAACAGCAGTCCGGCCTGCGGGCCGCCGAGCAGCTTGTCACCACTCGCGGTGACCAGGGTCGCGCCCGCGCGCAGGGCGCTCGCGGCGTCCGGTTCGTCGGGCAGCAGCGGGTGCGGGGCGAGCAGGCCGGAGCCGATGTCGACCACGACCGGCACCTCGAGGCGCGCGCCCAGGCCGGCGAGGTCGGCGACGTCCACGCTGCCGGTGAAGCCGGACACCACGAAGTTGGACGGGTGGATCTTGAGCACGAATCCGGTCCGCGGCCCGATCGCCGCCTCGTAGTCGGCGCGGGTGGTCCGGTTCGTCGTGCCAACCTCGCGCAGCCGGGCGCCGCTCGCGGCGAGCAGGTCCGGGATCCGGAAGCCGTCGCCGATCTCCACGAACTCGCCCCGGCTGAGGACGATCTCCTTGTCCTGCGCGAGGGTCAGTGCGACCAGCAGCAGGGCGGCGGCATTGTTGTTGACGACGTGCACCCCGTCCGCGTCGGGCACAGCCTGGGCGAGCGCGTCCAGCGCACCTCGCCCGCGCCGGGCCCGGGCGCCGCTGGTCAGGTCGTACTCCACGTCGGTGGCCCCGGCGGCGACGTCCAGCGCCTCCCGGGCCGCGGCCGACAGCGGCGCGCGGCCGAGGTTGGTGTGCACGATCACGCCGGTCGCGTTGACCACCCGGCGCAGGCTGGTGGCCGAGGCGGGAAGGTCGGCGAGTACGGCGTCCACCAGCGCCTCCGGCTCGACCCGGCCGGCGCGGACGCGTTCCTGTGCGGCGACGACGGCGGCCTTGACGGCGGTCCGGCCGAGGCGCTGCGTCGGCTCGGCCAGCCGCGGGTCGGCGAGGACGGCGTCCGTACGGGGTACGCGGCGGCGGGCGTCGGTCATCGCGTTCTCACTCCGGGTGGAGGACCGAGGTCTGGTCGGTGTGGCCGAGGGGTGGGTGCGGGTGCGTGGGTCGGTACGTGGGCGTGGTGGCGGAGGCGGACGGGAATCGAACCCGCCAGCGACAGCTCCTGCCGCTCATCGGTGTTGAAGACCGTGCCGGCCACCAGGCCGGAGACGCCTCCACGGACCACCGCCACATCATGACAGTCGCACGTGGGTGCCCCCGCCATGGTCCGATCCGCGTCGTCCGGGCGGCAGGTTTTCGCAGATTCCTGACACCGGTTGACAGGTACGTCCGCGAGGGTGGTCCCGTCAGCAGCCGGGCGGACAGGACCCGGCCAGGAGGAGGGGACCCCATGGGACACCGCGTGACCGGAAGCTTCGAGATCACCCGCTGGGACGCCACCACCGAGGAGGAGGACGGCGGTGTGACCATCGCGAGCATCCTCGTCGGCAAGGAGTTCCGCGGCGGCCTGACGGGGACGAGCACCGCCCGGCTGCTCACGGTCGCCGGGCGGGTGACGACCTCGGCGGCGTACGTCGCGGTCGAGCGGATGACCGGCACCCTGGACGGCCGTACCGGCAGCTTCGCCGTCCAGCACGCCGCGACGATGGAGGGCGAGGGCGAGGAGCAGCGCAGCACCATGACGGTGACGGTCGTCCCCGACACGGGGACCGGCGACCTCACCGGAATCCGCGGCGAGGTGACGATCACCGTGCACGAGGACGGCAGCCACACCTACGCCATCGAGTACGACTTCGCGCCGGCGGAGTAGTTCGGAGGACACCCGGTGTGGCGGGTGACGGCCGGCGCGGGAAGCATGAGGACATGACCGAGACGAAGGTGAGTGCGTCCGCGATCCGGCTGACGCAGTACGCCCACGGCGGCGGGTGTGCCTGCAAGATCCCGCCGGGAGAGCTGGAACAGATCGTCGCGGGGCTCGCCGGAGGTGGTGTGCGGGCGGACGGGGCTGCCGGAAGTGCAGGGGGAGACGCGCCCACGCCGCCCGGTGAGTTGCTGGTCGGGCTGGACGCGGGCGACGACGCGGCCGTCGTCGGCGTTCGCGACGGCCTGGCGCTCGTCCTCACCACCGACTTCTTCACCCCGGTCGTCGACGACTCCTACGACTGGGGCCGGATCGCCGCCGCCAACGCGCTGTCCGACGTCTACGCGATGGGCGGTACGCCGGTCGTCGCCGTCAACCTGCTGGCCTGGCCGCGCGAGGTGCTGCCGTTCGAGCTGGCCACCGAGGTGCTGCGCGGCGGCCTCGACGTGGCCCGGCAGGCGGGCTGCCACCTCGCCGGCGGGCACAGCGTGGACGACCCGGAGCCGAAGTACGGCATGGCGGTGACCGGGCTGGTCGACCCCGGCCAGGTGATGCGCAACGACGCCGGCCGGCCCGGTGTGCCGCTCAGTCTCACCAAGCCACTCGGCGTCGGCGTCCTGAACTCCCGGCACAAGGCGACCGGCGAGGTGTTTCCGGAGGCGGTCGCCTCGATGACCGCGCTCAACGCCGAGGCCGCGCGCGCCGCGGTGGCGGCAGGGGTGCGGTGCGCGACCGACGTCACCGGGTTCGGGCTGCTCGGGCACCTGTACAAGCTGGCGCGGGCCAGCGGGGTGAGCGCGGTCGTGGACGCCGCCGCGGTCCCGTACCTCCCCGGTGCGCGGGAGGCACTGCGGGACGGCTACGTCAGCGGCGGTACGCGCCGCAACCTGGACTGGGTGGCGCCGCACGCCGACCTGTCCGCGGTGTCCGCCGACGACGCGCTGCTGCTCGCCGACGCGCAGACCTCCGGCGGTCTACTGGTCGCGGGCGAGGTGCCCGGCGCGCCCGTGGTCGGCGAGCTCGTCCCGCGCGGCGAGCACGTCCTCGTGGTCCGATGATGATCGACACCGGCCTGGCCGGTCGGGTGGCGGTGGTGACCGGTTCGAACAGCCCTCTCGGCATCGGCGCCGCGATCGCCCGCGCGCTGGCTCGCGAAGGCGTCGCGATCGGGCTCGCGTTCCTCCCGACCCCGCCTCCGCCGGTCGAGCCGGCGACCGTGGGAGGGCCCGAGTACGCGGAGGACTGGGAACCCGGTGCACGGGCCTACGCGGTGGCGACCGCGTCCGACGGCTCCCAGGTGCTCGCGGAGGTACGCGCGGAAGGAGTCGAGGCGGAGATCTTCGTCGTCGACCTGACCGACCCGGCAGCCAGCGCCGGTCTGCTCGGCGAGGTGGAGCACACCCTCGGTCCCGTCGACATCCTCGTCAACAACGCCGCCCTCTCCGTACCGGACACGTTCGTCCCCCAGCGCGATCCGGTCTTCTACTTCGGTGACCACCCGGTCCTGGACGCGGCGAACCTCGACCGGCACTACGCGCTCAACACTCGCGCGCCGGCCCTGCTGATGGCCGACTTCCACCGCCGCGTACTGGCGCGCGGCGGCGGCTGGGGCCGGATCGTCAACATCGGCACCGACGGTGCGCCGCAGTTCCCGGGCGAGGTGTCCTACGGCGCCACGAAGTACGCCCTGGAAAGCCTCAGCCGATCCGCGGCCCAGGAGATGGCCGCGGCCGGCATCACCGTCAACACCGTCGCGCCCGGCCCGGTGCAGACCGGCTGGATCGGGCCGGACCTCGCCGGGACCGCGGCGGCGATGAGCCCGTTCGGCCGGCTCGGGCAACCCGAGGACATCGCCGACATCGCGGTGTTCCTCGCCTCCGAGCAGGCGCGGTGGCTGTCCGGGCAGACGTTGTACGCGGGCGGCGGCAAGCGCACGTTCTGATCCGGGTCCGTACGCGGCCGTGCCGGCCGTGAGTACCAGCGCGTCACCCGGGTAGGGGCAGAGGACAAACGCAACTACCCCAGGGGGCTGGGCATGGACGACCCGACCACGAACAACCCGACGACGGCATCCGGCGACGGGCATGTCCGCGCGGACGCCGACAGCAAGGACCGGCAGCTCGAGGCGTCCCGGGTGGACATCGAGGGCACGCACCTGACCACCGACCAGGGTGTCCGCGTCGACCACACCGACGACTCCCTGACCGTGGGCGAGCGCGGTCCGACGCTGCTGGAGGACTTCCACTTCCGGGAGAAGATCACCCACTTCGACCACGAGCGGATTCCCGAGCGGGTGGTGCACGCGCGCGGTGCGGGTGCGTACGGCTACTTCGAGGCGTACGAGTCGATGGCCGACATCACCGTCGCCGACTTCCTGGCCGAGGCGGGCCGGCGTACTCCCGTCTTCGTGCGGTTCTCCACCGTCGCCGGCTCGCGCGGGTCGGCCGACACCGTGCGCGACGTACGCGGGTTCGCGACGAAGTTCTTCACCAGGCAGGGCAACTACGACCTGGTCGGGAACAACATGCCGGTGTTCTTCATCCAGGACGGCATCAAGTTCCCCGACTTCGTGCACGCGGTCAAACCCGAACCCCACAACGAGATTCCGCAGGCGGCGTCCGCCCACGACACGTTCTGGGACTTCGTCGGGCTGCAGCCGGAGTCGCTCCACATGGTCATGTGGCTGATGTCGGACCGCGCGCTGCCGCGCAGCTTCCGGATGATGGAGGGCTTCGGCGTCCACACCTTCCGGTTCGTCGACGCCGAGGGCCGCGGCACCTTCGTCAAGTTCCACTGGAAGCCGCTGCTCGGCGTGCACTCGCTGGTGTGGGACGAGACGCAGAAGATCGCCGGCAAGGACCCCGACTTCAACCGACGGGACCTGTGGAAGGCGATCGAGTCCGGCCGCTACCCGGAGTGGGAGCTCGGCGTGCAGTTGGTGCCGGAGGAGGACGAGTTCGCGTTCGACTTCGACCTGCTGGACCCGACGAAGATCATCCCCGAGGAGCAGGTGCCGGTACGCCGGATCGGCAAGCTGGTGCTCGACCGCAACCCGGACAACTTCTTCGCCGAGACCGAGCAGGTGGCGTTCCACACCGCGAACGTCGTGCCGGGCATCGACTTCACCAACGACCCGCTGCTGCAGGCGCGCAACTTCTCCTACCTCGACACGCAGCTGATCCGGCTGGGTGGGCCGAACTTCGCCCAGATCCCGGTCAACCGGCCGGTCGCTCCGGTCACCACCAACCACCGGGACGGCTACCACCAGCACCAGATCTACCGCACGCAGTCCAGCTACTCCCCTAACACCATCGGCGGCGGCTGCCCGGCCGTGGGCGGTGACGGCGAGGTGTTCCGGCACTACCAGGAACGCGTCGACGGCCACAAGATCCGCCGGCGGAGCGAGAGCTTCAAGGAGTACTACAACCAGCCCACGTTGTTCTGGAACAGCATGTCGGCGCCGGAGAAGGAGCACATCGTCGCGGCGTACCAGTTCGAGCTGGGCAAGGTCGAGCGCACGTACATCCGCGAACGAGTCGTCGAGCACCTCAACCGGATCGACCACGAGCTCGCGGTCGCCGTCGCCCAGGGCATCGGGGTGGAGCCGCCGGCCAAGGCGGAACGCCCCAACCACGGGCAGTCGTCCCCGGCACTGAGTCAGGTGCGCCCCGGCGCGCCGATCGCCACCCGGATGGTCGCTGTGCTCGCTGCCGACGGCGTGGACGAGGTGCACGTGACCGCCCTGGTGGAGAACCTCTCCGGGATGGGTCTGCGGCCGGAGGTGCTCGGTCTGCGCGACGGAAAGATCACCACGACGAACGGTTCCACGGTCGAGGCCGACCGCCGGCTGAACACCATGGCGTCGGTCCTGTACGACGCGGTGATCGTGCCCGGTGGCGCCGAGGCCGCGCAGGCGCTGTCCCGCGACGGCGAGGCGCTGCACTTCGTCGCCGAGGCGTTCAAGCACGCCAAGACCGTCGGTGCGGTGGCGGAGGGGATCGACGTTCTGTCCCGGGCGCCCATCGGTGAGGTCATGGTGGCCACCAACGCCGACCAGCCGGTCAACGACCGCGGCGTGGTCACCCAGGGCCGCGGGCCGGACAAGAACCGGCTGGAGGACTTCTGCCGGGTGTTCGCCGAGGCGATGAGCCTGCACCGGCACTGGGACCGGGAGACCGACGCCGTTCCGGCCTGACGCATTGCTTGACGCATTGCTTGACGCATTGCCGTACTGAAGTGCTGGCGTACGGCTGCCTGCTCGAAAGGGTGGTGCGGAGATCCCTTGCCCACAAGGGATCTCCGCACCACTCTCCTGTTTTTGTCCACCCCGGATTGACAGCGGACCGGCGACGGCCGTGTCTAGGATGATGAGTCGGTAACAGAAGTCCTGGGCCGCGTGCGGAGTGTCCGACAGATTCGATTTCCGCGGGGGGAAACATGAGCAGGGACGACGCCAGGCGAGAGCGCGGCGGTTTCACGTGGAGTGACCCGCGGGCGTTCTTCGGCCTGCTGGTGATCGTCGGGTTCGGTGGATTCGTCGCGTACCTGTCCGTCCAGGCAGGTTCGTGGGACCACTTCGTGAGCCTGTACGCCGGTGTGGCCGCGGTGGTCGCGGCGACCCTGGGCGCGGTGCTGGGATACTCCCTCAACCAGGGAAGGATCTCCGACGCCAAGACCGAGATGAACCACGCCGTCCTCGAGCGCCAGGAGATGCAGGCCAGGATCGAGGGTGCCTACGCCGTCCTCGCCGACGCGCGGGAGACGCTGGCGAAGGTGGAGGTCGTACTCCGCGAGACGAGCGCCCTGCGGGCGGCCCGCAAGAACGACCCGTCCAAGTACGTCGAGAGCATGGGTCTTGAGTCCCCGACCATGGCCGAGGCGGCGAGCGCGGTGCGGGAGCAGCTGCCCCCGGAGGCCGAGCTCGTCGACGCCACCCGGGTGCACGAGGTGGACCCGAGGTTCGACCACCTGGCGCTGAGCGCCGACGAACTCCTGGACGAGGTGCGCGCCCGGCACCGTTACCTGCGCCGGATCGACTAGTACGTACGCGATTCCGGCACCGAACTCCGAACTCGATCGTCGTGCGTGAAACGTGAAGACCCGCGGGGTCCAGGCCCTGCGGGTCCTCACCCTCTCGTCTGTCGGGGGACGATGTTCTGGTTGAGGTGGAAGAGGTTCCCCGGGTCGTACGCCTGCTTCACCGCGACCAGCCGGTCGTAGTTCTCCCCGTAGTTGGTGGGGGTCTTCGGCTGGTCGTCCTCGGACATGAAGTTCACGTATCCCGTGTCCGCCGAGTACGGCGCGACGGCGTGGTAGTAGTCGCGCACCCAGCCGATGTTGGCCTCGTTGTCGCCCGGGTCGGGCCAGATGCCGGCGACGACGGTCGCGAACGTCATGTCCCGGTTGGCGAAGGCGGTGGCGCCGGCGTCGACGCGCTGGGCGGCACCGTTGACCGGGTAGATGTGCACGGTGGAGTTGAGTGCCGGCAGCCGCGGCCCGAAGTCGCAGTGCGCCGCGATCGCCTCGTCGGTGAGCTCGCGGGCGAAGGCCGTCTTCCAGTAGTGCTGCATCCCGGGCGGCACCAGCGCGTCGAACATCGAGTTGAGCGCCGGGTACGGCATCGGGCCGAGGTGCTCGGCGACCGGCGGCGCCAGGTCGCGGATCGGCGCGACGGCCCGCTCGCCCTCCTCCATCGGCCCGGACCAGCAGGTCACCACTCCCACCAGCGGTTCGCCGTGGCGTTCGACCGGGATGAACGGCAGCGGCGGGGCGATCTGGAACGCCGGGAACAGTGACAGCCGTTCGTCCGCGGTCTCGATGAAGTCGCGGTAGAAGCGGAGAACGTCGGCGGCGTGCCGGAGGTCGAAGAAGACCAGCCCGCCGTAGACGTCGCACACCGGGTGCAGTCCGAACTCCATCGACGTCACCACGCCGAAGTTGCCGCCGCCACCTCGAAGTGCCCAGAACAGGTCGGCGTTGTCGTCCGGGCTCGCGAGGAGGAACCGCCCGTCCGCGGTCACCACGTCGGCGCTGCGGAGGTTGTCGCAGGACAGTCCGAGCGACCGGTCGAGGTGGCCGATGCCGCCGCCGAGGGTGAGCCCGCCGATTCCCGTGGTGGAGATGATCCCGCCCGGTGCGGCCAGCCCGAACGCGTGGGTGGCGGAGTCGAAGTCGCCCCAGGTGGCGCCTCCCTCGGCGCGCGCGGTGGCGGTCCGCGGATCGACCCGTACGCCACGCATACCGGACAGGTCGAGCACCACTCCGTCGTCGCAGGTGCCGTACCCCGGCACGCTGTGCCCGCCGCCGCGCACGGCGAGGTCGACGTCGCTGT
The DNA here is from genome assembly GCF_040610475.1 of Actinopolymorpha sp. NPDC004070. NCBI lineage: Bacteria > Bacillati > Actinomycetota > Actinomycetes > Propionibacteriales > Actinopolymorphaceae > Actinopolymorpha > Actinopolymorpha sp. NPDC004070. The sequence goes on along the minus strand of NZ_JBEXMJ010000011.1, from coordinate 62,120 downwards.
CCCGGGCGAAGTCCACTGTGGCCCGCACGTCGCCGGCGTTGGTGGCCTGGACGACCACCCGCGGCCGGCGATCGATCATCGCGTTGTAGACCCGCCGCGCCTGCTCGTACTCGGCGTCGTCCGGGGTGACCACGCGGCCGTGCACCCGGTCGCGGAGGTCGTCGACAGTGGGTTTGTCCATGTTGTCCTTCACCGCCCTCCGGCGCGACCACCAACGGTCGGGAAGCAGCGGAGGAGGCCCCTTCCTCACACGCTACGTCGGCGGCAACGGCGGTTATCCTTCCGCCATGACAAACCTGCCTGAACCAGTGCGACCCTCCGGGGCGTCTCACCTGCGTGCCTCCGACGCCGATCGGGAGCGGATCGTCAAGGTGCTGGGGGAAGCGCTGGCCGACGGGCGGTTGGACGTCCAGGAGCACTCCGAGCGCCTCGACGCCGTCTACGAGGCCAAGACGATGGGCGAGCTCGAGCCGATCACCTACGACCTCGCCGCGACCTCGCCCCAGCCGCAGGCGCAGGCGCGGCCGGCTGACCGGTCCGCCAGCGCTCCCGTGGTCGACCCGGTGGGCGCCTCGGAGAGCGTCGACCAGATGATCGCGATCTTCGGCGGCGTGGAGCGGAAGGGCCGCTGGCGGCTGCGCCGGCGCAGCCGCGCGGTGGCGGTCTTCGGCGGGGTCGACCTCGACCTCTCCGACGCCACGTTCGACGCGCCGGAGGTGGTGATCGAGCTGTTCGCGATGTTCGGCGGCGTCGACGTCGCCCTCCCCGAGGGCGTGGTGGTCCGCAACGAGGCCAGCGGGATCATGGGCGGGATCTCGGTGAAGACCGGCGACACCGATCCGCCGCCGGACGCGCCGGTCGTGGTGATCCGGGGCGTGGCAATCTTCGGCGGCGCCGACTTCCACCCCAAGAAGCGCAGGCGCCACCACTTCGACCACTGATCAGCGGCGTCGCGCCACGCAGGTGTAGCAGTGCAGGGTGAGCTCCACCTGGTCCACGCCGAGGGTGCCGAGCGTCGTGCGTACCTTGGTCGCCAGCGCGTCGCGTTCGTCCTGCTCGCGGGCGGCGACGTGGCCGTACGACATGAGGTACGCGACGTAGGTGTCCACGTCCTGCGTGTACTCCTGCGCCGTCCACTCGTACTCCGGCTCCTCGAACACCCCCGACGCGGCAAGTTCCTCCCGGCCCTCGGCGCCCACCCGGTCGAGGTAGTCGGCGAACTGTCCCGGGTCGTAGGCGAAGTCCGGCTCCTCGGCGAAGGCGCCGGCGTTCATCGCGGTCTGCACCTCGTCGTGCAGGATCGGGTGCGTCCAGATCAGCACCAGGTGACCGTCCGGTGCGAGCAACCGCGCCGACTTCTCGTACGACACGGCCGGATCGACCCAGTGGAAGGCGTTCGCGGACCAGATCGCGGCGAACGGCCCCTCCTCTCCGGGGTAGTCCTCGAAGAGCTCACCGCGCACGACGAACCCGGTGTCCTCGTCGAGGTGGCGGACCAGCCGGGTCCGCAGCGCCGGCCCGGGTTCGAGCGCCACCACCGAGAGGTCGCGCGCCCGTAGCTCCTTCGTCAGCTGACCGGTGGCGGCGCCGATCTCCAGCACGGTGTCGCCGGCTCGCAGGCCGGTGCGCTCGACGGCACGGTCGACCACCTCGGAGGGGATGCTCGGCCGGCCGGTGTCGTAGGCGTCCACCACCCGGTCGAAGTTCAGCCGTCCGCCGCGTGCGGTGTTCCCCTTCATCGCGTACCTCCGAAGTCAAGGTGTCGCCAGGCGCGGACCGAACGCAGGTAGCCCGCGGGCATGGGCAGCCCGGCCGCCTCCTCGACGGTGAACAGCCCGATGTCAAGGTGCTCGTCGCTGCGCACCGGCGCCGTGGAGTCGAGTACGTGGCAGCCGTAGGTGAGGATGAGCACGTCGACGCCGGGGGAGATGGCGTACTGCCAGGCGTCCAGCATCGGCCCGACCCGTACGGCCCACCCGCTCTCCTCGGCGACCTCCCGGGCCACGCACTCGGCCGGATCCTCGGCGTACTCCAGCTTGCCGCCGGGCAGCTCCCACTCGTCGCGCTCGTTGCGCAGCAACAGGACGCGGTCCCCTTGGAAGCACACCCCCTTGACCGAGACCAGATGGCGGTACGAACGTCCCGTCGGTGGCTGCGACATGCCGGATAGTGTGCACAGGTGTGACGGCCAAGCGCACCGTGCAGGTGATGTACGCGAGTGAACCCGGCAGTCCCGACCTCGACAACGAGGACTTCCTGTTCGCGGGCCCGCGGCTCGCGGTGGTGCTCGACGGCGTGACCCCGATGGTCCGCACCGACACCGGATGCCGGCACGGCGTGGCGTGGTACGCGCAGACGCTCGGCGGCCACTTCGTCCGGCTTGCGGGCCGGGACGACGGGCCGGGCGACGGGCAGGGCGCCGAGTCGCTGGCCGACTGTCTGGCCGAGGCGATCGTCGCGACCCGCGACCTGCACGCCGGGACCTGCGACCTGGCCCACCCGGACAGCCCCGCGGCGACGGTGGCGGCGGCCCGGCTTCGCGGCGACGGCCTCGACGTGCTCGACTACCTCGTGCTCGCCGACTCGGTCGTACTGCTCGATCTCGGCGACGAGGACCCGGTAGTGCTGACCGATCACCGGGCCGGCGACGTGGGACGGCGCCTGCGCGCCCAGGGCGAGACTCCCTCCGCGCCGCGGGTGCGGTCACACCGCAACAGGCCGGGCGGGTACTGGGTCGCGGCGGACCGGCCGGAGCCGGCGTACGAAGCCCTGACCGGAACCATCGACGCGACCGGTCTGCGCCGACTGTCCGTGGCCACCGACGGCGCGACCCGGCTGGTGGACACGTTCGGGACCAGCGACTGGCGGGGAATGCTGGACGCCCTCGTGGCCGACGGCCCGGACGCGTGGGTCGCCCGCACCCGGGAGGCCGAGCGCGCCGACGCCGCCGCGGAACCGGCGCGGCGGCGAGAACGCGGCAAGGTGCACGACGACGCCTCGGTGATCCTGGGCGTGGTGTCAGCTGGGTGAGTCGGCCGGGATCGGCTCCCCCTCCGGTCCCGCCGGTCCGGCCGGGCCCACCTGGCCGGGACCACCGCGCAGTGGCACCGCCTTGATCGCCCAGCCGATCGCGAACGCGGCCAATGCGAACGGCGCCGCCCACAAGAAGACGCTGTGCATCCCGTCCGCGATCGCGGTGAGCACGGTGTCGCGCGCGGCGGCGGGAAGCTGGTGCAGGGTGGCCGGGTCGATGTGTGCCCCGCCGCCACCGGCCAGCTTCTCCGCACCCGGCATACCGGCGAGGGAGTCGCTCAGCCGGCTGGCGAAGATCGCCCCGAACAGCGACACCCCGAACGACCCGCCGATCGAGCGGGCGAACGTCGAGGTGCTGCTGGCCACGCCCATGTCCTTGGCCTCCACGCTGTTCTGCACGATGAGGAGCGTGACCTGCATCAGCAGGCCCATCCCGATACCGAGGATCACCATGTAGACCGACAGGGTGAACTTGGTGGTGCCGGTGTCCATCAGCGACAGCGCGAAGACGCCCAGGGTGAGCATCGCGCCGCCGGCGATCGGGAACGCCCGGTAGCGGCCGGTCCGGGTGATCACGGTGCCGACGACGAGGGACACCACCAGCGACGCGGCCATCATCGGCAGCAGGAGCAGACCGGAGTTGGTGGCCGAGGCGCCCTGCACCGTCTGCTGGAACAATGGCAGGAACGTCACCGCGCCGAACATCGCGAAGCCGACCAGGAAACCCATCAGCGTGGCCGCGGTGAAGTTGCGGTCCCTGAACAGCCGTAGCGGCAGGACGGGCTCGACCGCCCGGCGTTCGGCGAACACGAAGCCGACCACCGACGTCACGCCGAGCACGGCCAGGCCGAGGATCTGCACCGATCCCCAGTCGTACTGCGTACCGCCCCAGGTGGTCACCAGCACCAGGGACGTCGCGGCGACGGTCAGCAGCGCGGCCCCCAGGTAGTCGATGCGGTGGCTGATCCGGTGTCGCGGCAGCTGCAGGGTGGTGCCCACGAGGACGAGTGCGAGGACGCCGACGGGGATGTTCACGTAGAAGGCCCAGCGCCAGCTGAAGTGGTCGGTGAGGAAGCCGCCGAGCAGCGGGCCGCAGATCGTGGCCGCCGCCATCGTCGCGGACATGTACCCCTGGTAGCGCCCCCGCTCCCGGGGCGGGATGAGGTCGCCGATGATCGCCATCACGCCGACGATCAGGCCGCCGGCGCCGAGGCCCTGCAGGGCACGGAACCCGATCAGCTGGACCATGCTCTGCGCCATCCCGGACAGGGCCGAGCCGACGAGGAAGATCACGATGGCGCCGAGGAAGAGGCGCTTGCGACCGTACAGGTCGCCGAGCTTGCCGTAGAGCGGCGTGGAGACGGTGGACATCAGGACGTAGGCGGTGACCACCCAGGACAGGTGGTCCAGGCCGCCGAGTTCGCCGACGATCCGCGGCATGGCGGTGCCGACGATCATCTGGTCGAGCATGGCGAGCAACATCGCGAGGAGCAGTCCCGGCAGGACGACGAGGACTTCCCGTCGAGCCGGTGGGGTCACGGTCGTGGTCACTGGATCTCCGCTGGTGAGACTGGCCGACTGCGTCGCGGCGACTGCCGCGCGCTGGCTTACTTGCCGACCGGCTAGTAGGCTTACTTGCCGTACGGTAAGTTGCGAACTAACCGGCCGTCAAGTAAATAGCTCGTCAAGTGAGGTCTCCCCGCCCCGGCCACGGAGGACACATGCCGCAACGCCCGAACGAGTCGTCCGATCAGCCCCGGCGTGGCCGGTCCACCGGTAGTGGCCGAGCGGGCAGCCGGGGGAGTAGCCGGGCCGACCACCGGTCGGAGCGTCGGCGGGCGGAGACGCGGACGGGCCGGCCGGCGGGTGGGTCGGACACCCGGGCCCGGATCCAGGAGGTGGCCCTGGAACTGTTCGCCGAGCAGGGCTACGACTCCACCTCGCTGCGGGAGATCGCCGACCGGCTCGGGGTGACGAAGGCGGCGCTGTACTACCACTTCCGGTCCAAGGAAGAGATCGTCGTCGCGACGGTGGAGGACTTCCTCGCCGACATCGACGAGTTGGTCGCCTGGGCGGAGGACCAGCCCCGCACGACCGACACCAGGCACGAGGTCCTGCGCCGCTACGCCGAGATCGTGCGCGTCCGGTTCCCGTCGATGAGGTTCTTCCAGCAGAACCCCGCCGGGATACACAAGTCGGGACTCGGTGAGCAGTTCCAGCAGCGGATGGCCGCGCTGCACGGGGTGCTCTACGACGGCGGCCCGCCGCAGAGCCGGATCAGGGCGCTGCTCGCGATCGTCGGCATGCACATGGCCGCCGCGCTCAGCGGGGACTCCGGCATGCCCTTCGGCGGAGGCCTGGGACTGAGCGTCGAGGAGGCCAACCAGGCGGCCCTCGACGTCGCGTTCGACCTCGTCGACCGCGACAGCACCGAGGGTGCTGAGGGTGCCGAGCGCGGCTGACCGGCGTCCGGTCGGGTCGGCCGGGTCAGGTCAGGTCAGGTCGGGTCGGCCGGGTCAGGTCAGGTCAGGTCGGCTCGGCGAGTTCGCCCGGACGTGGGCCGAACCGGCCGACGGCCCGGGACACCAGCCCGAGTCCTTCCAGGCCGGGCAGCCGGTCGATCCTGTGGTCGAGGTCGCCGACGACGCCGCGGCCGTTCTCGTCGCCGAACAGGTAGCCGAGCAGGAACCTCGTCTCCGACCTCGGCATCACTGTGGAACCGACCGGGCGCCACCGGGTGCGCAGCGCCCAGCGGGTCAACCTGCGGGCACGGGCGCTGCGGGCCAGCCGGGTGCGCGCCTCGGAGGTGTAGAACGCGACGTGCCGGGTCTCCTGGCGCATGATCCGGCGCAGCACGGTGGTGAGGACGGGGTGGTTCTCGCGTTCGGTCAGCCGGGCGTACGCGGCATGGGTGGACCATTCGTTGATCGCGCCCCAGCTCATGTGCGTGGCGATGAAGTCCTCTCCGATCGCCGCCGCCGCGAGGCACTGGCTGATCGGGCTGACGACGTTCGCGACGCCCTGCGCGCGCCGGACCGTGCGGGCCCGGGCCGGTCCGTGGTCCTCCCCGTGCACGGCCAGGATCCGGTCGATGACCTCCCCGTGCCAGTACTCCTCGTAGCTCCACATGGTGAGGAACGTCGTGATCCGAGGGTTCTGGTGTGACGGCGTGACCAGCAGGTCTCGCAGGTAGCAGACCGTGTGCATCTCGACGTCGGCCATGTAGTGCAGCGTGCGCAACGCCTCCGCGGTGAGCGGCCGCTCCCGGAAGCCGTCGAAGTCGACGTCGTCGATCCTCACGGGCTGCACCGCACGCTTGTAGGTCTCCAGTTCGAACGCCATGCCCACCTCCGACCGGCCATTCGGAGCCGATTCGGATGTGGATGGGTACGAGGTCAGACCGGATCGGCGCGAGGGGCAGGCGGGCGAGCGACGAGCGTCCGGCGGGCAGACCGCAAGGGTCGGCCGGGCAGACCGCGAGGGTCAGGCGGGCAGGCGGCGCGGCATGGCGACGTAGATCACGTCAGGTTGGACCTCGGCATCGGGGGAGGCGTCGGGCGCCGCGCAGCCGGTGAGCAGCGCGGGCCGGATGCCTTCCTGGAAGGCCAGCCGGACGTACTCGGTGTCGAAGCCCTCCAGGCCGTCGAGCAGGTAACCCGCGTTGAAGGCCACCGTGCCGGCGTCGCCGTCGAGTCGCCCCGCGAGTCGTTCCCGGCCGCGGGTGTCGACGTCACCGGCCGCGCCCACGACCACCTCGTCCTGGCCGATGGTCAGGACGACCGCGGCGTACCGGTCGGCCACGATGCACACCCGCCGCAGGGCCGCCCGCAGGTCCTCGACGGCCAGGACGATCGTGCCCACGAAGTCGGCGGGGACCTTCGTCCGCAGCGCGGGGTAGGTGTCGTCGAGCAGTCGCAGCGTGGTGAGGCGTTCGTCGACGCCCAGGCTGAGGACGGCCTCGCCCTCGCCGCCGAGGCCGACGGTGAGCAGGTCGGTGCCCGCGCCGAGGCTCTTGGTCGCGTCGGCGAGCATCCGCGCTGGGACGACGGCCCGGGCGGGCAGGTCGGATCCGGTCGCCTTCCACGGCACCCGGTGGATCGCCACCCGGAACCGGTCGGAGGAGGTCAGCGTGACCGACTCCGCGTCGAACTCCAGCAATGTGCCGGACAGCACGGGTACGGCATCTCCGCGGATCGCGATGCGCGACATCTGGGCGACGGCCCGGGCGAACGGTGCGGCATCGAGGGCACCGACCGGCGCGGGCGGTGTCGGCAGCTCGGGATAGTCGGCCAGGGGCAGCGTCGGCAGGGTGAACTCGCTCGCGCCGGCGCTGATCTCCACCACACCCTCGCGGGTGTGCACCCGCACCAGGCCCTGCGGGAGCGCGTGCACGATCTCGGCGAAGACCCGGCCGGGGAGCAGCAGCTCACCCGGCTCGTCGACCTCGGCCGGGAACCGCACGGTGGAGCTGGCCTCGTAGTCGTAGCCGGTGAGGCGGATCGCGTCGTCGGCGGCGGACACCCGCAGACCGCTCAGCGCCGGGATCGGCGCGGCGGTGCCCGCCGAGTGCCGGGCGGCGAAGGTGGCGGCCCGGCCCAGCCGGGTGCTCTCGCTGGCGAATCTCATGGCGTCCTCCGTGATGTGCCGTGATGGCGCTGCCCGCCCAGCCGGTGGTGGATGCGGCGGCCAGGGTGTTGTCAGACCCTAGAGCGGCCCACCGACAGGCCGGGGCGGAAGGGGCGAGAGCGGACGGAGTGACGCCGGCGGCTCAGATCGCGGCGATCGTCCAGCCTGCCTCGTGCCGCTGTCCGGGCGCGAGGACCACCAGGTCCGTGCCGGAGTTGAACGCGTCCGGCGGGCAGGTCATCGGCTCCACCGCGAGGCCCGACCGGTCGAGCTCGGGCTCGGGCCGGTCGGCGGTGTGCACCTGCACCCACGGGCAGCCGGCGTCCCAGCGCAGCTCCACCCCGGAGCCCTCGGCGGTGCGCACCCGTGCACGGACCACGCCGTCGGCGTCGGCGGCGAGCCCGGTGTAGGCGTGGTCGAGGAACGTCGTCCCGATGGTCTTGGCCGTACGGAAGTCGTAGGCGGTGCCGTCCACCTCGGCCAGCCCCTGCGGCACCAGCCGGTCCTCGGTGACCTGGAGGTACTTACCGGCGGGCAGCTCCAGCGACCAGTCGCCGACCCGGCCCGGCCCGGCCACGAGGTAGGGGTGCGGCGCGGTGCCGAACGGTGCGTCGGTGTCGCCGGCGTTGACCGCGGCGACCGTGCAGGCCAGCCCCGCCTCGGACAGTTCGTACGTTGCCCGCAGGTCGAGCAGGAAGGGGTAGCCGGTCTGCGGGAACAACCGGTGCGCGAGCTCGACCCGCTGCGGGGAGTGGTGCACGACCTGCCAGCTCGACCAGGCGACAAGGCCGTGCAGGGCGTTGTGCCGGTCGGGCTCGGTCAGCGCGAGCTGGTGACTCTGCCCGCCGAAGTCGTAGGTGCCGTCGATGACGCGGTTGGGCCACGGTGCGAGAACCGCGCCGCGGAAAACCGGGCGTACCTCGTCGGCGGCGAACCCGGCGACCAGGTCGCGTCCGTCGTACCGCAACTCGCGCAGGGTCGCGCCAACCTCGGTGACGGTCGCGGTGTAGCCCGCCGCGCTGATGGAGTATTGTTCGCCGCTCGCCTGCACGTGATGGTCCTTCCTCCGCGTCGCCCGGCGGTCCTCCGTCGGACGAAACCATCCTGCACTACGCAGATCTTCGCCGGTTCCGGCTCTGGGTGGCGTGCGGGCGGGTTGGGTAGGTTGAAACGCATGGCCGAACCCACAGGAACCGAGCCGACAGGAACCGAGCCCGAGGAAGCAGGGCCCACGGGTGCGGACTTCACCGATGCGCCCACCGGAGCAGATCCCACCGCTGTCGAGGCGGACGCCGAGCTGATCGGTGCGGTGCTGACCGGTGCAGAGCTGACCGGGAAGGGTGCGGTGGTCACCGGTGGTTCGCGCGGCATCGGCCGGGCGATCGTCGAGCGCCTGGCCCTCGACGGTGCCGAGGTGGTGTTCAGCTACCGCAGCGACGAGGCGGCCGCCACCGAGGTTGTCGCCAAGGTCGCCGCGGCCGGCGGGGTCGCGCACGCGGTACGCATGGACCTCGTCGAGCCGGCCCAGATCCGGGCGTTCTTCGCCGAGGCGGAGCGGCTGCTCACCAGGCTCGACATCGTTGTGCACAACGCGGTCGCGGTCCAGGTCAGCGAGCGCACGACGCTGGCGCAGACCCGCGACGACGACTTCGACGTGATGGTGACCGCCAACGTCCGGGGCGCGTTCGTCGTACTCCAGGAGGCCTCCCGGCGGGTTCGCGACAGCGGCCGGATCATCACGATCTCCAGCCTCAATACCCAGGTTCCGGTCGCCGGCAACGGGCTCTACCAGGCCGCCAAGGGCGCCGTCGAACTCCTCACCGTCACCGCATCCAAGGAGCTCGGCGCCCGCGGGATCACCGCCAACGTCGTCTCGCCGGGCGCCACGGACACCGATCTGCTGCACGCGTCGAACCCGCCGGAGGCGCTCGCCGCGATTCCGAAGCTGACGGCGCTCGGCCGCCTCGGCACCCCGGACGACATCGCGAACGTCGTCGGCTTCCTCGCGCGCTCGGAGTCCGGCTGGCTGACCGGGCAGAACATCCGCGCCACCGGCGGCCTGCCCTGACCCTGAGGTGGCCGCACTGATGGTACGTACGCACGGGGGCGCACGGCCGGGCCGGCGACCGAGGAGGCGGGCCCGGTGACCGGGCGCAGCCTGCTCGGCCCGGGCGGCGCGGACGACGATCCCGCCCCGAGCGTTCCGCGTCGTCCGGACCCGCCGCGCGAGGGTCGACACGATTACGACCCCGCCCACCACCCGGACCCGCCCGGGGACGCCCCGCGGGGCGAGGACCCGCGGCGCAACGACTCGCCGGGCGATCTCGACCCACGCGGCGGCGGTCACCCGAACGGCGTCCCGGTCACGATGCGGGCGGCGTACGTCGACCGGCTCGGCCCGGCCGAGCACATCCGGGTCGGCGAGCTCGTCGTACCCGCTCCGGCGCCGGACGAGGTGCTGGTCCGGGTGGAGGCGGTGGCGGTCAACCCGGTGGACACCTACATCCGTTCCGGTCGCTACCGCACTCCGCTGCCGGGGTTCCCTTTCGTGGTCGGCCGCGACCTGGTGGGGGTGGTCGAGACGTGCGGGGTGGCTGCCGACGCGTTCGCGCCGGGGCAGCGGGTGTGGACGAACGGCCTGGGGTACGCCGGACGGCAGGGCGCCACCGCCGAGTACGCCGTCGTACCGGCCGACCGGCTCTATCCGCTCCCTGACGGGCTGGACCCGGTTCGGTCGGTGGCACTGTTCCACCCGGCGGTCACCGCGTACCTCGGTCTGTTCCGGCACGTCGGCGGCGTCGGCCCCGGCGACACGGTGGTGGTCGGCGGCGCGGCCGGCAACGTCGGAAGCTGCGTCAGCCAACTGGCAGCGTTCGCCGGTGCCCGGGTGGTCGCCCTCGCCCGGACCGAGGACGCCACCTGGTGCCGCAACCACGGCGCGACTGCTGTCGTCGACTACCGCGTGGAGGACCTGCGCGACCGGCTGGCCGCGGAGGCGCCCGGCGGTGCGACCGTGTGGTTCGACACCTCCGGGCGGATCGACCTGGCGCTCGCGGTGGAGGTGATGGCCGACCGGGGCGCGGTGGTCCTGGTCGCCGGGCGGCCCGAGCCCGCGGCGCTGCCGATCGCGCCGTTCTACCTCAAGTCGCTGCGGCTGCTCGGCTACGTGATCACCACCGCGTCGGCCGCCGAGCTTGCCGACGCCGCGCGGGTGGTCGGCGCCCACCTCGCCGAGGGCCGCCTCGACGTACGGATCGGTGAGGTGCTCCCGCTGGACCAGGCCGCCCGGGCACACCAGCTCGTCGAGCACCGCGTGCGCGGCCGGGTGATCCTGGTGCCGCGGACCTGACACGTGCTGCGCTGTCAGGGCCACGGCACCGGGAGCCTCATCCGAGGCGGACCTACACGACCGCGCCTGTACCCGAGCGCTGCGCCCGCTTCCGTGCCGCCTTCTCCGGCGACTTCGTACGGACCCGCGGCGGCCCGCTGCCGCTCCTGCCCTGCAGCTCGATCGCCAGCGGCGTCGCGGTGAAGGTGGAGGAGTACGTACCGACGAACAACCCCACCAGCAACGCGACCGCGAAGTCGGTCAGCGACTCCCCGCCGAGGATGGCCAGCGCCGCCAGGATGAACATCGCGCCCAGCCCGGTGTTCACCGTCCGCGGCACCGTCTGCAGCACGGCGAGGTTGGCGCTGCGGGCGAACGGCGTCTTCGGGTTGCCCGCCCACAGTTCGCGGATGCGGTCGAACACCACCACGGTGTCGTTCACCGACAGGCCGATGATGGTGAGCGCCGCGGCGAGGAACACCCCGTCGATCGGCTTGCCCAGCCAGGCGAACAACCCGGTCACGATCACGATGTCGTGGAACATCGCGAGCACTGCCGCGACGCCGAACGTCCATCGGAACCGGATCGCGAGGTAGGCCATCTGCGCCAGCAGCGCCACCCCGAGCGCGATCAGCGCCTTGATCCGCAGCTCGTTGCCCAGGCTGGGCCCGATCAGCTCGTCGCGTTCCTTGCTGACCTTGCCGCCCAGCTCGCCGAGCGCCTGCTGGATCTCCAGCGCCTGCTCGGTGCTGAGCTTGCCGGTGCGGACGGTGATGTTGTCGCCGCTGGACTCCTGGACCACCGCGCGCGGGAAGCCCGCGTCGGTGACGGCCTGCCGGGCGGCGTTCACGTCGACGGGCTTGCTGGTGGAGTACTCCACCAGCCGTCCGCCGGTGAATTCCACGCCGTAGTCGAGGCCGCGGACCACGATGCCGGCGCCGGCCACGACGACCACCAGGGCGCTGAGCGCGAGCCACAGCCGGCCCCGCTTCATCAGGTCTGGGTTGCGCTCGATCAGCCAGGTGCGGACCCGCCCGATCGAGCCGAGCCCGGTGATGCCGGGGCGGTCGCGCACGAACGTACGCCGGACCGCCCAGTCGGTGAACAGCCGCGCCACGACCAGCGCCGAGACCATCGAGGCGAGGACACCGATCGACAACGTGACGCCGAAGCCGCGTACCGGACCGGAGGCCAGGAAGAACAGCAGCCCGGCCGCCAGCAGCGTGGTGACGTTGGAGTCGATGATCGCCGACCAGGCGCCCTTGTAGCCGCGCGACAGGGCGGTGGACAGGCCCTTCTGCTGGTTGGCGGCGTACTCCTCCCGGGCGCGTTCGAACACCAGCACGTTCGCGTCGATCGCCATGCCGATGGCGAGCACGAACCCGGCCAGGCCGGGCAGCGTCAGCGTGGCGCCGAGCGCGACCAGGATGGCGTACGAGATCAGCGCGTAGCAGGCCAGCGCGAACGTCGCCAGCGCGCCCATCAGCCGGTAGACGAGGATGATGAACAGCCCCGTGAGGACCAGGCCGATCGCCGCCGCCTTCGCGCTCGCCTCGATCGCCTCCGCGCCGAGGGACGGGCCGACGGTGCGCTGCTCGATGATCTCGACCGGCACCGGGAGGGCGCCGCCCTTGATCAGCACCGCGAGCTCCTGCGCCGAGGCCTGGTCGAAGTCGCCGGTGATCTGGGTGCTTCCGCCGCCGATGCCGACGTTGCAGCCGACGCTGGGATCGACCTGCGGTGAGGAGATCACCTTCTTGTCCAGCACGATCGCGACCCGGCGGGTCGGGTCGCCCGGCTGGGCACAGGCCGCCTTGCCGGTGATCTCCTTCCAGGCGCCGCCGCCCTTGCCGTTGAAGTCGATCGTGACGAACCAGCTCACCCCCTGCTGCGGGTCGGTGGCGCCGGCGGCGTCCTTCACCCCCTCACCGGTCAGCGCCGACGGGCCGAGGCGAAGCCGCTGGCCGCTCTCGTCACCGAGGATCTGCTCGCCCGGCTTGGCCTTCTCCTTCGGCTGGGCGATGCCGAGAACGGGGTGGAACGTCAGCTGTGCCGTACGGCCGATGACCTGTTCGGCCTCCCGCGGGTCCTGGACGCCGGGCAGCTCGACGATGATCCGGCGGTCACCCGATCGGGTCAGGTTGGGCTCGGAGACGCCGAGCGCGTCCACCCGGCGGTTGAGGACCTGTAGGGCCCGGTCGGTGGACTCGGCGTTGGCCTTCGCGGTGGGGCTGTCCCGGGTCTCCAGGACGATCTGGGTGCCGCCGCGCAGGTCCAGCCCGAGCCGGGCCGGTGTGCTGATGGCGAAGTACAACGCGAGGGCGAGGACGCCGAACGTCAGCAGCGCGCGGACCAGCGGCGCGCGTGACTTCGGCGGCCGGGACGCGGGTCTGTTCCTGGACGATGCGGACGAGCGTGCGCGCGCCGACGAGCGGGCGGACGCGGATGGGCGTTCGGGCGTGGAATCTCCGGACACGGTGGCTCCGACTGGTGTGACGGGACTGGACGCGGACGCCTGCGCGCATGGCCGCACCGGTTGGGGGTGCGGTGGTCGCGGTTCAGGCTGCGGGTGGTCCCGGTGGAGCCCGGACGCCGGTGCCGCCGAGGGCGGCCGGCGCGTGACCGGTGCGATCGCGGTCGGTGGAGACGTGGCCGGCCCTCAGGTCGGGGTCGGTCTGCCCGGTGTCGACGGCCCATGCCGTCGGGTGGGCGGTGCCGGAGCCGTGGGCGTACCCACGGCCCGCGGTGGGCGGAGCCCGGTCGCCGCCGACGGACTTGGCGGCGATGCCGTGCGCGACCCGGACCGCCCGGGTCACCGGCCGGGCGGCCTTGGCGGCGCGGTGTGCCTGGCCGGGGCGGTCCGCGCGGGCGGTGCGCTCGGCTCGGGTGGCCGACTGGGACTGGGTACGACGGGAGATGGTGCGCTGGCGCTGCTCCGTGCCCGGTGGCCCGCTCGCCTGACCGCTCGCCGTGCTGATCGCCCGGTGCACGCTCGCCGCAGCGGGCGCGCCACCGGCGAGCAGGCCGGCACAGACCGCACCGGACAGGACCAGCCCGACCAGGACGGCCCAGGTGCTCCGGAGCCGGGCGGGAGGTGCGCCGGCGGCCGGCGGCGACGCGGACGGGACGGTACGGAACACGGCGGTCGGCGTGCGCGCCACTGCGGGTCCCTCCCGTCGGGGTCGGTCGGCGGTACGGATGTCGGTGGTGCGGGTGCTTGCGGTGGTGCGGGTGGTTCCGGTGGTGCGCGGTGGTTCGAAACCATGCGCGGCTTTCGGCACCACGAGGACAAGCGTCCCCGGGAAGTGGCCAGTCTAGGCATGAGTGGGGCGCCGGCGGCTGACCCGTAGCTACCCGCCGTGGAACAACGTCCGGCCGGGCGGCGTCCGTGCCGCTTCGAGGCGGTGGCACGATCGACGCAAGGGACACGGAGCGAGAGGCGGTAGGCATGGCGGTGGGGTCTGCGGGATCGGTGGCCGGCGGTGACCGGGTCTCGGAGCTGTTCGATCCGGCGGCGTGGAAGCCGGTCGACGGATTCGACGACCTGACCGACGTGACCTACCACCGGGCGCTGGACCAGGGGACGGTCCGGATCGCCTTCCACCGACCGGAGGTCCGCAACGCGTTCCGCCCGCACACCGTCGACGAGCTCTATCGTGCGCTCGACCACGCTCGCACGACCCCGGACGTGGGATGTGTGCTGCTGACCGGCAACGGCCCCTCGCCCAAGGACGGCGGCTGGGCGTTCTGCTCCGGTGGCGACCAGCGGATCCGGGGCCGGTCTGGCTACCAGTACGCCGGCGACGAGACCGGCGAGGCGGGTGGCGACGCACCGGGAGCCGGGGACCGGGCCCGGCTCGGCCGGCTGCACATTCTCGAGGTGCAGCGGCTGATCAGGTTCATGCCGAAGATCGTGGTCTGCGTCGTCCCCGGCTGGGCCGCGGGCGGCGGGCACAGCCTGCACGTGGTCGCCGACCTCACCCTGGCCAGCCGCGAGCACGCGCGGTTCAAGCAGACCGACGCCGACGTGGCGAGCTTCGACGGCGGGTTCGGCTCGGCCTACCTCGCCCGCCAGGTCGGACAGAAGTTCGCCCGGGAGATCTTCTTCACCGGTCGCGCCTACGACGCGGAGGAGGCGCACCGGATGGGCATGGTGAACGCCGTCGTTCCGCACGCCGACCTCGAACGCGAGGCGCTCACCTGGGCTCGGGAGATCAACGGCAAGAGCCCGACCGCGCTGCGGATGCTGAAGTACGCCTTCAACGCCGTCGACGACGGCCTGGTGGGCCAGCAGTTGTTCGCCGGTGAGGCGACGCGGCTCGCCTACATGACCGACGAGGCGCAGGAGGGCCGGGACGCCTTCCTGGAGAAGCGCTCGCCCGACTGGTCCGAGTTTCCCTTCTATTACTGAGGTCTGACCTGGTTCCGGCGAATCGCCGCGTGTCAAGGCGGGCTTTCGTCGCGCTGTCCGTTGCCTCCACCGCTTTGTGTCGTTGGCCTCTGCCTTGGCAGGACCCGGCCCGGCGGTGTTTTTGGCGTGCCGATCCCCTGGTCGGCCTAGCCTGATCGTAAGGATCCGGGGCGGACAACGAGGTCACCCTGGATCCGTTGCGGAGTGATCGCTGCGTGGGCTCGAGCCGTCCGGGGGAGGCGCTGCCCTGTGCAGGAAGCCGCAGGCGTCTTCGAACGCGCGGGCTCTGCTCTTCGTTACCGGATGGCGGGCCCGGGGGACGGCCCCGTCGTCGTCCTGGGTGCCGGGCGATGGCTGGACCATCGGATGTGGGGTCCGCAGCTTCCGGTGCTGTGGGAGGCGGGATACCGCACCCTCACCTGGGAGCTGCCGACGCTGCCACGCGACCGGCGTACCTTCTGGCGGGAACTCCTTGCTCGTAAGGGATCCGCACCATCACCGGACGCCGTGCCCGACGTGTCGGTCCCGGTCGAGTCGGTGCCGGTCGACCACGTGCGGACGTATGCCACTCCCGTCGTCAGGGAGAACCTGACGGTACGCGGACTGGCGGAAGCTCTGCTGGAGTTGGCGGATCGGCTCCGCGCGCATCGTCAACTAGCCCTTGTCGGCCACTCCTTCGGCGGGCAGGTGGCCCAGGAGGCCGCGTTCCTGCGCCCGGAACGGGTGGCGGGGCTGGTCGTCGTCGCCGCCGGCTGCCTCACCCTGCCGCGCCGGCCGTGGACGGTGCCGGCGCACCGCTGGGGCAGGCTCGCCGCACTGGCCTTCGCGACGAGGCGGGACGCCCGCATCCGGCACGAGGCCGCCCGTGCGGCCGGGGTGGACGCCGCGACGCAGACCCACGCCTACCTGGCGATGGAGCACATCGACAAGACGCGGTTGACACAGGTGTGGCGGGCGGGGGAGACGTCCGCGCACCCCGAACCCCAGTACCGCATCGACCAGCCGCTGCTGCTCGTACGCGGTGAGTTCGACCGGACGAGCCGCCTCGGCCGGCACGCGAAACGATGGCTCGACCGGGACCCGCGGGCGGAGTACGAGGTGGTGGACCGGGCCGGCTACCTCGCCAACCTGGACAACCCGAGGGCGTTCAACCGGGTGCTGCTGGACTTCCTGACCGCCCGGCACCCGGTGCCGCGGAACCACCGGCGAGGACACCGGGCCGGCTGAGTGCCGAGGTCGAGGGGATGTTTCGGCTGCCCGGGGCTCAGCGGGCCGTCGAGCGTGCCCACGCGCGCACCGCCGCCTCACCGCGCAGGACCGCGCTGTGCAGGTCGGCGGCGGAGACGGGCTCCTCCCGGGCGTCGGCGCGCAGCCGGGCACGTGCCTCCCACACGCCGTCGGCGTACCTCGTCAGGACCGGCAGGCCGGCCCGGGCGAACAGCCGCTCCGTACCCACGTGCGCGGCTGTGCTGACCGCGACGAGTTCGGTCACGCCGTCGGCGAGGGCGCGGCGAGCCAGGCCGCGGACGAGCAGCGTCCCGATGCCACGCCGTTGCCATCCGTCCTCGACCAGCAGTCCCACCTCGTGCGCCCCGCCCGGCCGGTCCCCGGCCGGGTCCTGCGGCAGGCACTGTGCCATGCCGACCAGGTTTCCGGACTCCGCGAACGCCAGCAGGGAGAAGCCCTCCGGGGGCGCCGCGAGGCGATCGAGCCAGCGGACGGGCAGCCGTTCACCCTCGTCGGCGACGAACCTCGCCTCCCGCGAGGACCGGCTGCACCGGGCCAGCAGGTCGGCGACGTGCCAGGCGTCCTCCGGCCCGCCGAGCCGGATCCGCAGCCGGGACCCGTCCGCCAGCACCACCCGGTCACCGGCGTCCGCCTGCCGGCGGGCCAGGGCGGCGGCCACGGCGGCCAGCCGGTCCACGCGGGCGCGTTCCACCCAGGTGAACGGCGCCCACTCCCGGCGGACGACGACGAAACCGCTCCGGCCGGGCCACCCGACCGCCAGGAGATGCGGGGAGTCCGGCGGCGGCTGCCCGCAAAGCTCCGCGCTGTCGGCACCGACGAGCCGGCACAACAGCCCGGGCAGCGCCGCGGGGTCCTCGACCAGCCAGGCGGCCAGCGTGAGTGCCTGACCGGGGCCGTCGACGAGTTCCTGCACACGGGCGCGGCGGAGGCGTACCGGCTCGGCCCCCGCCGCGTCGTCGGAGCCGCCGGTAGCCGCGAGCACCTGGGCCAGGCGATCCGCGTCGACCGTCTCGGGGACGTCCACGAACAGGTCGTCGTGGACGTGCTCGAGGTCGCAGCCGTGCACGTCGATGCCGACGACGTTGCCGCGCACGGCGCCGAGGGCCGTGGCGAGCTGGGCCAGCTTGCCGGGAATGTCGCGGACTCTGGTCCGCACCTGCCACAAGGTCACGATGGTCCCCCTACTTCGGTGTGCATGTACGCACTGCCACCGTGCCGGGCGAATGTTTCGGGCCGGGGTCGGTCAGTGTTGCGACCACGCAAAATCGGCTGGATACGATGCGCGTCGGGGCCCGGTTCGCCGCGGATGCGTTCAACGCACCGAACCGCCGAACGCCGGGCCGCCCCCCGACCACCCGAGAAGGAGACCGATGCGCGCCGCGAGGATGTACGGCCGGCAGGACCTGCGGATCGAGGACGTTCCCGCGCTCGGCAGCCCTCCGCCCGGCTGGGTGCGGCTGAAGGTCGAGGCGGCCGGGATCTGCGGCACCGACCTCGAGGTCTACCTGAACGCCCGCCGGTCCGAGGAGCCCCCGCTGGCCGAGCGCGAACCGCTGACCATGGGCCACGAGTCCGCCGGAGTGGTCGTGGAGGCCGGACCCGGCGTGGACCTGCCGGTGGGCCGGCGGGTCGCGGTCGAGGGTCACCTGTTCTGCGGGGAGTGCTTCTGGTGCCGGCGCGGCGACTACGCCCTCTGCGTGAGCCTGCGGTCGACCGGCCAGGGCGCCGACGGGGGACTGGCCGAGGAGATGCTGGCACCCGCGCGCATCTGCCTGCCGTACTCCGACGCGATCACCCCCGAGGAGGCGGCGGCCACCGAACCCACCTCGGTCGCCGTGCGTGCGGTGCGGCGCTCGCGGCTCGAGCCCGGCTCGACGGTCGCCGTCGTCGGCGGCGGGACGATCGGCCTCCTGGTCGCCCAGGTCGCCCGGCTGCGCGGTGCCGACCGCGTCGTCGTGGTCGAGCCGGTCGCCGAACGCCGCGCCCTCGCCGAACGCCTGGGTGCGGACCGCGCGGTCAGCCCCGACGACGCCGAGGACGCGCTGAAGGAGCTGACCGACGGCGTGGGCCCGGACGTGGTGTTCGAGGCGGGCGGAAAGCTCGCGGCCGTCCGCAGTGCCGTGAAGTGGACCCGCAAGGGCGGCCGGACGGTCCTGGTCGGCGTCAGCGGCGACACCCTCGACCTGAACCTCATCTCGTTCCTGCTCGGTGAGAAGGAACTGATCGCCTCGCTGTCGCACACCTACGACGTCGACTTCCCCGAGGCCATCGGGCTGCTCGAGTCCCGCGAGGTCGACGTACGTCCGCTCATCACCGACCGGATCGGCCTGGAGCAGGTGGTCACTCACGGGTTCGACGCGCTGCACCACGAGCCCGCCGCGCACCTGAAGGTCATCGTGCTCCCCAACGGCCAGCCCGCCTGATCCACCGAGGGGCCGGTCGGAAGGGGCGCGGTCAGGGGCGGAGATAGGCGAGGACGGCCATCACCCGGCGGTGGTCGGACAACGACGGCGCCAGCCCGAGCTTGGCGAAGATGTTGCCGATGTGCTTTTCCACCGCGCCCTCGCTGACCACGAGCCGCCGGCAGATCGCGGTGTTCGTACGGCCCTCGGCCATCAGCGCGAGCACCTCGCGTTCGCGCGGTGTCAGTGAGGCCAGCGGGTCGCGGCGGGCGACCAGGAGCTGGGCCACCACGTCCGGGTCCAGGACGGTGCCGCCGGCCGCGACCCGGGCCAGGCCGTCGAGGAACTCCTCCACGTCGACCACGCGGTCCTTGAGCAGGTAGCCGACTGCGCCCACCCGGTCGGCCACTAGGTCGGCGGCGTAGGACTCCTCGACGTACTGGGACAGCACGAGGACCGGCGCACCCGGCAGCCGTTTGCGGACCTCGATCGCGGCCCGCAGCCCCTCGTCGGTGTGCGTGGGCGGCATGCGGACGTCGACCACGGACACGTCCGGCTCGTGCGCGACCACGGCGTCCACCAGGGACGGCCCGTCGCCCACGGCGGCCACCACCGTGTGGTCGGCCTCCTCGAGCAACCGGACGAGACCTTCCCGCAGGAGTACGGAGTCCTCCGCGATCACCACGCGCACGACGGATCCCTTCGCACGAGTCTTTTCGTCTCAGGCGTTCTGCGAACTCTGCAAAGGGAGCTCGGCGGTGAGCACGGTCGGTCCGCCGACCGGGCTGGTCGCCGCGAGCAAGCCTCCCACGCCGCGTAGCCGTTCGGTGAGTCCGGCCAGCCCGTGCCCCTTGGCGGTGTGCGCCCCACCGACGCCGTTGTCGCCGACGACCACCTGGACGTGGCTGCCGGTACGCCGGACCTCGACCGTGCACCGGGTGGCGGCACTGTGCTTGGCCACGTTGGTGAGCGCCTCGGCGACCACGAAGTACGCGGTGTTCTCCACCATCAGCGGCAGGTGCTCGCCGTCGGGGATGTCGACGGCGAGGTCGACCGGCACCGTGGACCGCCCCGCGACCGCGGCCAGCGCGGCCCGCAGCCCGCGGTCGGCGAGGATCGGCGGGGCGATTCCACGGGACAGCGCCCGCAGCTCCTCCAGCGTCTCCCGGGTCGCGGTGATCGCCTCGGCCAGCATCGGCTGCACGGTCGAAGGGTCCTTGGCCAGCCGGCGCTGCGCGGAGGACAGGTCCATCGCCAGCCGGACCAGCCGCTGCTGCGGCCCGTCGTGGATGTCGCGTTCCAGCCTGCGCAGGGCCTGGGCCTCCGCGGAGACGGCGGCGTCGCGGCTCTGGGTGAGGTCGGACACCCGGCCGTGCAGGTCGGCCACCCGGTCGCTGGTCAGCATGGCCCGGGCCAGCGCGGCCTCGAGCTCGGCGCAGCCGCGGACCACCGCGGGGAGGGTGAACAGGAAGATCAGCCCGGCGGCGGTGTTGATCGCCGCGTCGAACTGCCAGGCGTCGCTGATGCGGAGCAACGTGCCGAGCCCCTCGTAGCCGGTGGTCCGGTCCAGGATCCAGATGTAGGCGAACGCCGTGAGACCGGCCACCGTCCCCGCCCACCAGAGCAGCGTGAACGCGAACCCGAGCACGGCCGGGAAGAGCCCGAGGACGCCGTGGCCCCAGTCCGCCCAGGACTGTCCCTGCCGCAGCGGCGCGAGCATCCGGCCCACCCGGGTGTGGGGGTGCCCGCCGACGTACGCCGGGCGCCGGGCCGGCCAGCCCTGCACCCGCGACAGCCGGGCCCGGTCGACCGCCGCGAAACCGCGGGCGACCTTCATCGTCCCGGCCAGAACCGGCAGCCCGAGGAAGGTGACCGCCGTCCCCACCCCGAACAGGAACAACACGATCAGCACGACGAACCGCACGATCGCCAGCGGAAAGCCCGCCAGGACGTAGATCGAGCGGCCGCCGAGGCGGTGCCAGTAGCCGCGGCGGCCGGCCTCGGCCCGCCCGGTGCGGGCCAGGTCAGGGGTTGCGCTGGTCATGTCAGGGACAGTACGGGCCGAAACATGGGCTTCTCCATCCGGCGGACTCCTGGTTCGCTGGTGGGGATATCCCTACCCCGTGCTTGGGAGGCGGTTCGGCGTGCGGCTGAGCGAGGACACCGTGGTGCGTTTCCTGCGCGGTCGGGGAGTGCTCGCCCCGGACGCCCCGGCGACAGCCTCGGTACTGTCCGGTGGGGTGAGCGGGGCGACGTTCCTGGTGGTCGCGGAGGACGGGACCGAGGGCGCGGACCGCGTGGACGGCGTGGACGGTCTCGACGGCGACGGCTGGATGCCCGGCGTACGGACGTACGTCGTCAAGCAGCCGTTGCCCTTCCTGGCGGTGGCCGACGAGTGGCCCGCCCGGGTCGAACGCGCCGGGGTGGAGGCGGCGGCGCTGCGCTGGTATGGCGAGCTGACCCCGGCCCATCTGCCCCGGCTGGTCGACTACGACCCGGAGTGCTTCGTCCTCACCATGACCGCCGCACCGGCCGGCTGGACCGAGTGGCGGAAGGCGCTGCTGGCCGGGGTGGTCGACGTCGCCGCCGGGGCGACGCTCGGGCGGGTGCTGGGCGCCTGGCACGCCGCCACCGCCGACCCGGGCGTGGGCGACCGGCTCGCGGCGTACGGCGACCTCACGATGTTCCTGGAACTGCGCGGCGACCCCTACCACCGCACCGTCGCGGCCCGCCGGCCCGACCTCGCCACCGCGGTGCTCGGCTGCCTGGACGAGCTCCTCACCCGGCCGCGGTGTCTGGTGCACGGCGACTTCTCCCCGAAGAACGTGCTGGTCGACCCGAGCGGGGCGGGCGGCGGGCTGTGGGTGCTCGACCACGAGGTGGCACACGCGGGCAACCCGGTGTTCGACGTCGCGTTCATGCTGCACCACCTGGTGATGAAGAGCGTCCACCTGGCCGGTCACCCGGACGGCACGGATGTCGTCCCGCGGCTGGTGCGCTGCGCGGAGGCGTTCCGTACGGCGTACGCGCAGGCCGGCGGCCTGGCCGTGGACGAGGAGGCGGTGGTCCGGCACACCGGCGCGCTGCTGCTCGCCCGGGTGCACGGCAAGTCGCCGGCGGCGTACCTCACCGGCGAGGAGGCCGCCGCCGTGTCCGCCCTCGGCGCGCGGGCCGTGGTGGGCGGACTCGGCGGCGTCGCGGATCTCTTCCCGCGTACTCCTGTCGGCGAGGACGCGGCGAGGACCTGACTCGGCTGGCGGTCAGCCGGCGTCGGACTTCGCCGCGAGCCCTGACCAGAAGCCGCACTGGTGCCGGGCGGCGAGGTCGACCGGCCGCACCCCGCCGTCGGCCTCGGTGGCCAGCGCGGGCGCCGTCGTGTCGCCGGGGCGGAACGCCCGCCAGGCCGGCAGCCCGGGCCCGTTCGGGTTCCCGGTGGCGGCGAACCTCGTCCAGTAGCCGACCATCTGGTCCGACAGCCGCTGCTGCGCCGGGTCGAGGTGCAGGCCGTACCCGCTGAAGTCGAAGACGTACGGCAGGTCGAACGCGTGCGCGGCACCGATCCGGAAGTTCGGCGGGGGCGGCGCGCCCAGGTTCGGCGCGGTCCGGTCGGCGAACTCGTAGGCGTACGTCGTGGTCCGCCTCGCCATCGCCTGATTTCCCTGCAGCGTCGGGCAGGCCCACGGCCGGTCGGAGATGACCGCCGCCCACGCCTGCGCCGGCGTGCCGAACGCGGCGACCGGGTAGTGCGCCGCGACCTGCCTACCGGCGTCGGCGCCGAACGTGCCGGTGAGCAGGTCCAGGTAGCTCTGCTCGGTCAGCGGCTGGTTGGTCTGCAGCGCGGCCGCGTTGCCGGCGCCCTCGTCGCGGTTGCCGCCGGAGATGACCGGCACCTTGCGGAAGTACCCGGTGCGCAGCGCCTCGGCGGGGTCGCGGGGCAGGAGCGGTGTGCCGTACGCCGGCATGTTGTACGGCTGGTCGACCCCGAGCAGTCTCTCCGGCTCGACCTTGCGCAGACAGGCCAGCGCGAGCGCGGTGTGCGGGTCGGCGCAGTGCAGGTCGGCGGTGGTCTCCTTGCCGAACTCCTCGACCTCCGCCAGCGGTGCGTACGGCGCGAACGCGGGCATGCCGGGGTACCAGGTGTTCGCGGGCCACTCCAGCATGCACGAACCGCTCTGCATGATGCCCTTCTGGAACAGGCCCGCGGCCGCCGGAGCGGTCAGGAACGCACACGTGCTCATCCCGCCGGCGGACTCACCGGCCAGCGTCACGTTGTGGGGGTCCCCGCCGAACGCCGCGATGTTGCGGCGCACCCAGCGCAGCGCGGCGAGCTGGTCCTGTAGTCCGAAGTCGCCGCCGCCGCGGAGGCCGGGCAGGGCGAAGTACCCGAAGACACCCAGCCGGTAGTTGACGGTGACCACCACCACGTCGCCGCGGACCGCCATCCGGCGGGCGTCGTAGCTGCTGCCCGCACCCGAGGTGAAGCCGCCGCCGTGCACCCACACCACGACCGGACGCGTGCGCTTCGGGCCGGCGGAGGTGGGACTGGTGACGTTGAGGTACAGGCAGTCCTCGGTGGTGCTGCCGCCGGGCACCTCGCCGGGTGCCTGCGGGCACGGGCTGCCGGGCTTGGTGGCGGGCCGGACGCCGTTCCAGTGCGCCGCCGGGCGCGGGTTCGTCCAGCGCAGCCGGCCGGTCGGCGGGGCGGCGTACGGGATGCCCTGGAAGAGGCGATAGTCGCCGGTCGTCGTGCCCGCGACGAGGCCGCGGTCGGTACGTACGACCGGCCGGTCCGGCGGTGGAGGCGCGGTGCCGGGTGGACCGGCGGCGAGGGCCTGTCCGGCCAGCAGGCCCGCCAGACTCACCGTGAGGCCGGCGACGGCCGCCACCGACGCACCGATTCGCTTTCGCATGGGTGCTCATCTCGCTTCGCTGTAAGGGGATCCGAGCTGTGGGCCCCTTCCCGATCGGGAACGGGCCCACAGCGATTACAGCGAGCGGGCCGGCACCCTCACCAGCGGCGATGGGTGCGGTCGAGCCCTACGAAAGTGTGCTGCCGGTACGCCGGACGGCGTTCGGTGCCGCCGGCGCCCAGCTCACGCCGGACGGCGGCTGCCGCGATCGGCCGGCCGGGTGGCGGGCAGCAGCGCCAGGGCGGCGCGCTTGGCGTAGCCGCCGGCACCGGCGCGGTCATGGTGGGCGGCGACCAGGGTCGCGCCCTCCACCAGCAGGAGCAGTTGCCGTCCGAGGGCGTCCGGGTCGTCCGCGCCGGCGCGCCGGGCGATGTCGGTCAACAGGTCGAGCCGGCGGTCCAGGTGCCGCGCGGTGATCGAACGTACCGCCTCGACGTGGTGCTGCGCGGCGGCGTTCTGCATCGCGCAGCCGCGGAAGTCCGGCTCCTCGTACCACCGTTGGAGTTCGTCGAAGACGGCGGTGATCTGGTCGCGCGGATCGTCCCCGGCGGCGGCCGCGGCGTCGGCGATCCAGGTCGACACCCGCTCGCTGCGGGCCGCCAGCACTGCCTCGATCAGGCCCTCCTTGCTGCCGAAGTAGCGGTAGAGGGTCTCCTTGGATACGCCGAGACGGGTGCACAGCTCGGCGACGCCGATGCCGTCCAGGCCCCGCTCGTACAGCAGCGGGGTGGCCGCGTCGACGATGCCGGCGCGGGTGCGTTCCGGGTCGATCGACGAGCCCTTCGGGACTGGCATGAGATGGATAGTACCGGTCGGTTCGTTCCCCTGCTAGCATTCCCGGAATTCGTACCGATCGGTTCGTTCCCAGGGGGACTCATGACGTCGACCGCGCCCGCCGGGGTGGGGCAGGCCGTACGGCTGGCCCTGGGCACCGCCTCGGCGCTCGGCTTCGCGCGCTTCGCGTACGGGCTCCTGCTGCCGGCGATGCGCGACGACCTGCACTGGACGCTGGCCGACGCGGGCGCGATGAGCGCCGCCAACGGCCTCGGCTACCTGCTCGGCGCGCTGCTGGCCACCGGGTTGATCCGCCGGCTCGGCGCGGCCACCGCGTTCCGGGCCGGCATGGCACTGACCGCCGGTGCGCTGGCCGCGACCGCCGTCAGCGGCGCCTACCCACTGCTACTGGCGATCCGAGCGCTGGCCGGGGCGACCGGGGCGGTGGTCTTCATCGCCGGCGGGGTGATCGCGTCCCACGCCGCCGCGCGGGCCGCCTCGGCCGTTCCCATCACGGTGTACTTCGCCGGCGCCGGGCTGGGCATCGTGGTCAGTGGCGTGACGGTCCCGCTGCTCGGCGTGCACTGGCGGCTGGCCTGGCTCGGTCTGGGTGTCGCCGCCGCGCTGGCCGCCCTGGTGAGTTGGAGCACGGCCGGCACCGACGGTGACCAGCGGCCCACGGCCGGGCGGGCCCGGCTCCGGCCGCTCTGGGCAACCACCCTGGCCTATCTGTTGTTCGCCACCGGCTACATCGCCTACATCACCTTCCTCTCCGCCTACCTGACCGACCGGCACGCCCCCGTCGGGCAGGTGGTGCTCACCTGGACGGCGCTCGGCGCCGCCGTCGCGGTGGCCCCAGCCCTGTGGAGCCGCCCGATCGCCGACTGGCCCGGCAGCCGGGCTCTGGCCACCCTGCTCGCCGTGCTGGGCGGGGGCTCGGCCCTGGTCCTGGTGTCGTCCACGCCGCCGGTCGTCCTGCTCTCCGCGCTGGTGTACGGGGCGACGTTCATGGGCGTGCCTGCCGCGGTCACCGCCGTGCTGAGGGCGCACGTCCCGGCCACCGACTGGACCGCCACCCTCGCCGCCCTCACCACGGTGTTCGCCGCCGGTCAGACCGCCGGTCCGTGGCTCGCCGGGCTGGTCGCCGACCGTACTTCCCCCGTGGCCGCCCTGGCGTGGACGGCGGTTCTGTGCACCGCCGGCGCCGCGATCGCCCTCGTCGGGCGACCCGCCACGCCGCACCGCCACCACACATCACCAACCGATGGAGCACCATGACGACCTTCGTCCTCGTCCCCGGCATGTGCCACGGCGGATGGTCCTTCGAGCACCTCACCCGGCGACTGCGCGACCTCGGACACGCCGTCCACCCGCTGACGTTGACCGGCGTGAGCGAACGCCGACACTTGCTGCACGGCACGGTGAACCTCGACACGCACATCCAGGACGTCCTCGCCGTCCTCGACGGCGAGGACCTGCGGGACGCGGTGCTGGTCGGACACAGCTACGGCGGAATGGTGATCACCGGTGCTGCCGACCGCGCGCCGGACCGGGTCGACTCCCTGGTCTATCTGGACGCCGTGGTGCCGCAGGACGGTGACTCCTGCTGGTCCCTGGTGTCCGACCAGGAACGGACGTGGTACGCCGACGTGGACGAGACCGGGTGCGCCTCCTTGCCCCTGCCGTTCTTCGACGCCCGGGCCACGCCACACCCGATCGCGTCGGTGCTCCAGCCGCTGCGGCTCACCGGCGACCTCGGGCACATCCGCCGCCGGGACTACGTGTACGCCGCGGGCTGGGCCGACCAGTCTCCGTTCACGCACGTCTACCAGAGGCTGAGCGGGGACCCCGGCTGGACCACGCACCGGCTGGCCGCCGGCCACAACCTGATGCGGGACGCGCCGGACGAACTGTCGAGCATCCTGGTCGACGTCGCCGCCCGCTGATCAGCTCACGCCGGACGGCGGCTGCTGAGCCTCACGGCGTCTTGCCGGCGAGCATCCCGTGCGGGTCGAGGACGTACTTCTTCGCCTCGCCCCGGTCGAAGTCCTTGTAGCCGTTCGGCGCCTCCTCCAGCGGAAGGACGGTCGCGTTCACCGCCTTCGCGATCTGGACGCGGTCGTGCAGGATCGCATCCATCAGCCCGCGGTTGTAGCGCATCACCGGGCACTGCCCGGTGGTGAACTGGTGTGCCTTCGCCCAGCCCAGGCCGATCCGGATGGACAGGCTGCCGTGCCTGGCGGCCTCCTCGCTCGCGCCCGGGTCGTCGGTGACGTAGAGACCGGGGATGCCGAGTTTGCCGGCCGCACGGGTGACCTCCATGATCGAGTTCAGTACCGTCGCCGGTTGCTCGGTCGGGCCCTCCTCGCCCGACCCCTTGGCCTCGAAGCCCACGCAGTCGACCGCGGCGTCCACCTCGGGCACGCCGAGGATCTGCTCGATCTGATCGGCGAGGGTTGCGTCCTCGGTGAGGTCGACCGTCTCGCAGCCGAAGCTGCGAGCCTGATCCAGCCTGCGGGTGTTCATGTCGCCGACGATGACCACGGCCGCGCCGAGCAGGAACGCCGCACAGGCCGCCGCGAGTCCCACCGGCCCGGCGCCGGCGACGTACACCGTCGACCCCGACGTCACCCCGGCCGTGTGACAGCCGTGGTAGCCGGTGGGGAAGATGTCGGCCAGCATCGCCAGGTCGAGGATCTTGTCCATCGCCTGGTCGCGGTCGGGGAACTTCAGCAGGTTCCAGTCGGCGTACGGCGACATGGCGTAGTCCGCCTGCCCGCCCGGCCAGCCGCCCATGTCGACGTAGCCGTACGCACCGCCGGGGCGTTCGGGGTTGACGTTCAGGCAGACGTGGGTGTTGCCCTCCTTGCACATCCGGCACCGGCCGCAGGCGATGTTGAACGGCACCGACACCAGGTCGCCGACGTTGATGGTCTCCACGTCCCGGCCCTTCTCCACGACCTCTCCGGTGATCTCGTGGCCGAGGACCAGGCCGGCCGGGGCGGTTGTCCGCCCCCGCACCATGTGCTGGTCGGAGCCGCAGATGTTGCTCGCGACCACCTTGAGGATCACACCGTGCGGGCACTGCCGCCCGGCGTTTTGTGGCGGTACGCCCGGCCCTGGACGTAACTCCAGTGCCGGATAGTCGATGACGCGGACCTCGACCTTGCCCGGTCCGATGTATACGACTGCCCTGTTGGTCCGGTCGCCGCCGTTACCCGGCATGGCTGCCTCCCCTGCTCACGTGGCGGCACCCAGCAGACCACCGGCGGGTGGGACGGCTTCCCGGACTTTCGACTGTAGTCCGGTTCGCGCCGGCCGGGGTCCGGGGCGCCCGCGCGGGAGGAGTGTGCGGACCACGGTCGCCGCAGGGACGGGGCCTTCGCGCTCCCCCGAAGGGCCCGGGATCGCCGCCCGGTGCGAGAGGCCCGGGTTGCGGGGTGGTTTCCGCCCGTTCGGCAGCGATACGTTTCGCCGGTGGTCCCACGTCTCAGCTCTCCCGCCGCGACCGTTCCGTCGCCCTCGAACCAGGAGGCGTCTTGAAGCTCCTTCTCACCTCCGGTGGCGTCACGAACGCCACCATCCGTGATGCGCTGGTCGACCTGCTGGGCAAGCCGATCGCCGAGTCGACCGCCCTGTGCATCCCGACCGCGATGTACGGGCACCCCTGGGTCGGCCCGGGCACCAGGGCGTGGGAGTTCATCAGCGGAAACTCCACGAACCCCATGGTCGACCTCGGCTGGAAGTCCGTCGGCGTGCTGGAACTCACCGCGCTGCCCAGCCTCGACGAGGAGCGCTGGGTGCCGCTGGTCCGCGAGGCCGACGTCCTGTTGGTGGCCGGCGGCGACGTTCTCTACCTGTGCCACTGGATGCGGCAGTCCGGGCTCTCGGACCTGCTCCCGTCGCTGACCGAGACGGTCTGGGTCGGGCTGAGCGCCGGGAGCATGGTGATGACCCCCGAGGTCGGGGACGACTTCATCCAGTGGCGGCCGCCGAACGGCGACGACTCCACGTTGGGCCTCGTCGACTTCTCGATCTGCCCGCACCTGGCTCCGGACGGCATGCCGGGCAACTCCATGGCCGAGGCGGAAGCATGGGCGGCCGGCATCTCGGGTCCGGCGTACATCATGGACGACGAGACGGCCATCACGGTGGTCGACGGCACCGTCGAGGTCGTGTCGGAAGGGCAGTGGAAGTACCTTCCCGCCCGGGCCGCGCAGGAGGCCGCGCAGGAGGCCGCGCAGTAGGTCGCACCCAGGACGCACAGAGGGTGGGGAGGAGACCGTCGATCTCCTCCCCACCCTCTGTCACGTCACCGCGACCGTTGCCGCGACGGTCGTCGCGCGCCGCGTCGGCTAGCGGGCGCGGGCCAGTGCCCCCATCGGGTCCCAGGCGGGCAGGACGATCGGCTCCTCCGACAGTGCCGCCCGCAGGTCCTCCGGCAGCGCGTCACGGTGGACGGCGATCTCGAAGACGTACTCGTCGAACCACGAGTCGTTCATCGTGTAGAAGCCCTTGTCAGCGTCCTTGTCACCCCAGCTGTTCTCCACCCGCCAGCGCCGGATCAGCTCGCCGTCGACGTCGACGCCGGTGAACAGCATGGCGTGCGTCATCGCGGTCTCGTGGTAGAGCAGCCGCTCGGCCTTGTCCAGGTCGAACGTCGTGTCGTAGACCGAGCCGATGTCGTACAGGTCGGCGTCCCAGATGCCGATGTCGCGGCGCATCATCTTCCCGACGTCACAGCCGAACCACACCGGCTCGCCGTTCACGACGGAGTCGCGGGCCAGCCGCTTCATCACCGCCACGTCGACGTTGAGGTAGACCACCGCGCCGCCGCCGACGACGTTGCCCAGCTGGTCGACGGTGAACGTCCGGCCGCGCGGGCTGGTCTCCCGCGGGTCGTGGACGAGACACACGTAGTCGTCGATCGGGATGCCGACGTACCGCTGGGCGAACTCCAGCGGGGTCAGGTCACCGTCGCGGTGGAACACCCGGTCCTTGTCGGTCCACTGCCAGGTGAACGTCTCCGGCGGCGTGCCGAGGTGCATGCACAGCACCCGGTGCACCACGTCCAGCAGCTGCCGCTTGTGGGACCGGGCCGCGTCGGCCCCGCCGTCACCGGCTGCCAGCGCCCGCAGGTCGCGGGCGCCCTGGCGGAGCAGCTGGCGCAGGACGGAGTTCATCCGGCCGGTCGAGGACGAGCTCTGCGTCTCCGGCATCGCGGACTTGGGGACCAGCCCGTGCTTGCGGACCAGCGCCGCGAACATGTTCCACTGGCCACCGTCACTGGCGACGTCCTGGAGAAGGAACGCGACCGTCCGGTCGTCGAGGTCCCGGTCGGCGGTGTCGATGATCGCCTCGAGGAAGTAGTTGGCGCGTTCGAGCTTGTCCCAGAACATCACGTGGTTCTGGGAGAACTCGAACGACTTGAGGTTCATCCGCCGCATGGCCTCGACCCGCAGCAGGTTCAGGCCGGCGAACATCCAGCAGCGGCCGCTGTTCTTCTGGTTGGTGGCGGTCCAGTCGTCGAGCAGGTGGGAGACCGAGTGGTCGGTGCGTACGACGATCTCGCGGTCTAGGGTGAGGTCGTCGAGGGTGGTCTGGGTCAACGCGTTCTGGACGAGCCGGTAGGCCGGGTTACGGGTGAAGCTCTTACGTAGGAGCGCGACGTCGTCGGTGGTGAGTGACGCATCCATGACGGGAGGACCCTCCAGGCTGGTCGGGTGGCGGTAGAAGGAACCCTAGACTCGTGCTGCCGCGTTGTCGGCGGCACGATGGCAAGATCAACGGAGCGTGATCATGGGTGGCACCGAACCCGACTATCGCTTCAGCCTGGCCAACGAGCGCACCTTCCTCGCCTACCTGCGGACCGGCCTCGCACTGGGAGCGGCCGGGGTGGCCGCGGTCCAGTTCCTGACCTCGGTGGAGCCGGCGTGGCTGCGGCGGCTGTTCGGCCTGGTGCTCGCGGCCGGGGGCATTGCCACCACGCTCGGGGCCTATGTCCGGTGGCGGCGCACGGCCGCCGCGATGCGCAGGGGAGCGCCGCTTCCGGCCACGCTGATGCCCCTCGGGCTGGCGTTCACGGTCTTCGTGGTGACCGGCCTGGCGATCTACCTGGTCGCGTTCGGGCAGCGCTGACGATGAGCATGCCGGCGCGGCTCCCCTCCCGGGAGGGCCAGCTCGAGCGAACGGCCCTGGCCTGGAACCGCACCTCACTGGTCCTGGCGGTCAACGGTGCGCTGTTGGTGCGCAGCGGTCCGGCGTGCGGCGCGTGGGCCGAAGTAGCCGGATTGTGCGTACTTTCTGTCACTCTTGCGGCGTGGCTCGTCACGAATCGTGCATACCGCGGTCAGTGGGCCGGACCCACTGCGGCCCTGCTCACCCGGGGCATGTTCACTGTCGTAGCCGTCGTGGTGTTCGTGGGCGTGGGGATCCTCGACCTGCTGGCGGTGCTCACCCACAGCTGACCCCCCAAGCTGAACCCACAGCTGACCGACCACTGACCGACCGCCCCGGTGCCAGGTCTTCGACCTGCCCGTCGACCCACCCCCTACCCGCCGCCGAGCCGCGACCAGACGTAACGCCCTAGCATTACCCTGGCCTGCTCGCCGACGGGGACTGTTCGACAGGAGTTTCGCCGTGCGCTTCCGATTCACTCCGGTGGACACGACGTTCTACGACCTCTTCGCCAAGTCCGCCAGCATCCTGGTCGACGGCGCCCGACTGTTCGCCGAGTTGCTCGCCCACGATGCCGACCGGCAGGCCAGTGCCCGGCTGATGAAGGACGCCGAGCACCGGGCCGACGAGGCCACCCACGAGATCATCCGCCGGGTCAACAGCACCTTCGTCACGCCGTTCGACCGCGAGGACATCTACCGCCTCGCCGCCGGCCTGGACGACGTCATGGACTACATGGAGGCGGCGGTCGACTCGATCGTCCTCTACGAGCTCGAACAGCTGCCGGAGGGACTCGAGCAGCAGGTCGAGGTGCTCCAGCGGGCCGCCGCGCTCACCGCCGAGGCCATGCCCCGGCTGCGTACGATGCGCGACCTGGAGGAGTACTGGATCGAGGTCAACCGGCTGGAGAACCTCGGTGACCAGATCCACCGGCAGATGCTCGCCAAGCTGTTCAGCGGTGCCTACGACGCGTTGACCGTGCTGAAGCTCAAGGACGTGATCGAGCTCGTCGAGCTCGCCGTCGACGCGTTCGAGAAGGTCGCCAACACGGTCGAGCAGATCGCGGTCAAGGAGTCGTGAGTACGCGGGTACGCGCGGGCTCCCGCCCGGGGTCTGGAGGATAGATGGAGCTCGCCCTCGTCGCCGCGGTCGTCCTGATCGCCCTGGCGTTCGACTACACCAACGGTTTCCACGACGCGGCGAACGCGATCGCGTCGTCGGTGTCCACCCGAGCGCTGACCCCGCGCACCGCGCTGGCGCTGGCCGCCGTGATGAACCTCGCCGGCGCGCTGATCTCCGAAGGCGTGGCCGAGACGATCGGCAGCGGCATCATCACCCCGGAGACCGACGCGCACGGCATGACGGTCGTCCTGTCCGGCCTGGTCGGCGCGATCAGCTGGAACCTCCTGACCTGGTGGCTCGGCCTGCCCTCCTCCTCCTCGCACGCCCTGATCGGCGGGCTGATCGGCGCCGGTCTGGCGGCGTCGGCCTCGGTGCACTGGGCGACGATCGGCAAGAAGGTCCTGCTGCCGATGGTGCTGTCGCCGCTGATCGGGTTCTGCCTCGCCTACGTCGTCATGCTCAGCCTGCTGTGGATCTTCCGGAAGGCGAACCCGAGCCGGGCCAACCGCGGCTTCCGCGCGGGGCAGTCGGTGTCGGCGGCGGCGATGGCGTTCGGGCACGGCCTGCAGGACGCCCAGAAGACGATGGGCGTCATCGTGCTCGCGCTGGTCACCGCCGGCCTGCACACCGGGTCCGACGTCCCGCTGTGGGTGAAGCTGGCCGCGGCCACCGCGATCGCGCTCGGTACGTACTCCGGCGGCTGGCGGATCATGCGCACCCTGGGCCGCCGGGTGATCAAGCTCGACCCTGCCCGCGGCATCGCGGCGGACAGCACGGCCTCGGCGGTGCTCTACGTGATGGCGATCGGCTTCCACGCCCCGGTCTCGACCACCCACACGGTGAGCGCGGCGATCATGGGCGTCGGCTCCACGCAGCGGCTGTCGGCGGTGCGCTGGGGCGTGGCCGGCAACATCGTCACCGCCTGGGTGCTCACCATCCCGGCGGCAGCGGCGGTCGCCGCCGTCGTCTACTACGCGGCCCGGCTCTTCCTGCCCTGATCGGCTCGCCGGCTGACCGGGGTACGTACGGCGATCAGCCGAACCGCCCGGTGATGTAGGCCTCGGTGGCCTGCTCGGACGGGTTGGAGAAGATCTTCTGCGTACTGTCCATCTCGATCAGGTGCCCCGGCTTGCCCTGACCGGACAGGTTGAAGAACGCCGTGGCGTCGGACACCCGGGCCGCCTGCTGCATGTTGTGCGTCACGATGACGATCGTGAAGCGTTCCTTCAGCTGGGAGATGAGGTCCTCGATCGCCAGCGTGGAGATCGGGTCCAGCGCCGAGCACGGCTCGTCCATCAGCAGCACCTGCGGCTCGACGGCGATCGCCCGGGCGATGCACAGCCGCTGCTGCTGACCGCCGGACAGTGAGCCGCCGGGCCGGTTGAGCCGGTCGTGGACTTCCTTCCACAGGTTCGCGCCCTTCAGGGAGCGCTCCACCGCCTCGTCCAGCACGCTCTTCTGGCGTACGCCGTTCAGCTTGAGGCCGGCGGCGACGTTGTCGTAGATCGACATCGTGGGGAACGGGTTGGGCCGCTGGAAGACCATGCCGACCACGCGGCGCACCGCCACCGGGTCGACGTCGGATCCGTAGAGGTCCTGGTCGTCCAGCATGACCTTGCCCTCGACCCGGGCGCCGGGCACCACCTCGTGCATCCGGTTGAGGGTGCGCAGCATGGTCGACTTCCCGCACCCGGACGGGCCGATGAACGCGGTGACGTTGCGCGGCTCGACCGTCATGTTGACGCCCTCGACCGCCTTGAACGCGCCGTAGTAGATGTCGAGGCCGGAGACATCGATTCGTTTCGCCATGGTGTCTTCTTCCTCTGCTTTCTAACGCTTGCGTACGGCGCTGAACCGGGCGACGGCTCGCGCGAGAAGGTTGAGGACCAGTACCAGCAGGACCAGCGTCAGGGCCGCGGCCCAGGTGCGGTCCACGGCCGGCTGGAGGGACTCCGTACGGTCCTGGTTGATCATCGTGGGCAGGGCGGCCATGTTCCCCGCGAACGGGTTGAAGTTGATCCCGCTGGTGTAGGGACCGAGGATCAGCAGCGGCGCGGTCTCGCCCATGATCCGGGCCAGGCCGAGCATCACGCCGGTGACGATGCCGCTGAAGGCCGTCGGGACGACGACCTTCAGGATCGTCTTCCACCGGGGCACGCCGAGCGCGGCGGAGGCCTCGCGCAACTCGTTCGGCACCAGCCGCAGCACCTCCTCGGTGAGGCGCAGCACGGTCGGCACCATCAGCAGGACCAGCGACAGGCTGACCGCGAACCCGACCCGGCCGAAGCCGAACAACGTCACCCACAGCGCGTAGATGAACAGCGCCGCGACGATGGACGGGATGCCGGTGAGGATGTCCACCATGAAGCTCACGGCGCGGGCGAGCGGTCCGCCCCGGCCGTACTCCACCAGGTAGATCGCGCCGAACACGCCGATCGGCACCGAGACCAGCGCACACATGACCGCGGTGATCAGCGAGCCCATGATCGCGTGGTAGGCGCCGCCGCCGGCCGTGCGGGAGGTGATCCCGCGCTGGGACTGGCCCCACCAGTTGGGGTCGAGCAGGAGGTGGAAGCCCTTGCTCGCGACCGTCCACAGGATCCACACCAGCGGTACCAGCGCCAGCGCGAAGCAGGCCGCGACCAGCACCGTCGCCACCACGTTGCGGACGGCGCGGCCCCTGGACCGCTTGCCGGTCAGGTCGACGTGGGACCCGGCCGGGCGGGCCGAGCTGAGCGCACTCACGAGTGCTTCCTTCCGGTGTGCAGCAGGACGAGGCGGGCCAGCGCGTTGACCGCGAACGTGAGTACGAACAGCACCAGGCCGGCGGCGATGTAGGCGCCGGTCTTGCTGGGGGAGTCGAACTCCGCCGCGTTGTTGGCGATCTTGCTGGCGAACGTCTCGCCGCCGGCGAACAGGCTCGCGCTGAACGGCGCGCCCGGGCTCGGCGTGGACAGGATGATCATGATCGCGATGGTCTCGCCGAGCGCCCGGCCCAGGCCGAGCATGGCGGCGCTGACCATTCCCGACCGGCCGTACGGCAGGACGGTCAGCCGGATCATCTCCCACTTCGTCGCGCCCAGGGCGAGCGCGGCCTCCCGGTTCTCCGCGGGGGTCTGTGCGAACACCTCCCGGGTGAACGCGGCGATGATCGGCAGGATCATGATCGCCAGCACGACGCCGGCGACGAACACCGTCCCGGTGTCGGGGATGCCGGGCTTCAGGAACGGGATCCCGAGGTTGTGGCGAGACAGGAAGTTCCCGGCCGGTGCAAGTTTGGGTGCCAGCTCGGTGATCCCCCAGAGCCCGAAGATGATCGAGGGTACGGCGGCCAGCAGGTCGACCACGTAGGTGATCGGCCGGGCCAGCCGGGCCGGCGCGTAGTGGGTGAGGAACAACGCCACCCCGAGGGCGACCGGCACGGCCAGCAGCAGCGCGAACGCCGAGGCCAGCACCGTCGTCCACAGCAGGTCGACGATCCCGAACTTCGGCGGGGTCAGCCCCGGCTGCCACGTCCGGGAGAACAGGAAGTTGGCCTGGTTGTCCTTCAGGGCGGGTACGGCGAGCCAGAGCAGGAACGCGGCGACGAAGACGACCAGCGCGATGACGGCGAGACCGGAGCCCCGGGCGAGACCGGAGAACAGCCGGTCACCACCACGGCCGGTCGGCCCCAGGTCCAAGCCCCGGGGCCGACTGTCGAGGAGTTCCTGGCGGGAACTGTTCGAGCTCATCGATGTCGTCAGCGGATCGCCTTGACCGCGGTCTCGACCTTGGTGCGCACCTGCTCGGGCAGCGGCGCGTAGCCGAGGTCGGCGAGCCCGGTCTGGGTCTGCTTGCTGGAGTAGTCGGTGAGGAAGCCCTTCACCAGCCCGGCCTTCGAGGCGTCCAGACCCTTGGAGCAGACGATCTCGTAGGTGACCAGGACGATCGGGTAGGCGCCCTTGGCCTTGGTGGCGTAGTCCAGCTTCAGCCGCAGGTCGTTGCCCTGGCCGTCCGGCTTCGCCGCGGCGACGGCCTTGCCCGCCGACTCACCGGTCAGCTTCACCGGGCCGGAGCCGCTGTCGATGCTCGCCATGGCGAGCTTGTTGTCACGTGCGTAGGACCACTCGACGTAGGTGATCGAGTTGGGGGTGGCCTTGACGCCCGAGGCCACGCCGGCGGACTTGTTCTTGCCCGAGCCGGTGCCTTCCCAGCTCTTGGCGGGCTCGGTCTTCCACGCGCCGCCGGAGCTGGCCTGGAGGTACTTCGTGAAGTTCTCCGTCGTACCCGACTCGTCCGACCGGTAGAAGACCACGATCTTCGCGTTCGGCAGCTTGGCGCCCTTGTTGAGCTTGGCGATCGCCGGGTCGTTCCACGTCTTGATGGTGCCGTTGAAGATCTTGGCCGCCGTGGGGCCGTCGAGCACCAGGTTGCCGACACCCTGCACGTTGTAGGCGATGGCGATCGGGCCGACCGCCATCGGGATGTTCCAGGCGGGGTTGTTCTGGCACCGCTTCTTGGCGGCGTCGGCCTCGACCACGCCGTCCTTCGGCTCCGTCTTCAGCGCGGAGTCCGAGCCGGCGAAGTCGACCTGGCCGGCGTTGAACTGCTTGATGCCCGCGCCGGAGCCCGTCGGGTTGTAGTTGATCGTGACGTCGGCGCACTTCGTCTGGTAGTCGGCGATGGCCTGCTCGATCGCGTTCTTCTGCGCCGAGGAGCCCTCCGCGTTGAGGGTGCCGGAGGGGCACGACCCGCTCTTGGTCGGCTCGGCGCCCTTGCTGCCTGCCGCCGGCGTCGGGTCGCTCCCGCAGCCGGCCAGCGCCACAGCGCCACCGAGTGCCGCGAATGCGAGCGCGGCGAATCGGGTGTGCTTCACGTCGTTTCCCAGCCCTTCGATCTCACGGAAATCCCTTGTCTCCCAGGACGGTAGGGAGGCCAGGTGACGTGCTGGACGGGCCTACATGAACGGGGAGTGAACGTCGCCGAACCGCGACACCAAGACCGCTCGACGCTGTGGCGGACGTCACGTGAACACGCACGCTGTGTCACTTCTCGCCGGGTTGCGGACGTTTTGCCGTGGTCATGCCCGAAGGTCCGGTTCGCGGGCATTCCGTGGGCTGGAGCCGGGATCGTGGGCTCGTCTGGTGGGTCGGGGGTTCGTCGCGCCGATGAGTTCGGCCGGGCCGGCCGGTCCTGGTTCCGACACCACGAGTATCCGACAGCACGGACGGCAGGAGACCAGGATGAACGAGCGAGTGAACCAGCACGTCGGGGAGCAGGCGGTCGCGGGCGTCCGGGTGACCGGGGTGGCGACGGTGGCGGTGCCGGTGGCCGACCACGACCGCGCTCTGGCGTTCTATGTGGGTACGTGCGGGTTCGAGGTGACCATGGACGGCTCGTTCGGCCCGGGGCAGCGCTGGGTGGAGGTGGCTCCGTCATCCGAGGGCCCGGCAGGGGGTACGACGATCGCCCTGGTCAGCGCTCGGGACGAGGCGCCCGCCGGGGTGGACACCGGCATCCGGCTGGCCACGGCGGACGCCGGCGCCGACCATGCGTACCTGCGTGAGCACGGTGTGGACGTCGACCCCGAGGTGCTGCGCTGGCCCGGCGTGCCGCCGATGTTCGGCCTGCGCGACCCCGACGCCAACCATCTCTACGTCGTCGAGCGCGCCTGACCGCTTTCCTCAGCGACCCGAGAGGGGTTCGGCTGGTGGGTGGCGTTCGACCGCCACGGGACTACGGCCGGCGAGGTGGAGTACGACCGCCTCGCCGGTCTGCAGCGGCATCGGGGTCACGCCCAGACCCGCCCACAGGTCCGGAAGCGTCGGTCGGTGGGAGCACACGGCAGTCGGCTCCGGCGCGTCCAGCAGGCGCATCGCCTGCTCCCGGACCAGCTCCGGGTCGGCCCCCTCGGCGAACGCGGGCTCGAGCTCGATCCGAACCCCGGCGGCGGTGGCGTACGGCAGCACGGTCTCCACACACCGCCGGGCGGGTGAGCTCACCACCCGGGTGATGGCGTACGCCGCGAGCGTCCCGACGAGTTCGGCGGCCTGGGTGCGGCCCTCGTCGCTGAGCGGGCGTTCCAGGTCGTCGCCGGTCCAGCCGCACCGGGGCAGCGACGAGCCGTGCCGGACGAGCACCAGCGGCCGGGTCGTCCGCGGCGTCAGGGTGGTGAGCAGCGAACGGTCCCGGGGGTGGGTGAGCTGGCGGGCGGCCTCGCCGATCCGCAGCCAGACCCGCCGGTCGACCTCGTGGCCGGGCGTGAAGTCCCCCTCGTCGAGGGGCACGGCCTGCCAGTAACGCACCACCTTCACCGCCCCGCCGGCCAGCGGGTAGCGCACGGGAGGCATCGGCGGCCCCAGCGCCACCGAGATGCCGGTCTCCTCGGCGACCTCGCGGACCGCCGCGGCCGGCGCGCGTTCGCCCGGCTCGAGCTTGCCCTTGGGGAAGGACCAGTCGTCGTACTTCGGCCGGTGCACCAGCAGCACCTCGGCGCGTTCGTACGCCGACGGCCGCCACACCACCGCACCGGCGGCCTCGACCACCCGGTCCCTGGGTTCGGTCCTCCCCGGGGCCACGGATCAGCGCCCCTCGCCTGCCGAGCCGACTGTCGCGCCGACCACCGCGTCCCCCGCCGGGCGGCTCATGCCACCCCCTGCCCCGCGGCCACCTTCATCCGGTGGCGCAGCTTGACCGAGATCAGGTGCTGCTGCAGGTCGCGCAGCGGTGCGCCCTCGGCGTCGAGGTGGTGGCGGATCCAGTCGCCGTCGGCGGCGAGGTGCCACGACGAGGTGCGGTCGTCGAAGGCCAGGTCGAGCAGCTTGGTCAGCTCGGTCACGTGGTCGTCCTGGCGGATCTGGGCGAGCGCCTCCACCCGGCGGTCGAGGTTGCGGTGCATCATGTCCGCGGACCCGATCCACACGTCGGTGTCGCCGCCGTTGGCGAACCAGAAGATCCGGGAGTGCTCCAGGAACCGGCCGAGCACGCTGCGGACGCGGATCGTCTCGGACAGGCCGGGCACCCCGGGCCGCAACGCGCAGATCCCGCGGATCCACAGGTCGATCGGGACACCGGCCCGGGACGCCTCGTACAGCGCGTCGATCACCGCCTCGTCGACCAGCGCGTTGACCTTCCACCTGATGCACGCGGGCCGGCCGGCCCGGTGGTGGGCCACCTCCCGGTGGATGCGTTCGATCAGAGACGTACGCACCGAGCGCGGCGCGACCAGCAGCCGGTCGTACTCCGTGGTCCGGGCGTACCCCGACAACGTGTTGAACAACGCGCTCAGGTCGGCGGCCAGCACGGGGTCGCTGCTGAGCAGCCCGAGGTCCTCGTACAGCCGGGCGGTCTTGGGGTTGTAGTTGCCGGTGCCGATGTGGGCGTAGCGGCGCAGCCCGTCCGGTTCCTCGCGGACGACGAGCGCCAGCTTGCAGTGGGTCTTCAGCCCGATCAGGCCGTAGACGACGTGACAGCCGGACTGCTCCAACTGCCGGGCCCAGCGGATGTTGGCCTCCTCGTCGAACCGGGCCTTGATCTCCACCACGACCAGCACCTGCTTGCCGGCCTCGGCGGCGTCGATCAGCGCGTCGACGATCGGCGACTCCTCGTTGGTGCGGTAGAGGGTCTGCTTGATCGCCAGCACGTGCGGGTCGGCGGCGGCCTGCTCGATGAACCGCTGCACGCTGGTGGAGAAC
Source organism: Actinopolymorpha sp. NPDC004070 (assembly GCF_040610475.1). NCBI lineage: Bacteria > Bacillati > Actinomycetota > Actinomycetes > Propionibacteriales > Actinopolymorphaceae > Actinopolymorpha > Actinopolymorpha sp. NPDC004070. The sequence continues at coordinate 22,416 of NZ_JBEXMJ010000011.1, read as the reverse complement.
GAGTCGTACGGGTGGTGCAGCAACACCTCCCGCTGGCGTACGGCGGAGAACACGTCCGGCGGGTGCGAGCTCTCCACCTCGGCGAGGTCCCGGTGGGTCACCGGCACGAACGCGGGGAACTTCAGGTCGGCGCGGTCCAGGTCGGCGATCGCGGACAGGCCGGACAGGTCCAGCGGCCCGGCCAGCCGGCACACCTCCTCCTCGCTGACGCCGAGCTCGGACACCAGCAGGTCGAGGACGTGCGGGTCGATGGACGCCTCCACCTCCAGCCGCACCGGCGGCCCGAACCGGCGGCGCAGCAGCTCCCGCTCCAGCGCCTGCAGGAGGTTCTCCGCGTCGTCCTCCTCCACCTCGAGGTCCTCGTTGCGGGTGACCCGGAACGAGTGGTGCTGGAGGATCTCCATGCCGGGGAACAGCTGGTCCAGGTGCGCGGCGATGACGTCCTCCAGCGGGACGTAGCGCTGCTTGTCCACCGGAACGAACCGGGGCAGGATCTGCGGCACCTTCACCCGGGCGAAGTGCTCGCCGCCGGTCTGCGGGTTGCGCACGACGACCGCGAGGTTGAGGGACAGCCCGGAGATGTACGGGAACGGGTGCGCCGGGTCGACCGCGAGCGGCGTGAGCACCGGGAAGACCCGGGCGCCGAACAGTTCGTGCATGCGCTTGCGGGCGTCCTCGTCCAGGTCGTCCCAGCGCTGCACCTCGATGCCCTGCGCGACCAGCTCCGGCAGCACCCGGTCGTGGAACGCGTCCGCGTGCCGCACCATCAGCTCCCGGGTGCGCGCCCAGATGCTCTCCAGCACCTCCTTCGGCAGCAGCCCGGAGGCGGCCCGCACGGCGACGCCCGCGGCCATCCGGCGCTTGAGGCCGGCGACCCGGACCATGAAGAACTCGTCCAGGTTGTTGGCGAAGATCGCGAGGAACCGCACGCGTTCCAGCAGTGGCATCTGGGGGTCCTCGGCGAGCTCGAGCACCCGGGTGTTGAAGTGCAGCCAGGACAGCTCCCGGTCGAGGAACCGGTCGTCGGGCAGGTCGCCCTCGGTCACGTCGTACGGGGGTTCGACGTCGTACTCGGTGATTTCGGGGCGCGCGATCTGGGTGCTCACCCCGTCATCGTTTCACCGTGGCGTGGACAAGCGGTAGCGACGATCTCAACCGACCGACCGGTTCGTGGTGGTACATCACGTCTGTGGCGGCCCGGGTGAAGCCGAGCTTCTCGTAGAGGCCGACCGCGGCGCGGTTGCCGTCCTCGACGTACAGCATCACGGTCGGCAGGCCACGGTCGCGCAGGTACGCCAGACCGGCCACCGCCAGCGCCTTGGCCAGCCCGCCGCCCTGGGCGTGCGGAGCCACGCCGAGCACGTAGATCTCACCCGCCGGGCCGGGCTCGCCTCCGCGTACCTGGCCGGTGTGCACCTTCGTCCAGTGGAAGCCGACCAGTTCACCGTCGCGCTCGGCGACGAAGAAGCCCTCCGGATCGAACCAGTCCGCGCCGACCCGGGCGTCGAGATCGGCGCGGGTCCAGCGGCCCTGCTCGGGGTGGGCGGCGAACGCGGCCGCGTTGACCGCCAGCCAGGCCTGCTCGTCGCGGCCGGGTACGAAGGTGCGGATCGTGATGCCGGCCGGCGGCGCGATGTCCGGAAGCGGCCGGGCGTCCGGTCCGTTCAGCGGCCGGCGCATCCAGGCCAGCGCCCGGTCGGCGGTGAACCCGGTCGCCGCGGCCAGCCGGGCGGCACCCGGGTGCGGGCCGTGTGCCCACACCTGCACCGGCACCGGGCCCGCCTCGGTGACCAGTGCGTCGGCCAGTGCCCGGCCGACGCCACGGCCACGGTGGTCGGGCCGGACCACCAGGTCGGCGGTGGCCGCCTGCGCCGGAGCGCCGTCGGCGGGCTCGTCGGCCGTGACCGCCGGAAGGTCCAGGTGGGCGTACCCCGCCACGTCGCCCACCTCGTCGTCCCCGTTCCCGTCTCCGCCAAGGGCCAGCAGGTGGCAGGTGGCGTCGGGCACGCCGAGGAGCAGGGTCGCGCGTTCGTCGAGGGCGCGTACACCGTCCTCGGCCGCGGCGGCCTCGACCAGGGCGTCGACCGCCGCACGTTCGGCCGCGGAGAGGCGACCGGTGATCTTGATTCCACCCGGCGAGGTACCCACACCGCTACCGTACGGGTCACCCACCGACGTCCGCCGCGGCGATCCGGCGACCGCGCGGTGAGGTATCGCAGGCAAGCATTGTCCGGCCCGCCTCGAGCCGGACCTGTCCGCCCCTCGGGGGCGAGAGCAAGGAGCGCGCATGACACAGGACATGCCATCGCGCAGGTCGGCGTTCCGGCGCACCGTCGCGCTGGGCGCGGCCGGCGTGCTGGGACTCGGCGCGGTCGCGGCCGGGCTGGTGGGCACGGTCGGCGCGGGCCCCGCCGCGGCCGACAGCGGGCCGCGTACCGACCTCACCCTGACCGTCCTGCACACCAACGACGACGAGTCCCAGCTCCTCGGCGTCGACGGCGACACCGACGGCGACGGCACGATCGAGCCGGACGAGACCCGCGCCTACGGCGGCGCCGCCCGCTACACCACCCTGTGGCGGCAGCTGCGGCGGGAGGCGGAGACCGGGCGCCCGGCCCAGGGCGGCACGCGCGCCGTGGTGTCGATCTCCGGGGGCGACAACTACCTCGCCGGCCCGGAGTTCTCGGCCAGCATCGAGCGCGGTGTGCCGTTCTACGACGCCCTCGCCCTCAGCCGGCTCGGCCTGGACGCGTCGGGGATCGGCAACCACGAGTTCGACTTCGGACCTGACGTGTTCGCCGACTTCGTGGCCAGCGTGCAGGAAACCGGCGGCTCGTTCCCGTTCGTCTCGGCCAACCTGGACGTGAGCGGCGAACCCGCGCTGGCCAAGTACGCCGACCAGGGCGTCATCCGCGCCAGTACGGTGATCCGCGAGCGCGGCGAACGCATCGGCGTGATCGGCCTGACCACGCCGGAGCTGCCCACCATCTCCAGCCCGCGCAACGTCCGGGTCCGCACCGAACTGGCGCGGATCGCCAACGACGCGGCGAGCGCGCTCACCCGGCAGGGTGTGGACAAGATCATCCTGGTCAGCCACCTGCAGGACATCGACAACGAGCTCGCGCTGGTACCGCAGCTGCGCGACATCGACGTCGTGCTCGGTGCCGGCGGCGGGGAGATTCTGGCCGACCCCGGCGACCGGCTGATCCCCGGTGACCGGGCCGAACGCGGCTACCCGCTGTGGGCGACCGACGCCGACGGCCGGCAGGTGCCGGTCGCCACCACGACCGGCAACTACAAGTACGTCGGGCAGCTCGTCCTGCGCTTCGACCGCGCGGGCCGGCTGCTCGGCGCCGACGACCAGCGCAGCCGCCCGGTCCGGGTCTCCGGCGCCGGGGCCGACGCGGTGGCGAAGGACGCCTGGACCCGCACCAACGTCGAGGTGCCCGTCGAGAGCCACCTGGCGTCCCTGCGGGAGACTGTCGTCGCCGACAGTGAGGTGCCGCTGAACGGCGTCCGGGCCGACGTGCGCAGCAAGGAGACCAACCTCGGTGACCTGGTGGCCGACGCACTGGTGTGGGCGGGCGCGCAGAAGGCCGCGGAGTACGGCGTACCCGCACCGGTGGTCGGCATCCAGAACGGCGGCGGCCTGCGCAACGACGCGGTGATCCCGGCCGGTCCGGTGACCGCGCTGGACACCTACGACGTCGCGCCGTTCGCCAACTTCGTCGCGGTCGTACCCGAGGTGCCTCGCGACACGCTGCGCCAGCTCCTCGAGCGCGGGGTCGCCGCGGCGCCCTCGCCGGCGGGCGCGTTCATCCAGGTGTCCGGGCTGGCGTTCACCTACGACGTGAGCCGGCAGGCGCAGGTGGTGAACGAGTCGACCGGGGAGATCCTCACCCCGGGCGAGCGGGTGCGCGACGTCGTACTCGACGACGGGACCGTGCTGGTCCGGGACGGCCAGGTGGTCGACGGCGCACCGGTGCCGGTGGCGACGAACGACTTCTCCGCCCGCGGCGGGGACGCCTACCCGCTGAAGGGCCTGGACTTCACCCCGGTCGGCACGACCTACCAGGGCGCGCTGCGCGGCTACCTCGAGGAAGGGCTGTCGGGGAAGGTCCGCGCGGCCGACTACCCGGTCGGTGGCGAGGGCCGGATCACCGCCACCAACTGACGGCCGGACGTCGTACGGTGAACTGGGGTACGGCGAACTGGCGTACGGCGTACTGGTGTACGGCGCACTCGGCGGGGGGGGGGGGGGGGCCCCCCCCCCCCCCCCCCCCCCCCCGCCGCTCTTCGGGAGCTCTTCCGCATCAATCTCTACAATGCCTACTTATTAGGTATGGTTTGGCGCATGAGCCCCGAGTTCCTGTGGTACATCCCGAACCAGGTCCAGCCCGGTCACCGTGGTGACGCCGTGGTCGAGGGCCACAACAGCCTGGACACCCTGACCAGCCACGCCCGGGCCCTGGAGGACCACGGCTGGGACGGCGCGCTCCTCGGCACCGGGTGGGGCCGGCCGGACACCTTCACGGTCGCCACCGCCCTGGCCGCGCGGACGACGACGTTCCGGCCGCTGATCGCGATCCGCCCCGGCTACTGGCGGCCGGCGAACTTCGCCTCCGCCGCTGCCACCCTGGACCACCTCAGCGGCGGACGGGTGCTCGTCAACGTCGTGTCCGGCCAGGACGACCTGGCGGCGTACGGCGACAGCGAGGGCGACCAGGCCGCCCGCTACGCCCGCACCAGGGAGTTCCTGCAGATCGTGCGTCGGCTGTGGACCGAGGAGAACGTCACCTACCACGGCGAACACTTCGACGTCACCGACTCCACGCTGGCGTCCCGGCCGGTCGTCCGCGGCGACCGCAGGCACCCCCGGCTCTACTTCGGCGGCGCGTCCGAGGCCGCCGAGAAGGTCGCCGCCACCGAGGCCGACGTCCAGCTCTTCTGGGGCGAGCCGCTGGACGGGGTCCGGGAACGCATCGAGCGGCTGAAGGACCTGGCCGCGAAGCTGGGACGCGAGCACCCGCCGCTGGAGTTCGGGCTGCGGATCACCACCCTGGTCCGGGACACCACCGCCGAGGCGTGGGCGGACGCGGAGGCCAAGGTCGCGGAGATGGCGAAGGGCAGTGTGGCCGGGTCGCGGCATCCCAACTGGCGGGGTGCCGTCGGGCAACAGCGGCTGCTCGACCTGCACGCGCGGGGCGAGGTGCTGGACGACAACCTCTACACCACGCCCGGGCGGTACGGCGGCGGTGGAGCGGGCACCACCTGGCTGGTCGGTTCGGCCGAGGACGTGGCGAAGTCACTGCGGAAGTACGAGAGCCTCGGCATCTCCCACTTCGTACTCTCCGACACTCCCTACCTGCCGGAGATCAGGCGCCAGGGAGACCAGCTGCTGCCCCTGCTTCGCCACTGAGGGCGACCGGAGGGCGACCGGAGGGCGACCGACGTACGAACGACAGGTGGCCCGGGCGGATCTGCGCCCGGGCCACCTGTCGTGTCGAAGTCAGGTCGTGCGTCGGTTACGAAGCCTCGCCGGTGAGCGACCGCGCGTCGTCGGGTACCCGGGACGAGCCGGACGAGTCGTCGTCGTCCTCGGGCACGGGGGTGACAGGCGGTGAGACGAAGCGGTAACCGACGTTGCGGACCGTGCCGATCAGGGCTTCGTACTCCGAGCCGAGCTTGGCGCGCAGCCGGCGTACGTGCACGTCGACGGTGCGGGTGCCGCCGAAGTAGTCGTATCCCCACACCTCCTGCAGCAGTTGCTGCCGGGTGAACACCCGGCCCGGGTGCTGGGCGAGGAACTTCACCAGCTCGAACTCCTTGAACGTGAGGTCGAGCGTGCGCCCGGCGAGCCGGGAGGTGTAGGTGTCCTCGTCGATGACGAGTTCGCCGCGCCGGATGACGTTGGGGTGCTCGTCCTCGGCGGCGTGCAGGGCGAGCTTGCCGATCGCCACCCGCAGCCGGGCGTCCACCTCGGCCGGGCCGGCGTTGTGGACCAGGACGTCGTCCAGGCCCCAGTCGGCGTTCACGGCGGCCAGGCCGCCCTCGGTGACGACCACCAGCAGCGGAACGCCGATGCCGGTGGTCCGGATGATTCTGGTCAGGCTGCGGGCCTGCACCAGGTCGCTTCGCGCGTCCACGAGCACCGCGTCAGCCGGGCCTACGTCCAAGAGTGCGCTCGCCTCGGCAGGTGCGACGCGCACGTGGTGCGCGAGCAGGCCGAGTGCCGGAACGATCTCCGCCGACGGCTGAAGGGCGTTCGTGAGCAGGATGATTGTGCTCACCGGACGTCTCCCCTGGTCAGTGGGGACCTGGCACTCGGGACGGCGCTGTCGCCCAGGTCCGCCGGTTGCAGGCAGGATATCCCACGTGTCTTCCCCGATGACGGTGACGGTGCGCTACTGGGCGGCCGCGAAAGAGGCTGCCGGGCTGGCCGAGGAACAGGTGCAGGCGGGCACGCTCGCCGACGTTCTCGCCGAAGCCCGGTCACGGCACGGCGATCGGCCGAGGTTCGCGCGGGTGCTGGCCATGTGCTCGGTGCTGGTCGACGGCGACCCCGTGGGCGGCCGCGACCCGGCGACCGTACGCCTGGCCGAGGGTGCCCGGATCGAGCTGCTTCCGCCGTTCGCTGGTGGCTGAGGACGGGTCTGCCGCAATGACTGGGTTGCTCGATGGATGAACCACCTCGTCCCGCGCGCCGTGTCCAGGGCATGGGTGCGGCGGCGCCGAGGGGCGCGACCGCTGACGAGGAGCTGGTCCGACGGCTGTACGCCGAGCACGGGCGAGCTCTGTTCGGCTACGTCCTGCGGCTGGTCCGCGGCGACCGGCAGCGGGCCGAGGACGTCGTACAGGAGACGCTGCTGCGAGCCTGGCGGCATCCCGAGGCGCTCGACCCCGCGCGGGGCCCGGCGCGGGCGTGGCTGGTGACGGTGGCCCGCAACCTGGTCTTCGACGGGGACCGGGCCCGCCGGGCGCGACCGCCCGAGGTGGGCGAGGAGGCGCTGGACGTCGTACCCACCGGCGAGGAGGACCTCGACCGGGCGATGGTGGCATGGGAGGTCATGGAGGTGCTGGCCGAGCTCCCGCCGCACCACCGGCAGGTTCTGGTGGAGGTCTACTACCGCGGCCACTCCGTCGCCGAGGCGTCCCGGCGGCTCGGCGTACCGCCGGGGACGGTCAAGAGCCGCACCTACTACGCCCTGCGCCAGCTGCGGCTGCTGCTGGAGGAGCGCGGCCTCACCGCGGAGGTGGCGCTGTGAGCGAGAGGGCCCCCACCTGTGCGGAGGTGCGCGCCGCGATCGGTGCGCACGTGCTCGGAGCGCTGGACGCGGCCGAGGCTGCCGCGGTCGACGCCCACCTGGCCGACTGTGCCGAGTGCCGTGCGGCGTACGACGACCTGGCCGGCCTGCCCGCGCTGCTCGGACTGGTCGGTGCGGAGGAGGCCGCGACCGTCGGTGAAGCACTGCCGGAGGGGCCCGGGGAGTCCGCGGACTCGTCGAGCTCCGCCCCCGATACCGACGAGCTGGGTCTGCGGCGGCTGCTGGCGCGGGTCCGGGCAGAACGCGCGCGCGAACGCCGCCGGCGGCTGGCCGTGGCGCTCGCGGCGGCCGCGGTGACCGTGGCGGTCGCCGGCGGTGGCGGCTGGGCGGTCGGGCAGGCGCTTGCCCCGTCCGGCCCGCCGGTCGCCGGGTCCACGCCCACCCCGAGCCCCGCTCCCACCGGTCACTCGACCGCGCCGCCGGTGCGCTGGTCGGGGACGAACGCCACGCTCGCCGTCGACGGGACGGCCACGATGAACGGCGTTCCATGGGGCACCAGGGTCGACATCGTGCTGCACGGCGTGCAGCAGGGCCAGGTGTGCTCGCTGACGGTGTATGACCGGTCCGGGCGGCGCTGGGACGGCGGAAGCTGGCGGGTCGCCTACCGCGACGGCGTGCGGTGGAGCGGCGGCATCGCCGTACCCGCGAACGAGGTGGTCAGGATCGAGATCAAGGCCACCGGCGAGCGGCCGCTGCTCACCATCGACGGCTGAGCCGAAGCTGATCGACGGCGGGCGAACCTCGTACGCTGCACGGGTGGACGACGATCGGCTGGACGCGGGCGTGCTGGGTGTCCCGCTCGGCGCCCGGGCGACCCTCGTGCAGTTCTCGACCGCGTTCTGCGCGCCCTGCCGGGCGACCCGGCACGTGCTGCGGGCCGTGGCCGAGACCGAGCCGGGCGTGGCCCACGTCGAACTCGACGCGGAGTCCCACCTGGAGCTGGTCCGCCGGCTGGACGTCCGGAGCACGCCGACCGTCCTGGTGCTGACCGCCGACGGCCGGGTCGTCACCCGGGCGAGCGGTGTGCCGCGCCGCCCGCAGGTGGTGGCGGCCGTGGAGCGGGCGGCGTCCGCGAATTCGGTCTGACGGCGTTCTGCGCGCCTGCGTCCTGACCGCGCCGCTCCCGTAGCCCCCTTCGTGTCTGCTCCGTTCGGGCCGGATTCGGGCCGAAAGGCCACGCCTACGGGCGTTCCATCCGGGTAGGAACGCGCGTGTGGAACAGCGGGTGTCGGGCGGATCCGGGCGATCCCCGATGGGAGCAGCCGTGGGGTCTGGGTCATGATGTCCCGAATCGTCCGGGTCACGCAGGCCGACACAAGGAGCCGGTCCATGGACCTCCGCCCAATGATCGGGGCACGTCATTTCCGCCGCGGCCGTCCGTCCGCGCGGGGTGACCTCGCCTCGGTGATCGCGCTCGATCCGGCCGCCGCGGCCCGTACGGCCAGGCCGACGCTGCGGGTCGCGCACTTCACCGACACCTACCTCCCGCGCCGGGACGGCGTGGTGACCTCGCTGCAGTCGCTCACCGCCGCGATGTCCGAACTCGGCCACTCGAGCCTGCTGGTGGTGCCGCGGCACCCCGACCAGCCCGCGGACGAGGAACTGCTGCGGCTGCGGTCGCTGCCGTGCGGGGTGGCACAGTTCCGGCTGGCGGCCTGGCCGCGCAGCCGGCACGTGGAGCGGGTCGCGCACTGGCTGCCGCACGTGGTGCACGTGCACACGCCCGGTCCGGTCGGCCTGCTGGGCATCTTCGCCGCGCGCCGGCTCGGCCTGCCGCTGGTGCAGACGTACCACACCGATCTGCGGGCGTACGCCGACGCGTACCGCCTGCCGACTCCGGTGATCGAGGGAGTTCTGCGCTGCTACGCCCGCCGGCTGGGCTCACCCAAACTGGAGCTGCCGCACGGCGCCGACCGCACCGCGCGCCGCGACGCCCTGGTCGACGCGGGCACCGGCCTGCTGCTGGCCGACGCAGACGCCGTGCTCGTACCGACCTCCGCGATTCTCACCCGGTGCCGGCTGCCGATCGACGACGACCGGATCTACGTCGCGCCCACGGGTGTTTCCCTGCACGACGTTCCGGCCGATGCGGGCCCGGAGTTTCGCCGGCGGTACGGCATCGGGCCGGACGAGCCGGTCGTGGTCTTCGTCGGGCGGGTCAACCGCGAGAAGGGCATCGACCTGCTGACCGACGCGTTCGGCCGGCTGCGCGGTGTCGTCCCCGCGGCCCGGCTGGTGCTGGTCGGCGCGGTGTACGAGCCCCGCTGGGTGCAGCGGCTGCTGGAACAGGCCGGTATCGCCGACCGTGTGGTCCTCACCGGCCAGTTGCCGCCGGCCGAGGTGGCCGCCGCGTACGCCGCGAGCGACGTGTTCGCGTTCCCGTCTCTGACCGACACGCAGGGGCTGGTGGTCCAGGAGGCGGCGCTGGCCGGGCTGCCGGCGGTGCTCGCCGACGAGGCGCTGTACTCCACCGGGCCGCTGGCGGGCACCGGTGTGCTCGCCGGCCCGGACCCGATGCGGTACGCCGAGGCGCTGGAGGACCTGCTGACCAACCCGGTGCGCAGGGCGCACGTGGGGGAGGAGGCGCGGCGCCGGGCCCGGCATAATTCGCCGTCGGAGTACGCCCGGCGGATGGCCGCGATCTACGGCCAGGCCGTACGCCGGGCGGGGTCGGCGACCCGGCTGTCACGGGGCGAGCGGCGCGGCCCGTTCCGGTCGCGCCGGCTCATCGCCTGACCAGTGGGGGCCCGTCCTTGGGACCGCCGACCGACGTCTCACCACTTGACCGGCATTCCCATCATGTGAGACGTCCGTGACAGGGTCGGGCCAGGTCCGTACGCTGATGCTCGTGCTGCGGAGGACCCTGTTGACCAAGCGCCGTGCGGTGGACAACTGCCGCACCTCGACCTGTTTGTGTCCGGCCTCCTGACCGACGGCCGTCCGCTCCTTCCGTCGCTCGCACCCCGTGCCGAGCAGTCACCCCGGTTTGGACCTCACGCCGTCCGCAGTGCCCCCTGACGATCCAGGGCGGCCCGCGCCCCGAATGCTGACCCGCCGCGCTCTGCGGCAAACGTCCCACAACCGCTCGCATGGAGGTTTCCGCATGAGCCGTGACTCCGTCCTCGTCTCCGCCGAATGGGTGGAAGAGCATCTGGACGACCCCAACATCGTTCTGGTCGAGGTCGACGAGGACACCAGCGCCTACGACAAGGGCCACATCAAGGGCGCCATCAAGCTGGACTGGCGTGAGGACCTGCAGGACAAGGTCCGGCGCGACTTCGTGGACAAGCAGCAGTTCGAGAAGCTGCTGTCGTCCCGCGGCGTCGGCAACGACCAGACGGTGATCCTCTATGGCGGCAACAACAACTGGTTCGCCGCCTACGCCTACTGGTACTTCCGCCTCTACGGCCACCAGGACGTCAAGCTGCTCGACGGCGGCCGCAAGAAGTGGGAGCTCGACAGCCGCGGGCTGGTGGAGGACGTGCCCTCGTACGCCCCCACGCAGTACGTCGCCTCCGACCCCGACCTGTCCATCCGCGCGTTCCGCGACGAGGTCGTGGACGCCATCGGCCAGCTCAACCTGGTCGACGTCCGCTCGCCCGACGAGTACTCCGGCAAGCTCCTCGCCCCGGCGCACCTGCCGCAGGAGGTCGCCCAGCGGGCCGGCCACGTGCCCACCGCGGTCAACGTGCCGTGGAGCAAGGCGGCCAACGAGGACGGCACGTTCAAGTCCGACGACGAGCTGCGCGACATCTACGGCAAGGCCGGCGTCGACTTCGGCAAGGACACCATCGCCTACTGCCGGATCGGCGAGCGCAGCTCGCACACCTGGTTCGTGCTGCACGAGCTCCTCGGGCAGCCGAACGTCAAGAACTACGACGGGAGCTGGACCGAGTACGGCTCCCTCGTGGGTGTCCCCGTTTCCCTCGGTGACCAGCCTGGAGATGCCTCATGAGTGCCAACGACAGCTGCGGCGCGCCCACCGGCGGCGCCGCTCTGGCCGGGGTCAACCTGGCCAAGGAAGCAGTGATCCAGGGCGTCGTCCGCGCCGACGCCGGCCCGGTGTCGGGCGCCTACGTGCGCCTGCTGGACGGGTCCGGTGAGTTCACCGCCGAGGTCCCCACCGACGCCGACGGCGTGTTCCGCTTCTTCGCCGGCCCCGGCACCTGGACGGTGCGGGCGCTCGCGCCGCGCGGTGCCACGGCGGAGGGTTCGGTGGAGGCAGAGCTCGGCAAGATCGCCGAGGTCGAGCTCGCGCTCACCCCGGCCTGAGTCCGGCGCGACAACGCCGAACGCAGAAACCGAACAGAGTACGCAGCACGCCCTCGCGGGGCGTCCCTTTCCCGGCGGGTCACCGCCCACCGGGTTCCGGGGCGCCCCGCGAGGCGTCTCCGGCAGTGCGGGTCGAGGTCAGACCAGCTCGGGGTGGGCCCGGAACCACTCGATGGTCATGCGGAGGCCGTCCTCGACCGGGACCTTCGGCTCCCAGCCGAGGAGGTCGCGGGCGCGGGAGATGTCCGGCTGGCGCACGCGTGGATCGTCCTGCGGGCGGGGAACGAACGCGAGCTCGGAGTCCGACCCGGTGAGGTCGCGGATCCACCGGGCGAGGTCGAGCACGGACAGTTCGTGGGGGTTGCCCAGGTTGACCGGGCCCGGGTGGTCGGTGTGGGCCATCGCGAGGATGCCCTCCACCGTGTCGTCGACGTAGCAGATCGAACGGGTCTGTGAGCCGTCTCCGGCGATGGTGAGCGGCTGGCCCTTCAGTGCCTGGCGGACGAACGTCGGGATGGCCCGGCCGTCACCGGGCCGCAGCCTGGGCCCGAACGTGTTGAAGAGGCGTACGACCGCGGCGTCCAGCCCGTGGGCGGAGCGGTAGGCCATCGTGAGCGCCTCGGCGAACCGCTTCGCCTCGTCGTAGACCCCGCGTGGCCCGACGGGGTTGACGTTCCCCCAGTACTCCTCCTCCTGCGGGTGGACCAGCGGGTCGCCGTACACCTCGGAGGTGGAGGCGAGGACGAAGCGCGCGCCCTTGTCCCTGGCCAGGCCGAGTGCGTGCAGGGTGCCGACCGAGCCGACCTTCAGCGTCTGGATCGGGAGCTGGAGGTAGTCGATCGGCGAGGCGGGGGATGCGAAGTGGAGCACCAGGTCGACCGGCCCGCCGACGTGGATGTAGTCGGTCACGTCGCACCGCAGTAGCCGGAACGCCTGGTGGGGCAGAAGGTGTGCGACATTTTCCGGTCGTCCGGTGAGGAAGTTGTCCAGGCAGACGACCTCGTAGCCGTCGGCCAGCAGCCTTTCGCACAGGTGGCTGCCGAGGAAGCCGGCACCGCCGGTGACCACGGCCCTGCGCTTCGTGCTCGGATACCCGACTTGTCGCAATTCGTTCCCCTTACCCGATCTGATGTCGAATGGTATTGCCTGGGGGACTACGGTGAGGACGGGTATTTCGGGTCGGGCGATATGAGTGGCCTGTCATGATGTCCCCGCGGTTGCGCCGATTCGCCGGCAACCAATCAGCCCCGTGGTACGTAATACGCAGAAGACGCTCGGGGGGACGGACGACAAACACATGGTGACGCTGAAGCAACTCGACGAAACGCTCACGGACCGGGCCGTACCCGGCACCACGGCACCGCTGCCGGATCGCCGGGCCACCGCCCGGGGCATGGCGTGGTTCGCCACGGTGGTGATGGTGCTGGACACCGTGCTGATCCTCTGCGCGGGGCTGCTCGCCGCCGTCTCGCGGTTCGGCGAGCCGACCACCTACATCGCCGGTGGATGGCGCGGCTCCAACCTCAGCGGAGTGCCCTACTCCGCCGTCGTGGTGATGGTCGCCGTGGTGTGGATCGCCGTCCTGGCGGTACGCGGGGGCTACTCCGGTCGTACGTTCGGCTCCGGCGCGGACGAGTACAAACTCGTGCTGAGCGCCAGCGTCCTCACCGCCGGGCTGATCGCGATCGTCTGCTACCTCGCCAAGATCGAGCTGTCCCGCGGCTTCCTGGGGTTCGCGTTCCCCATCGGCGCCGTGCTCCTGGTGGCCGGACGCTTCAGCGCCCGCAAGGTCCTGCACCGGCTGCGGGCGCGCGACCGGCTGGTCCACCGGGTCCTGCTGGTCGGCATGCCGGCCGGCGTGGCCGAACTGCTCGAGGTGATGCGCCGCGAGCCCAAGATGGGGTTCTCCGTCGTCGGCGCCTGTCTGCCGCGGCTGTCCAAGGACCCGGGCGACGAGGTGGCCGACGAGGGCCTGCCGATTTACGGCTACCTCGACGACGTCCGCTCCGCCGTGGAGCGTTCCGGCGCCGACACCGTGGTGGTCAGCGCGCTGCCCGGCCGCTCCTCACGGCTGCTGCGCCGGCTGTCGTGGTCGCTGGAGGGCCTCGGGGTCGACCTGGTGGTCGTGCCCAGCCTCACCGACGTCGCCGGCCCGCGCATCCACCACCGGCCGGTGGCCGGCCTGCCGCTGCTGCACGTGGAGGAGCCGGAGTTCACCGGCGCGCGCCGCATCGTGAAGAACATCTTCGACCGGGTGGGCGCCGGACTCATCACCATCGTCGCCGCGCCGGTGATGCTCGCGATCGCGCTGGCGATCAAGTGCGACGACGGCGGGCCGGTGATCCTGCGCCAGACCCGGGTCGGCGTCCACGGCAACGAGTTCACCTGCTTCAAGTTCCGCTCGATGGTGGTCGACGCCGAGCAGCGGCTGGCGGAGCTCCGCGCGGCCAACGAGCACGACGGGGTGCTGTTCAAGATCCGTAACGACCCGCGCATCACCCGGGTGGGCCGGGTGATCCGGAAGCTGTCGCTGGACGAGGTCCCGCAGCTGTTCAACGTGCTCCGCGGAGAGATGAGCCTGGTCGGCCCGCGGCCGCCGCTGCCGGCGGAGGTCGACGCCTACGCCGAGGACGTACGCCGCCGGCTGCTCGTCCGGCCCGGCATCACCGGCCTGTGGCAGGTCTCCGGCCGGTCCAACCTTTCCTGGGACGACTCGGTGCGCCTCGACCTCTACTACGTCGAGAACTGGTCGCTGTCGGCCGACCTGGTGATCCTCGCGAAGACGGTCGGCGCGGTGCTCAGCCGCAACGGCGCGTACTGACCGACTACCCGGCCGGTCCGCTCGCGGAAGTGGAACGAGCGAGGGCCTTCCCCGCGCGGCTCGCGCACCGGGAAGGCCCTCTCTCATCGACATGCGTACGACCGGCTTTGCGTACGACCGGCTTTGCGTACGCCGGTCGTGTCCGCGGTGGTGATCCCGCGTCAGCGGACCTGCTCGCCGAGCACGTCGTCGCGACCGGTGGTCTTCAGCCACTCGCCGACCTGGTCGTCACGGATCGCCTTCCACAGGGCGTCGTCCTTGGCCTTGTCGAGGTAGACGACCGACTGGCTCCCCTGCATGCCGGTGCCCTTGTACGGCGCCGTCATGAACGTCACGTTGCTCTGCCGCAGGTCCTTCATCTCCAGGGCCAGCGAACGCATCTCCCCGGTGCTGAACTCCTCGTCGACGGAGAGGTTGTTGGTGATCGCGTCCATCGCCCGGCCGAGCTTCAGCGGGTTGGTCAGCGTGCCGTTGGACAGGGTCTGCCGCATCAGTGCCCGCAGGAAGTTCTGCTGGCGCTGCATCCGGCCGAAGTCTCCGTTGGCCAGGTGGTGGCGCTCGCGCACGTAGTCGAGCGCATCCTGACCGGACAGCGTGTGCTGGCCGGGGGGGTACATCTTTCCGCTGGCGAAGCGGGTCTCCTGGTGGAACGTCAGCTGCACGCCGCCGAGCGCGTCGGTGAGTGCCTTGAAGCCGGTCCAGTCGATCACCGCGAGGTGGTCGATCCGCAGCCCGGTGAGCTTCTCGATGGTCTGGATGTAGAGCGGCGGGCCGCCGAAGGAGTAGGCGGCGTTGATTTTGTTGGGCCGGTGGCCGGGGATCTCCACCCACGAGTCGCGCGGGATCGAGATCAGGTAGGCGGACTTCCGGTCGCCGGTGATGTGCAACACCATGATCGTGTCGCTGCGCTGGCCGTGGCGTTCCCAGGCGTTGCCCTTGCCGGCGCCGGTGGTGCCGCCGCTGGCGTCGTCGGTGCGGGCGTCGCTGCCGGCGAGCAGGATGTTGATCGCGTCCGCGCCGGGCGCGCCCTTCACCGGCTTCTTGGGCCGCTCGGCCTCGGGCAGCTGGGAGAACGCGGGGACCCGCGAGACCTGGTTGCCGAACTTCTCCGACAGCAGGTAGCCGGTCAGCGCGACGCCGCCGCCCAGGATCAGGACCAGCGACAGCAGGATCAGCAGCGTGGTCTTGGTGCGGCTCGACTTCCGGCGATGCCCGGCGGCCCGGCGGTCGGGGGGACCGTCCTCGTCCTCGTGCAGGCGAATCGAACGCAACCCGTCGTCGGTGCGGTAGTCACTCATTAGCGTCCCTGATGTCCTCGTACCCCGTGAGTGGCGGACGTCCGCCCCGGCTTGACTCGACGCGCTCAGCGTCTGTCGACGGTGTCCCCGAAAACAGGAACCCCGACAGCACTGACGCGCGACCGGCTGCCCCGGTTGTCTTGGAACGGGGATACCCCGCTTCGCGGACGAAGTCGCACCTGCCGGCCGAGCAATCCTACGGGCGGGTGGGGTCGGCCCCACTTCGTACGACGACAGGCGTCAGTTGCCCCGGCTTCGTCCCGAAGTCCATTTTGTCCGGGCCGTCCCGGGTCTGTCGACCCCGGGTCGCCTCCCGGCACGTCACGGGCTCCACGTTCGCCCCTCGCGGGCTCGGTCGGACCGCACCCGCGGCACCGACCCCGCAGGACCCTAGACTCTGGCGGGTGTGGGAGGCGGCGTTCGTGGCGGTGCTGCTCGTACTCGTGCTCGCCGTCGGCGTGCTCGGGGCGTACGTCCTCCGCAGCCTGCTCCGCCGCCCCCGGCGCGCGCAGGACACCGACCAGCGAAACGGGAGTTGATCCGTCTTGTCGACGCCGGCGCCGTTCCAGATCCCCGGCGATCTGCACCCCGACTGCGTCCAGTTGGCCTTCCTCCTGGGCCGCTGGGAGGGCAAGGGGCACGGCGACTACCCCACGATCGAGCCGTTCACGTTCGGTCAGGAGGTCGTCTTCAGCCACAACGGCAAGGCGTTCCTCTACTACACGAGCCGCACCTGGCTGCTGGACGAGGAGGGCACCGCGGTCCGTCCGCTGGCGATGGAGACCGGCTTCTGGCGGCCGCAGCCCGACCACGGCCTGGAGGTGGTGCTCGCACATCCCACCGGCTACGCCGAGGTGTGGTACGGCCGGATCGACGGCGCCAAGATCGAGCTCGCCACCGATCTGGTGGCGCGCACGACCACCGCGAAGGACTACTCCGGCGGCCAGCGGTTGTACGGCCTGGTGCAGGGCGCACTGATGTGGACGTTCGACATGGCGGCGCGCGGGGAGAGCCTGCAGCCGCACCTGTGGGGCAAGCTCGAACGCGCCGGGGCTCCGGGATCGGCGGCCGCCGCGCCCGAGGTGGCGCCGCCCGCTCCGGAAGGTGACTGACCCCGGACGGCTCGCGCCGCGAGGGCCGCTGCCCGCTGCCGCCGAGCCTAGACTCGATCTGATGGGCGAATCGCACGACCACGGTCACGGCCACGATGCCGTTGCCGCCGGCGCGCTGCACGAGGAACTGCGCGCCCGCGGGTACCGGCTGACCCCGCAGCGCCAGCTGGTGCTGGAGGCGGTCGAGGATCTTGTGCACGCCACCCCCGAGGAGGTCCTCACCGCGGTGCGGCGCAAGGCGCGCGGCGTCAACATGTCCACGATCTACCGCACCCTCGAGCTGCTCGAGGAGCTGGACCTGGTCTCGCACGCCCACCTCGGCCACGGTGCCCCGACCTACCACGCCGCCACCACCGCCGACCACGCCCACCTGGTGTGCCGTGGCTGCGGCCGGGTGATCGAGGTGCCTCCGGAGGCGGTCGAGCCGCTCGCCGATCGCCTGCGCGAGCAGTACGCCTTCGACACCGACGTACGCCACCTGACGGTCTTCGGGCAGTGCGCCGAATGTCGCGAAGGAGCCGACTGCCCGCCACCGCGCGGGTAGGTGCGAGTGCCCGGGACACCCCGACGGTCTGCCGGGTTGGCAGCCGGGTCGTAATCTCGAACGCGTGACCAGCTCCTCCAGCACACCCGACCAGCCCGCCCGGCCCGACCAGCCGGGCGCGACGCCGCCGGACGCCGCGGACCAACCCTCGAGCCCGTTGCTCGGGCTGCCCGGTGCGGTGGCCGGCGAACACCCGGACGCGGGCGTCGCCGCGCACTACGGCGAGCCGCTGATCGAGCAGCGCCGCCTGGAACGCGACCGGGCCGGCTTCGTCGACCTGTCCCACCGCGGGGTCGTGCGGGTCAGCGGACCGGACCGGCTGAGCTGGCTGCACTCGCTGACCACCCAGGCGCTGGAGCGGCTCGGCCCCGGCGAGGGCACCACCACGCTGGTCCTGTCGCCGCACGGCCACGTCGAGCACGCGCTGTACGGCGTCGACGACGGCACGGCGTTCTGGATGCACGTCGAGCCGGGCACCGCCGCCGCGGCGGCCGGCTTCCTGGACTCGATGCGGTTCATGCTGCGGGTCGAGGTGGCCGACGTGACCGCGGAGTACGCCGTGGTGTGGGAGCCCCGCGCGGAGGGCGAGAGCGGCGGACACCTCGTCCGGCGGGGTGGCGACCCGATCGGTGGACGCGAGCTGTTCGTGCCGCGGGGCGAGCTGGCCGCATACGCCGAGATGGCCGGCCCGGCCGCCGGGCTGTGGGCGTACGAAGCGCTGCGGATCGCCGCCCACCAGCCCAGGCTCGGCTTCGAGACCGACCACCGCACCATCCCGAACGAGGTCGGCTGGTTGGGCTCCGCGGTCCACCTGGACAAGGGCTGCTACCGCGGCCAGGAGACGGTGGCCCGGGTGTACAACCTCGGCCGCCCGCCGCGCCGACTGGCGTTCCTGCACCTGGACGGCTCGGTCGACCGGCTACCCGGCCACGGTACGCCGGTCGTCCTCGACGGCCGCGAGGTCGGCTTCGTCACCAGCAGCACACGCCACCACGACCTGGGACCGGTGGCGCTGGCCCTGGTCCGCCGCAACGTCCCGGTCGAGGCAGGGCTCCTGGCCGACGGCGTGGCCGCGGCGCAGGAGGTCGTGGTCGATCCCGAGGCCGGGCTGCACGTGCGGGCGCGCCGCTGACCGGGCTCCAGACCACGGAACCCAGGCGCCTCCATCGTCGTGACCTGCCCTGGGGATAGGCTCGCCGCCGTCCGAAGCTGCTGAGCCTGTCGTGAACCGGGGGCGTCGAGTCGTGGCACGAGCAGTGGGGAAGGTGGCCGTCGTCGGCCTGGGCTACATCGGTCTTCCGACCGCGGCCGCGCTGGCCACCCAGGGTGTGGAGGTCCGCGGTGTCGACGTGAACACCGACACGGTGCGGGCGGTCAACCGCGGCGAGGTGCCGTTCGTCGAGCCGGACCTCGCGGTGGCGGTCAGCGGCGCGGTGTCGATGGACCGGCTGCGCGCGTCGACCCGGATGCCCGAGGCCGCGGCGTACATCATCGCGGTGCCCACGCCGTTCAAGCGCGACCGCCGACCGGACCTGTCCCACGTCCGTGCGGTGGCCGAGGAGATCGCGCCGCGGCTGCGCCCCGGAGCGCTGGTCATCCTGGAGTCGACCTCTCCGCCGGGCACCACGCTGCAGGTGAGCGAGTGGCTCGCGGAGTTGCGACCCGACCTGGTGCTGGCCCACCAACGTGGTGCCGGGCCGGTCGACGTGCACGTGGCGTACTGCCCCGAACGCGTGCTCCCGGGCCGGATCATGATCGAGATCGTCACCAACGACCGCGTGATCGGCGGCATCACCCCGGCGTGCGCGCAGCGGGCCGCGGAGGTCTACCGCATCTTCGCCCAGGGCGAGCTGCACCTCACCGACGCCGGGACCGCCGAACTCACCAAGCTGGCCGAGAACGCCTACCGCGACGTCAACATCGCCTTCGCCAACGAGCTGGCGCAGGTGGCCGAGCGGCTCGGAGTCGACGTGTGGAACGTCGTCGAGCTGGCCAACCGGCATCCCCGGGTGCAGATCCTGCGGCCCGGCCCCGGGGTGGGTGGGCACTGCGTCGCGGTCGACCCGTGGTTCCTCGTGTCGGCGGCACCGGGGGACACCCGGCTGATGCGGACGGCGCGGGAGGTCAACGACGACCGGCCCGCCCAGGTCGTACGCCGGATCGCCGAGGCGGCGCGGTCCCGGCCGGGTGAGCCGGTGGCCTGCTTCGGGCTGGCCTTCAAGGCCAACGTCGACGACCTCCGGGAGAGCCCCGCCGTGGAGGTGGTGGCCGGCCTGGCCGCCGCGCTGCCGGACGTGCCGCTGCTGGTGGTGGAGCCGCACGTGCGCGCGCTGCCCGCGGCGCTGAGGGCGTACGAGCAGGTGCGGCTGGTCGGTGCCGCGGCCGCGCTCGAGCAGGCCGGGGTGCTCGCCCTGCTGGTCGACCACGACGAGTTCGCCGGGATCGAGCCCGAGCACCTCGCCGGCGCCGAGGTGGTGGACACCCGCGGCGCCTGGCGAGGCGTCAGCCGGTGAAGTTCAGCCCGGTGAAGTTCAGCCCGGTGAAGTTCAGCCGGTGAAGTCGGGCAGCCGTACGCCCAGCCCGAGCAGTTCCTCGATCGCCGCCACGCTGCGGGCGGCGGCCTTGCCGTCGCCGTAGGGGTTGACCGCGGCCGCCATCGCCGCGTACGCCTCCTCGTCGTCGAGAAGCTCGGTGACCGCGTCGCGGACGGCCTCCCGGTCCGTGCCGACCAGCCGGACGGTGCCGGCGGTCACGGCCTCGGGGCGTTCGGTGGTGTCGCGCAGCACCAGCACCGGCTTGCCCAGGCTGGGTGCCTCCTCCTGGACGCCCCCGGAGTCGGTGACCACCAGGTGGGCGCTGCCGAGCAGGTGGGCGAACTCCGCGTACGACAGCGGCTCGGTGCGCAGCACGTTGGGTTCGGCGCCGAGCTCGGCCGCCGCCACCTCCCGGACCACCGGGTTGCGGTGGACCGGGAACACGAAGTCGGTGTCCGGATGCGCCCGGGCCACCTCGGCGACGGCCCGGAAGGATCCCCGCATCGGCTCGCCCCACGACTCCCGCCGGTGGGCGGTGACCACGACCAGCCGCCGACCGGTGGCCGCCGCCGCGTCGACGGTGCGGGCCAGGTCGGGATCGGTGTAGGCGGGCCGGCGCCCGGCGACCTCGAACAGCGCGTCGATGACGGTGTTGCCGGTGACCGTGATCGCCTCCGGCGCCACGCCGCCCGCCTCCAGGTGCGCCCGGTTGGCCGGTGTGGGCGCCAGGTGGAGGGTCGCCAACTCGGTGGTGAGCCGGCGGTTGATCTCCTCCGGGAACGGCGAGTAGCGGTTGTCGGTACGCAGGCCCGCCTCGAGGTGGACCACCGGGACCTGCGCGTAGAACGCCGCCAGCGCTCCGGCGAAGGTCGTCGTGGTGTCGCCCTGGACCACCACCGCGTCGGGTGCGATCTCGGCGACGAGGGGCTCGAGCCCGGTCAGGGCACGGGTCGTCACCTGCCCCAGCGTCTGCCCCGCGGAGAGGATGGCCAGGTCGTGGTCGGGATCGATCCCGAAGAGTTCGTGTACCTGGTCCAGCATCTCGCGGTGCTGGCCGGTCACGGCGACGACTGGTTCGATGGTGGCGGACTCACCGAGTGCCCGGACGACGGGAGCCATCTTGATGGCCTCCGGCCGGGTGCCGTAGACGAGCATGACGCGGGCCACGGTCGCGGAACTCCCCTTCGTCGAGGTGGGGGTCGCGGGCATCCGGTCGTGGGGCTGGCGTGCGCGGACGCGGATGACCGCCGGACGGCGGTCAGGCTAGCGGGTGACCCGGTCGCGCCGACCGAGGTGTCGGGTTTTCGTATCCCGGGAATGCACCACACATGCGGTGGAAGGGCATGGTGGCAGTCACCGGACTGGTCGGGCTCGTGGTGGCGGACGCGATGTTCGTCACGATGGCGATCCGGCACTCGGCCGGTGAGGCGGTCCTCGGGACGGCCACGCAGAACTCGAAGACGGACAACTCGGTTACGGACAACTCGGCCGGCTCCCCGTCGCCGGGGGAGGAACCCCCGGTGACTCCGGGGACGTCGCCCACCAGCGCGCCCGCGAGCCCGTCCGTCCGGTCCCGCTCGCTGGTCGACATCGGCGCGGGGGCCGCCGTCGCCCGGGCGACGACCGGCACCTGCGGCCGGGGCGGTGCGACGGTGCAACTGTCCGCCGACCGCGGCCGGACCTTCGACGAGGCCGAGATCCCGTCGGCGAAGGTCGTCGTCCGGGTGATGACCAAGACCGTACGCAACACCTCGCTGATCGGTGCGGACGTCGACTGCCGCAAGCTCGCGACGTACGTCACCACCGACGCCGGCGGGACCTGGACCCGGCTGGACGGCGCCGACGGCAACTGGTACCTCGAGGCCAGGCCCGCGCCCCGGCTGCACGCGCCCACCGGCGAGGTGGTCCTCCCCTGCGGGAAGGCCGCCGACCTGCTCGGGTTCAGCACGCTGTCCGCGCGGCGCGCGTTCGTCCTGTGCGACGACGGGAGAGTGATGTCGACCAGCGACGGCGGTGCGCACTGGAGCGCCCAGGGGACGGTGAAGGCCGCTGCCGACCTGGACTTCGTGAACCAACGCACCGGGCTGGTCGTCCGGACCGGCGTGCCCGGCTGCGACGGAGTTCAGGTCGTCCGCACCACCGACGGCGGACGGCACTGGAAGTTGACAGCTTGCGTGACCGGTGACCAGGCGCGAAGCGGGTCCCCCCCTGACATCTCCGCCGACGGCGATCGCGCGTACCTCGCCCGGGGTGAGGCCGTGTGGGCCACCACCGACGCCGGTCGGCACTGGACCCGAACGCCGTGGGGCCGGCAGTCGCACTGACCGGCGGCCGCCCTGGACCTGTTGTTCGCCCTGACCGCTTGCTCAGGGTCTGTCCTAGCCGGTGGTCGTGGGGGGGGGGGGGGGCGGGGGGGCCCCCCCCCCCCCCCCCCCGCGCGCCGCCCCCCCCCCCCGGCCGCCCCCCCCCCCCCCCCGCGGGGGGCACTAGGGGGCACGGCGCCCGCGCGC
>NZ_JBEXMJ010000005.1:272222-392478 GCF_040610475.1 Actinopolymorpha sp. NPDC004070 | reverse complement strand
GTCCACCGAGTCGAGCGCAGCCAGGATCCGGTCGGCGGCACCGCCACCGGTCCAGGCACCCCACTCACTCGAAGACATGATCGAATGCTACCGGCGACCACCGACAAGAGATTCGCTGTCGTTGGGCCGATTCGCCTTCATGCACAGGGGATTCTGTGGTCCGTCCCGTGGTTCGGGCAACGCGTCCCGGATCCACAGGACGGACTGTCCAGGTGTCACACGTCGGCGGTGAAGGCGTCCGCTCTACGTAGCCAGGTCGCGGCCTCGTGACCACGGCTCTGGCGCTCCAGAACCCTGCCCAGCAACAGGTGTGCGTAGGGCTCGACCGGGTCCTGGTCGATCACCGCGCGCAACTGCTCCTCGGCACGGTTCAACTGGGCGGAGTGGTAGTAGGCGCGGGCGAGCAGCAGCCGCGCCGAGGTGTTCCGGGGGAACTCCTCGACGAGCCCGGCCAGGAGGCGCGCGGCCTCGATGTAGCGGCGTTCACCGAACATCAGGCCGGCGCGTTCCCACCGGTCCGCGGCCGACTCCTCGTCGGCACTGCCGGCCAGATCGGCCCGGTCGGCCAAACCGGTGGGCCCGGCCTGGTCGAAGAGGTGGAGAGCCCCGGCCCAGCGGTCCTCGGTGGCCTCGCCGTCGGGGCGGAAGGTGTTGAACCTGTCGGTCATCGCGATCCTCCGGTGGGCTCGTCGGTGGGTCGGTCGGGTCTTGCCCTAGCCTCGATCTTTCATCTGGCTGGTCTTCGTGTCGTGTGGCCGTGGTTTCTGGTGGGGTGCTGGCTCTCGCCCGGTGGTGGCAGGGGTGGTTCCCGGCGCTGTGGTCGCCGGTTCTCCTGGTCCTTGGTCGTTGGGTGGGGGTTTGTTGTCAGGTGGTGTTGAGGGTGGCCCAGCCGGTGTCGATGAGTGGGTTCCAGGGCCAGTCGCGGGAAGCAGTCGCAGGAGTTGTCGCCGGCCGGTGGCGATGATGCGCCCCGGCCACGGACAGCAGGCGTAGCCGGAATCGTTTGGGTTCCCAGCGGCGCACTTGCGGCTGGTTGGGTGGCTGGTCGGGCCAGGCCAGGGTCTGGGTCCAGGTGAGCAGGTCGGCTGCCAGGGCGACGATGGCCAGCCAGATCTGGTTGCGGTCGTAGCCTGCGAAGGGCAGGTTGGCCATGCCGGTGTCTTTGAGGCAGCGGATGCGGTCTTCGGCGCGGGCGCGTTGGCGGTGGCGGATTTCCAGTACCGGCAGGGTCCAGCCGGGGCCTTTGGTGTTGGTGGCAAAGCAGGTGACGCGCCATCCGTCTGCGTCGGTCAGCCGGAGCTGGGCGCCGGGGTGGGGGCGTTCTCGGCGGGCGATCACCCGCATACCGGCCGGCCAGTTCTGTGGGCCGGGCCGGCTGGGTTTGATGGTGGGGGTGGGCATCCAGGCGGTCAGTTCGGCGACCTGGGCGCCCTCACGCGCCTGACCGTCACCGTCGAGGGCTGACCGCCACGCCTGCGCCGGTATCGCCTCCACGGCGGCTTTGACCGTCGCCGTGGCGGAGTACCCGATCGAGTACTCCAGACCGGCGTCGGTCACGTGGTGGAGGAACTTCTTCGAACACGCCCCAGAATCCGCGCGGACCAGTACCTGGGCCCGCTCGTGCTCGGGGAGCTGGGCCAGCGCCAGATCCAGGGCGTCGATGTGATCGGCGACGTTGAACGGGGACGCCGGGCCCGGCCGCAGCTGCAGGCTCAGGGTCTCACCGGTGCCGTGTTCGCCGTGGTCGACGAACGCGCACATCGGCGCGAACCCGAACCCGCGCTTGTAGGTCGGCCCGGCGTGTTCCTTGTCCGAATGCGCGGTCACCAAAGTGGAGTCGATGTCCACGGTCACCTGCCCGCCCTCACCAGAGCCCGCACGTGCGGGCAGCGGCCGCCGGGCCGCCCAGGCCGCGGAACGGGCAGCGGCGTGCGCGGCCCGGATCGCCGCAAGCGACACCTCGACGTCACCGGCCAGGGTCGCGATCAACCGCGACACGGTCGGATCCGAAGCCACCGCCCCGAACAGCCCCGGCTGGGCCCGCACCACACCCAGATCGGCAAGACAGTCCCCACCCAACGCCACCGCGGTCACCAGATCACAGATCACCTTGCCCGGATCATGAACCGCCCGCCGGCCACGCCACGGCGCCAACGCCACCGACAACGCCCGCGCCAGCCCCGACACCCGCACCGTCCGCGCCAACAACAACCCACCCGAACTCGACACCAACGACTCACGAGCCGAGTCCAACACCACACCCACAGCCGGGATACGCTTCACCTACGAAGTGCCTTCCACTCGGTACTACTTGCGACGTCGCAATCACAAGTTTCCCGAGCAGCGAAGGCACTTCGTGCGTTACACGCCGCACACACCACCCACGACGTGAAATCCCGAGGCTAGGGCGTGTCCTGCGGATCTTGGTGTGATTGTTCGGTCACGATGTGTGGATGGTTGGACGGGGTGAGGTTACTGACCGGGCGTGGGCGCGGATAGAGCCGTTGCTGCCGGGTGCGGGAACACCAGGTGGCAGGTGGCGTGAGCATCGGCAGGTGGTCAATGCCATCTTGTGGAAGTTGCGCACCGGGGCGCCCTGGCGTGACCTGCCAGAACGCTACGGGCCATGGAAGACCGCCCATGAACGGTTACGGAAGTGGACCGCGGACGGCACCTGGGACACGCTGATGGCCGAGGTCGTCACCAAGGACGACTCGATCGGCGAGGTCGAGTGGGTGATCAGCGTGGACTCCACCCACATCCGGGCACACCAGCATGCTGCTGGGGCCCGGAAAAAGGGGGCTGCGCGGACTGGATCGAAGCCCTCGCCGTGCCCGGAGAAGCCCTGGGCAGATCCCGGGGCGGGCTGACCAGCAAACTGCACCTGGCCGTCGACGGCACCGGCCTGCCGGTCAGCGTGATCCTGACCCCCGGCCCGGCCGGTGACAACCCTCAACTGCTGCCGCTGCTGGATGGGATCGCAGACCTGCGGATCGACGGGGTGCGGGTGCAGGTCGGGCGGGTGCTGGCGGACAAGGCCTACTCCCATCCCTCTACGCGCAAGGCCTTACGGCACAGGCGAATCAAGGTCACCATCCCCGAACGTTCCGACCAGATCCAACGCCGCAAACAACGCGGCCGGGCCGGCGGGCGCCCACCAGCCTTCGACGCCGAGCTGTACCGGAACCGCAACGTGGTCGAACGCTGCTTCAACCGCCTCAAACAGTTCCGCGGCCTGGCCACCCGCTACGCCAAACGAGCCGCCTACTACCGCTCCGAAGTACTCATCGCCTGCCTCATCCTGCTCCTGCGATGAAGATCCGCAGGACACGCCCTAGTCGGGCCTCAGCGCGGCGAGGTACTGCTCGAACGGAACGAACGTCTCCTCGCCGGTGGGCCGGTGGTCCGCGACGCGGACCTCACCGTCCGCCGCGGTGCCACCTATCTGCACGCCGCTCGCCCGTGCACCGTCCGTCGCACGCACGTCGCCGCGCCCGCGGCCTGCCAGCAGGTCGGCCAGCTCGCCCGCGGCACGATCGATCCGGGTGGGCAGTCCTTCGGTCATGGAGTCGCCGCGCCCACCCCAGTCCTCGCTGGCCGCGTAAACCGCGGTGGGTACGACGACCGCCCGCAGGAACGAGAACAGCGGCCGGAGCGCGTACTCCAGGGCGAGCGAGTGGCGTGCCGTCCCGCCGGTCGCCGCGGCGAGCACCGGCGTACCTGTCAACGCGTCGTTGTCGAGCACGTCGAAGAACGACTTGAACAACCCGCTGTAGGACGCGGAGAACACCGGGGTGACGGCGATCAGGCCGTCCGCCTCGGAGACCGCCGCGAGGGCGTCGGTCAGCCGGCGCGAGGGGAAGCCGGTTACCAGGTTGTTGGCGACGTCACCGGCCAGGTCGCGGAGTTCGACCACCGTGACCTCGACCTCCCGTCCCCGGGCCGCCAGTGCTCTCCGGGTCGCTTCGGTGAGGCGGTCGGCCAGCAGCCGGGTGGACGACGGGACGCTCAGCCCGGCCGAGACGACCGTGAGCCGAAGGGGCGTACGCGTACGTGTGGTCACGGGATCAACTCCTCGGCGGTGTTCTCGGTGTTCTCGGCGGACTCACTACCGGCGGCGCGGCGAGCGAGCAGGGAGGCGTGCGTGGGAGCCTCCGGCACGCCGGCCGGACGGCCCTTGGCGAACTCCTCCCGCAGTACCGGCACGACCTGTTCGCCGAGCAGGTCGAGCTGTTCCAGGACCGTCTTCAGCGGAAGGCCCGCGTGGTCCATCAGGAACAACTGGCGCTGGTAGTCGCCGAACGTCTCGCGGAAGGTCAGCGTCTTCTCGATGACCTGCTGCGGGCTGCCGACGGTCAGCGGCGTCTCACGGGTGAACTCCTCCAGTGACGGCCCGTGCCCGTAGACCGGCGCGTTGTCGAAGTACGGCCGGAACTCACGGACCGCGTCCTGGGAGTTGGCCCGCATGAACACCTGCCCGCCCAGGCCGACGATCGCCTGCTCCGGTGTGCCGTGCCCGTAGTGGGCGTAGCGCGTGCGGTACAGGTTGATGAGCCGGCGGAAGTGGTCCTTGGGCCAGAAGATGTTGTTGGCGAAGAAGCCGTCTCCGTAGTAGGCGGCCTGCTCGGCGATCTCCGGGCTGCGGATCGACCCGTGCCAGACGAACGGCGGCACGCCGTCCAGCGGTCGCGGCGTGGAGGTGAAGCCCTGCAGCGGCGTACGGAACCGTCCCTCCCAGTCGACGACGTCCTCCCGCCACAGCCGGTGCAGCAGCGCGTAGTTCTCCACCGCCAGCGGGATGCCCTGCCGGATGTCCTGCCCGAACCACGGGTAGACCGGCCCGGTGTTGCCGCGGCCGAGCATGAGGTCCACCCGGCCGTCGGCCAGGTGCTGCAGCATCGCGAAGTCCTCGGCGATCTTCACCGGGTCGTTCGTGGTGATCAGCGTGGTCGACGTGGACAGGACGAGCTTGGTCGTACGGGCTGCGATCCAGCCCAGCATCGTGGTGGGGGAGGACGGCACGAACGGCGGGTTGTGGTGCTCGCCGGTGGCGAAGACGTCGAGCCCGACCTCCTCGGCCTTGAGCGCGATGGCGGTCATCGCCTTGATGCGCTCGTGCTCGGTCGGCGCCCGGCCGGTGGCGGGGTCCACGGTCACGTCGCCGACGGTGAAGATGCCGAACTGCACGGCTGCCGCCTCCCTAGATCGTTCAACCTTCAACTGATCTGCTTCAGCGATGTGTGCCGCGGGTCTATTCCCGGTCCACCGGGTGCCCGGCTTTCGCGGGATCCATCGGGTATGTCAGGTCTCGTACGTCACGGCAGCCTCCGTGAGTCCGCGGACGCCGGCCATCCGCTCGGCCTCCTCCGCGAGCAGTGCCCGCTCGGTCCTGCTGATCCGGCCGAATCCCCGCACCGTCACCGCCAGCCGCTTCCGGCCCGCCGTCCTCGCCCGCCACACTCCGGCGACGTCACCGCGGACCAGGACGGCACCGGGGTTGCCGAGGATCTTCCAGACCTCCTTCTGCCGCGCCGGGTCGGGGACGAGCAGGTCGCGGTCGCGCGACTGCAGGAACGGGTCCAGCGGCGGCAGCAGCCGTACGTGGTCCGGCGCGGACGCACCGCGCAACGCGGCGAGGTCCTCCTCGGGCAGCCAGCACTTCCGCCCGTCGGCGCGAACCTCGACCAGTCCGTCCGGCCAGCTGTGCCGGAGCTCCGCCTGGGAGGTGCCGAAGTAGCTCGCCGCGTCGGCGGCCGTCGCCGGACCGTGCAACCGGAGGTACGCACGGACGACATCGGCGGTGCCGGCCGGCTTGGTGGGCACCGCGGGCCGCTTCTCCAGCGGCGCCAGCACCGGAGGGGACGTGTCGAACTCCTGGCGTACGCCGGCGGGCAGGCCGACGTGCTGCAGCAGCCCGCCGTAGACGTGGCGGGCCTTGCAGCTCCGGCAGTCGTAGGAGTACGCGTCCGGCAGCTTCTCGGTGACGGCCGAGCTCACCTCGCCCTTCGGCATCGGCCTGGTCACCACCGACCGCAGCACCTTCGCCGCCGTGGCGAACGCCTCCAGCGAGCCGATGCCCGCCTCCTTGAGCGGCTTGCGTTCGGCGGCCAGCCGGGAGTGTGCGTCCGCCTCGCCGCGGGGCCACAGTGCCCGGGCCAGGTGGGTGAGGTCGGCGCGCCGGTGCAGGTGAGGAGCGCCGCGTACCGACCACAACACCGCGTACGCGCTCCCGTCGGCGAACGGGTCCTCGTCGCCGTCGGGCAACCGGGCCGACAGGGCCAGCCGGGCGGTGTGCGCGGCGCTGTGCTGCACACCGAGGTCGAACACAGCCAGCTTGTCCGGGTCGTCGGTGGACCGGTCCAGGCCCTGCGCGGCGGCGCGGTACGCCAGCACCTGCTCCCGCCCGAACTCGAGTGCCATGACTCCACTCCTTCTCCGGTGTCCCGGACTTCGACTCGCCCGGCCCTGGCCGGACTACTCGCCCCGCAAGGGAGTGTCGCGGAAGCTCCCGAACAGGGTCAGCGAGTCCAGCGCCGCCTCGGCGTCGCCGTCCCAGTCCAGAGCGCGCGCCTGGTCGTGCGTACGTCGACCACCGATGGTGCGCAGCAGGTCGTACGCCGAGACGCGCAGCGTGGCGACCGGCTCGCCTTCTCCGATGGTCCGGTGCTCCTTCTCGTCGTCGATCATCAGCCGGACGGCCGGACCGCCGGACTCCCGCAGGCGCTGGTCGATCTGCTCCAGCGGCCTGGTCAGCCCGACCCGGACGCCGGGGTCGGTGCGCGCGCCGGGTCGCCCCAGCGCGGTTCGCAGGTCCTGTTCGTGGGAGACGACCTCGGCGACGAGCACACCGCCCATCGGCGAGGCGAGCAGGTCGCCGGCTTCGGCTCGGTGGCGTTCCCACTCCGCGAGCGACTCGGCCACGGCCTGCCCGCGACGTTCGCGCACGGTCCGCTCCCCGAAGTCGTCGCCGGGGGCCAGGTCGAACCGGCGGGCCAGGAAGTCGCCGAGACCGCCCGCCAGGTGCGCGACCAGTTGCTCCACGGTCCAGCCCGGGCAGGCGTCGACGGGCGTGCTCGGGTCCGCGTCGCGAACGAGGGCTGCGATCCGGGCCGTGCTGGCGTCGTACAACTGGGTGGCGGATTCGGTGCCGGCGGCCGACTCGGGCCGGACGGTGTCGTTCATCACGGGGCTCCTTTGCTCCGTCGGGGTCACTGCTGCTGGTCGTCGAAGGCGTAGTCGAAGGTGTACTCCACCGCGCCGACACCCTGCTCGGCGACGAAGCTTCCTCGTCCGCACAGTCCGGCGAGCTCCCCGGTGGCCGACCCGGGCACCACAGTCCAGTCCGCGCGCACCGTGGTGTCGGCGAACCCGCCGTCGTGGGCGAGGACGAAGGTGCCTGTCCGGCCGGCGACCGTGCCGGCCACCTTCTCGTAGCCGTGGTAGCGGCCGGCTCCCCACTGGCCCTCGCCCGGCCCGTAGAACATCACGTGGTGGGCCCTGCCGGTCCCGTCGATCGCGCCGGTGAACGTGTTGGCCGTGTACGCGTGTGCCACCCGCGGAAGCTCCTCGCCCGGCTCCGGCTGGGTCTCCTCCCACGAGGTGTAGGCGAACGTGCCGTCTGCTTCCGTGCTCGCGTTCGGGTCGGTGGGGGAGCTCGGAGTGGCGGCCGAGCTCGCAGTGGCGGGCGTCGAGGCGTTCGACATGGGTGGGTTTCTCCCTGGTTCGTCGGGATGCTCATGCCCACGGTCGGGCACGCGGCCAACCCTCGCCGGTATACCTGTCAACTACTGTCAGGTAAGTACGAGAAGATTCCAACGCACCGCGGGGAGAACGCGAGACCGCGGGGACCAGCGAACGGCGCAGGCTCAGTGGGCAGGCGCCGGAAGGGAGCGAAGGTGCGCGCCAGCCGACTGCTGTCCCTCCTGCTCCTGCTCCAGACCCGTGGCCGGATGACCGCCCCCGATCTGGCCAGGGAGCTGGAGGTCTCGGTCCGCACCGTCTACCGCGACGTCGAGTCGCTGTCGGCGGCGGGCGTCCCCGTCTACGCCGACCGCGGCCCGGCCGGCGGCTACCAGCTGCTGGGCGGATTCCGGACCCGCCTCACCGGGCTGACCGGCGACGAGGCGGAGTCGCTGTTCGCCGGCATTCCCGACGACGCGGCGGCCGAGCTCGGCCTCGGCTCGGTGCTCGCGGCCGCGCAGGTGAAGCTGCTGGCCGCGCTGCCGCCGGAGCTGCGCTCACGCGCCGGCCGGATCCGGGAGCGGTTCCACCTGGACGCGCCGAACTGGTTCCGCGAGGTGGAAAGCCCCGAGCACCTGGCCGCGCTGGCCGAGGCGGTCTGGAACCAGCACCTGGTGGAGGTGCGCTACGAGCCGTGGGGACGGGAGGAGGTCACCCGCGTGCTCGAGCCGTACGGCCTGGTTCTCAAGACGGGGGTCTGGTACGTCGCGGCCCGCGTCGACGGGGACTTCCGCAGTTACCGCGTCGGCCGGATCCGCTCACTCACCCAGCGGCCGGACCGCTTCGAACGCGCCGGCGACTTCGACCTCGCCACCTACTGGGCGTCCTGGGCCGAGGACTACCGCGCCCGGCTGTTCCACGCCGAGGCGGTGGTGCGGTTGTCGCCGCTGGCCCGCGACCTCGTGCCCTATTACCTCGGCCCGCACGCGGCCCGGGCGCTGCGGGAGACCGCCGGGCCGCCGGACGAGCACGGCTGGGTGCGGGCGACGCTGCCGATCGAGACGCCCACCCATGCGCGGATGGAGTTCTTCCGGTTCGGGCCGGACCTGGAGGTGCTGGAGCCGCCGGAGCTGCGCGACCTGATGGTGCGCAGCGCCGCCGAGGTCACCCGCCTGTACGCCGACGGCCCGGCCGGATAGGGCACGTGCTGGGCCAGCCCGCTACCGCCGCCTGCCGCTCAGCCCGGACCGCAGGCGTTCGACCGCTTCGGACAACACCTCGTCCCGCTTGCAGAACGCCCAGCGCACCAGAGGGCGCCCGGCCTGCTTGTCGTCGTAGAACACCTCGTGCGGGATGGCGACCACGCCGCAGCGTTCGGGCAGCATCCGGCAGAACTCCACGCCGTCGTCGTAGCCGAGGGGGCGTACGTCGGTGGTGACGAAGTACGTCCCACCCGGGACGAACACGTCCAGCCCGAGCGAGGACAGACCTTCGCTGAGCAGGTCCCGCTTGCCCTGCAGGGACGACCGCAGGCCGTCGTAGTAGTCGTCGCCGAACGCCAGCGCCTGCGCGACCGCCGGCTGGAACGGCCCGCCGGAGACGTAGGTGAGGAACTGCTTGGCGGTGCGCACCGCGGCCACCAGCGGCGATGTGGCACAGACCCAGCCGATCTTCCAGCCGGTGACGGCGAACGTCTTCCCGGCGCTGGAGATGGTCACGGTGCGCTCGCGCATACCGGGGTACGTGGCGAGTGGGATGTGCGGCGCGCCGTCGTAGGACAGGTGCTCGTACACCTCGTCGGTCACCACCAGCAGGTCGCGCTCGACGGCCAGCTCGGCGATCGCGGCCAGCTCGTCCGCGGTGAGCACGGTGCCGGTCGGGTTGTGTGGTGAGTTGACGAGCAGCAGCTTGGTGCGCGAGGTGACCGCGGCGCGCAGCGCGTCGACGTCCAGCCGGAAGTCCGGCGCCCGCAACGTGACCGGCACGCGCCGGCCGCCGGCCATCGCGATCCCGGCCGCGTAGGAGTCGTAGTACGGCTCCAGTGCGACCACCTCGTCGCCCGGCTCGACCAGGGCCAGCAACGCGGCCGCGATCGCCTCGGTCGCGCCCGCGGTGACGAGCACCTCGGTGTCGGGGTCGTACTCCAGGCCGTAGAAGCGGCGCTGGTGCGCGGACACCGCCTCGCGCAGGGCGGCGATGCCGATGCCCGGTGGGTACTGGTTGTGCTCGCCGGACCGGATCGCGTCGACCGCGGCGTCCAGCATCGGGGTCGGGCCGTCGGTGTCGGGGAAACCCTGGCCGAGGTTGATCGAGGAGGTTCGCAGCGCGAGCGCCGACATCTCTGCGAAGATCGTCGTCCCGAGCCCCTGCAGGCGAGCGGCCATCCGTGGGTGCGTCACGGTCACCGACCTTACTGCCGGAACACTGCGAGAACACCGCCGGAACGCACCGGCGACCGCCGCCGGCGGCCCCGGCCGCCTACCCCGGCCGGTGTGAGCGGGATGCCGTCCGGGGTCGGTCGCGCGCCGCGACCCTTGCCGATGGCAAGGTGGCAGTCGGTACGCGAACAGGTGTCGGCGAGGATGGGGACACACGACCAGGAGGTCCGCATGAGCGAGACGCACTCACCCGGGCCCGGCACGTCCGGGACCTCTGGCACGTCCGGGACCTCGGGCACGTCCGGGACCTCGGGCATGTCCGGGATCCCTCCGATGCCCAGCTGGCCACGCGCCGAGGAGGACGCGTCCGCGCGGCCGACGGAGCGTCCCCGGGTCGTCCAGATCGCGGTCTACCTCATGTATGTCGGCGCGGCGCTGTCCGCGGTGTCCGCCATCGCCGTGTTCGGCTCCCGCGACCGGCTCGCCAACGACGCCCGCGACATGCTGCGCGGGCAGAAGCAGCCGCTCACCCCCGAGAAGATCGACGCCACTGTCAACACCAGCCTGACGCTGTTCGTCGTGCTCGGCGCGGTGGCCGTGGCGCTGTGGATCCTGATGGCGGTGATGAACGGCAAGGGCAAGTCCTGGGCCCGCACCGCCGCGACGGTCCTCGCGGTCGCGAACGTCTTCAACACCGTCCTGACCGGCCTGTCCATCGTGGGGCTCGCCCTGCTCGCCACCGGCACGGTCGCCGCCGTGCTGCTGTGGCTGCCGGCCGCCCGTCCATGGTTCGCCACGGCCCGGCGCCTGCGCGTCTGAGTACGGAGATCATGCCCACCGCTCTCGTCACCGGACCCACCGCCGGTCTCGGCCGTGCCTACGCCGAGGCGCTCGCCGGCCGCGGTTTCGACCTCGTGCTCGTCGCCCGCGACCGGTCCAGGCTGGGATCCCTCGCCACCGAGCTCTCCGGCCGGTTCGGGGTGAAGTGCGAGGTCCTGCCCGCGGACCTCGCCGACAAGGCCGAGCTTCGTACGGTCGAGGAACGCCTGCGCACCGGCGAACCCCACGTCGACCTGCTGGTCAACAACGCCGGCTACGGCATGGGGGAAGGATTCCTCGACAGCAGCTCCGACGACGAGGAACGCCTCCTCGACGTCCTCGTCGTCGCGGTGCTGCGGCTCACCAAGGCCGCCCTGCCCGGCATGCTGGCCCGTCGTACCGGCGCGGTGATCAACGTCTCCAGCGTCGCCGGGTTCGTGCCCTACGGCACCTACGGCGCGGCGAAGGCGTGGGTCACGACCTTCACCGAGGGCGTCGCGAACGACCTGGTGGGCACCGGCGTCCGCGCGTTCGCGGTGTGCCCGGGCTATGTGCGGACGGAGTTCCACCAGCGGTCCGGCCTGCGGGTTCGGGGGCTGCCGAACTTCATGTGGCTGACCGCCTCCGAGGTGGTCGACGCCAGCCTGCGTCACCTGGACTCCGGCCGGCCCGGCCCGGTGGTGGTGCCGACGACCCGCTACCAGGTGGTCGCCGGTGCGGCGAGGTACGCGCCGCGGCCGTTGGTGCGGGTCGCCGCCCGCGGTGTGCGGATGCGCCGGCGCTGAGCCACTCCGCCGAGAGCCCCTCCACTGGGCACTTCCATTGACCCGTCTCCACAAGGACAGGCGCGGCGCGTGTCCTAAGCTTGCCGCCGTGCCCAGTGAGCGTTCGCAACTCCTCGACCAGATCACGTCCAAGGCGATCGTGCGCGAGACCGTCACGTTGTCGTCGGGAAAGACCGCCGACTACTACATCGACCTGCGCCGGATCACTCTCGACGGTGCGGCCGCGCCGCTGGTGGGACGGCAGATGCTGGAGCTCACCGGCGACCTCGACTTCGACGCCGTGGGCGGCCTGACACTCGGCGCCGACCCGTTGGCCACCGCGATGCTGCACGCGGCGGCGGCGCAGGGACGGCGGCTGGACGCGTTCGTCGTCCGCAAGGAGGAGAAGCGGCACGGCCTGCAGCGCCGGATCGAGGGACCCGACGTGGCCGGCCGGCGGGTGCTCGCGGTGGAGGACACCTCGACCACCGGCTCGTCGGTGCTCACCGCGGTGGAGGCACTGCGCGAGGCGGGCGCGGAGGTCGTCGCGGTGGCCGTCCTCGCCGACCGGAGCACCGGTGCGCAGGCGAAGGTCGAGGCGGCCGGGCTGCCCTACCGGTACGTCTACGGACTCACCGACCTCGGCCTGGGGTAGTCAGGGCATGTCTCGCCCCGGCCCCACAGTCCCGGACGAGTCCGGCCGTGCCGCAGAAACGAGGTCCGCGTGATCTGGATCGCCGCAGCCGTCGTCCTCGTCGTGCTGGCTGTCGCGGGCGGGGTGGTGTCGTACAACCGGTTCGTCAGCCAGCGCAACCTCGTCCAGGACTCCTGGCGGCAGGTGGACGTCGAACTCCACCGTCGGTACGACCTGGTGCCCGGCCTGCTCACCTCGGTGCGTACGCACGAGCACGGCGAGACCGAGGTGTTCGACGAGGTCGTCCGGCGGGCCGACGTGGCGGCGCGTGGCGGCGACCTGTCCCTACGGGCCGGCCGCGAAGCAGCGCTCGCGGAGGCGCTGCGGCGGCTGTTCGCGGTGGCCGACCGGCACCCGGCGCTCGGGAAGGACGAGGAGTTCGCGGACCTGCAGCGGCAGGTCGCCGAGACCGAGGACCGGATCGCGGCCGGTCGGCGCTTCTACAACGCGAACGTACGGGCGTACAACACCCGCGTCGGGGCGTTCCCCTCCAGCCTGCTGGCCGCCCGCTGCGGCTTCGAGAAGGCGGAGTACTTCGAGGTCGAGGAGGCGCAGGTGCGCGCCGCACCGGCGATCGACTTCGGCGCGCTGGGCACCCCGTCCCAGACACCGCCCGGCGACCAGTAGCGGAAGCCGCCGGTCAGTCGTTCCGGTGGGTTGTGCCGGGCAGTCGTGTCGTTCAGCTGTACCGGTCGGCCTGGGGCGTTTCGGTCTCCGCCTCCGGCGCAGGGACGGCCTGGTGACCGTTTCGGTGGGTCGCCCGCATCCGGAGGTACTCCAGACCGATCGGGACCACGGACACCAGAACGACCACGACCAGCATCAGCTCGATGTTGGTGCGGATCACCTCGATCCGGCCCAGGAAGAAGCCGAGGACGGTGACCCCGGCGCCCCAGATGACCGCGCCGATCGAGGTGTAGGTGGCGTAGCGGCGGAAGTTCATCCTCGCCACACCCGCGGTCACGGTGATGAACGTCCGCACGATGGGGACGAAGCGGGCCAGCACGATGGCGCGGGCGCCGTACTTGTCGAAGAAGTCCTGCGTCTTGTCGACGTACTCCCGTTTGAACAGCCGGGAGTCCTCCCGCCCGAACACCCGTGGCCCCGCACGGAAGCCGATGGCGTAGCCGACGAAGTTGCCCACGGCCGCGGCGACCGCGACCAGGACGCACACCAGCCACAGCGGCGTGCCGATCGAGCCCGTCGCCACCAGCAGCCCGGCGGTGAACAGCAGCGAGTCGCCTGGCAGGAAGAAGCCGATCAGCAGCCCGCACTCGGCGAAGATGATGAGCAACACCCCGACCAGCGCGTAGGGGCCGAGCGTGTCCAGGATCTTCTGGGCGTCGAGCCAGGAGGGAAGGAGCGCGAGTGTCGTCGTGGGTGGCACTCAGAGAGCCTAGCTGGCCAACCCCGGAACTCTCCGGGCCGTCCGGCCTCCTGCTGCGGAATGTTCGGGCGGTCCTGTCCGGAATGCCCGTCCCGTCCGGGTACGCGAGGCCGGTGTGGTGGACGCGGCCCGGAACCTTGCCCGGGGCGGGGCCCGCGGACCTGTATGCAGGGCATCCGTCGAAGATGGTGCGGTGCGACTCCGTGACGATCCAGCGCAGCCCGGCCACCGCGACGAGCCCGGCCACCGCCACGAGCCCGACCTGTCCGACCCGCAGGTCGGCGTGGGTCCGTGGGTGGGGCCGTGGCCTGACGACCCGCGTTACGACCCCGAACTGCTCGAGCAGGGCGACCGGCGAAACGTCGTCGACCGCTACCGCTACTGGCGCCGGGAGGCGGTGGTGGCCGACCTGGACACGCACCGGCACGACTTCCACGTCGCGGTGGAGAACTGGCAGCACGACCTGAACATCGGCTCGGTCGTACGCACGGCGAACGCCTTCCTCGCCCGGGAGGTGCACGTGGTCGGCCGGCGGCGCTGGAACCGCCGCGGCGCCATGGTGACCGACCGGTACCAGCACGTACGCCACCATCCCGATGTCGGCGCGCTGGCCGCGTGGGCCGCCGAGCACGACCTGCCGCTGCTCGGCGTGGACAACCTGCCCGGTGCCGTCGCGCTGGAGACGTACGAACTGCCCCGGGCATGCGTGCTGCTGTTCGGGCAGGAGGGCCCGGGCCTGTCCGAGGCCGCCCGCCAGGCGTGCACGGACGTACTCTCCATCGCGCAGTACGGCTCGACCCGTTCGGTCAACGCAGGCGCGGCCGCGGCGGTGGCGATGCACGCGTGGGTACGCCGGCACCGTTACGACCAGCGGCCCGGCGCGGAACCGGCCGGGCAGACTCCGGACCAGCCACCGTCGCCTCGGACCTCGGCTCGGACCTCGGCTCAGACCTCGTCCACCAGGTCGGCGACGGAGTCGACCACCAGCGAGGGGCGGTAGGGATAGCGCTCGATGTCCTGGCGCCGGGTGACCCCGGACAGCACCAGCACGGTGCGCAGGCCGGCCTCGATGCCGGAGATGACGTCGGTGTCCATCCGGTCGCCCACCATCGCGGTGCTCTCCGAGTGCGCCTCGATGCGGTTGAGCGCGCTGCGCATCATCAGCGGGTTCGGCTTGCCGACGAAGTAGGGCTCGACGCCGGTCGCCTTGGTGATGAGCGCGGCCACCGCCCCGGTCGCCGGGAGCGGCCCCTCCGGCGAGGGGCCGACCGTGTCGGGGTTGGTGGCCAGGAACCGCGCGCCGCGCTCGACCAGCCGGATGGCGGTGGTGATGGTGGAGAAGCTGTAGGTGCGCGTCTCGCCGAGTATGACGTAGTCGGGGTTGCGATCGGTGAGGACGTACCCCATGCCGTGCAGGGCGGTGATCAGTCCCGCCTCGCCGATCACGAAGGCGCTACCGCCGGGTGCCTGGTCGGCGAGGAACGCCGCGGTCGCCAGCGCGGAAGTCCAGATCAGGTCCTCGCTGACGTCCAGTCCGACGGACCGCAGCCGGGCGCTCAGGTCGCGCGCGGTGTAGATCGAGTTGTTCGTGAGAACCAGGAACCGTTTGCCCGACTCGCGCAGCCGGGCGACGAACTCCGGAGCGCCCGGGACGGGCTGGCCCTCGTAGACGAGCACGCCGTCCATGTCGGCGAGCCAGCTCTCGACCGGCCTGCGTTCGGACACCTCGCCACCTCCGGATCGGGAACCCCGCGCGCCTACCGTAGCCGGAGTGGACCGGCCCGGCGCGCGCCGAGGTGTCCCGGTCAGGCCTGTCCGCACGTCCGGCAACTGCCGCGCCGGCGCAGGTGGTACGCCAGCGTGGCGGCGGCGAGTCCGGCGCCCCACAGCGGCCACAACAGTTCCGGTCCCATGGTGGCCCACCACTGCTCGGCGAACTCGGGTCGCTGGATCAGCCGCCAGTACTCCAGCCCGGCCGAGGTGACGATGACCGACACCAGCGCCGCGGGTACGACGGCGACCTTCGGCGGCACGGTACGGCCGGCCCGGAACCACACCCAGCGCGGGTAGACCTCGCCCCACCGCTGGACGAGTCCCAGGGTGAGGATCGCGCCGAGGATGCCGAGCGACGCCAGCGCCGCGCCCGCCATCCACATGCCGTCCTGCTTGCCCTGCCGGTAGAACTCCTCGTCGATGCCGAGCGGCACTCCGAGCGCCCAGGCCCATCGGGTCGCGGCGTAGACGAGGGGAACCACCACGGCCAGGCCGACCGCCCAGCGCCCCCACCTCGCCGCCGCGGCGGGCGTCGTCCAGCGCGAGACCCGTCCGGGCGTACGGCCGCAGGCCAGGCAGGCGGCGCGGTAGCGGCGGGCGGTCGCCACCGCGAGCCCGGCCCACGCCAGGCCGCCGAGCACGAACACCGCCTGGTGGGTGACCGTCCACAGGCCCGGGTCGACGATGTGCGGCATCGAGGAGCCGGTGACCAGAACGTAGAGGCCGATCCCGGCAAGGATCGGTGCGTACGCCACCAGCATCAGCACCCGCCGGTCGGGCACGACGACCAGCAGGGCCAGCGCGCTGACCGCGGCGTACCCGGCGAACACCGGCGCCGCCCGGCCGAGGGTGCGCCCGGCGGCCAGCGCGCGGGTGGCCGCCAGGCCGAGCGCCGCGCCGAGGATGCCGAACGCGGCGAGGGCGGGTGCGGCGACGTCGGCCGGCACCGAGCCGAGGACCGACTCGAACCGCGTCGGGTCGTGGCCGGGCCCGAACGGGAATCCGGGGCCGCCCGCGGTCCAGAAGAGACCGAGGACGGCGTAGAGGGCGGACCACGCGGTGGCGGCGTACCCCAGCCGGACCGGCCAGGGCGTGGACGCGCGGTCCGGCGTTGCCGTCGTGGTCTGTGCTGGTGCCGGCGTGCCCGAGGTGGAAGCGCCTGCCGGAGCCGGCGCGGATGGCTGTGCGGGCGTTCGTCTGCTCATGCGTCCAGCCTCGTCACGCGGACGGGCCGGCACCTCTGCCGAACGGCCGACCGCGCGAGCTCACCGACGGTCCGGCGTACGCCGAATGCCGTAGTCGGGGCGCGGGCGGTGGGTGACCCCCGGGCAGGCCCGGGGGAGATCGTCGGCACCGGAGCGGATCCGCCTCCGAAATCCGCTCCGGCGCCGGGCCGGTGGGTCCCCTCGCCCCCGGCCGGAGCACCCGTTCGGACACCTCGGTGGGCCTGCGGTCGCCCCCTCCAGCGACCGCCCGGCGCATCGGGCGTACGGCATGGTGCTCGGTGGAATGTCAGTCAGGCCGACGCGGGGCGGTGTTTCGAACCGGCGTTTCGAAACGGGCCCGCGACGGCTGGGGACGCTGCTCGCCGGCGATGCGCGGTGGCGCGTGGTCGGCGCAGGCCGCTGCCAGGGGCCTGGGCGGCTGCCGCGATGGCCACCTGCGGACATCGCGAGATGACCATAGCGGTCCGGTAGCGGTGCAGGAACCCGGGGTTACCGGATTGTCGGACAAAAGGTGACCTTCTCGTTTCGGAACGTCACCGTCTCCCATCCCGCAGTCCTCCCCGGTCGCACGGCCGGTCCGGTGACGACAGCCGCGACGCGCGGGTCTACCCTGTGCGCGATGCGGACAGTGACCGAGCGGGAACTCATAGCGGCGTTCGTGGCGCTCGCGGGTTCGCCGGACGACCAGGACGACCGGGACGCCGGCGATCATCTCGGCTCCCTCGTCCGCGGCGCCATCTCGCTGCTGGACATCGGTGCCGCCGGGGTCCTGCTCGCCGGCGACGACGGGGCGCTCGGTGTCGCCGCCTCCTCCGACGACGTGGTGGCGCAGGTCGAGGCCGCCGCGCTGGCCGGGCCGGACGGCCCGGGCGTGGACTGCTTCCGCACCTTCGCCGCGGTCGGAACGCCCGACCTGGGCACGGCGCTGGACCGATGGCCGCGGTTCGCGGCGCTGGCGCTCGGTGCCGGTTACACCGGTGCGTACGCCCTGCCGCTGCGGGTGGGGGGCGCGGTGATCGGCGCGATCACCCTCCACCGTGCGGCGCCCGCGACCGGCACCGCATGCGAGGCTGCGGCCGAGATCTGGCCCGGCGACGACGCGCTGACCCTCGCCCAGGGACTGGCCGACGTCGCCGCCGCCACGGTCGTACGCCGGCGGGCGCTGCGGCAGTCCGGCGTGCTGGCCCACCAGTTGCGGTCGGCGCTGGACAGCCGGGTGGTGATCGAGCAGGCCAAGGGCATCCTCGCCGAACGCGGCGGGTTCGGGGTGGACGAGGCGTTCACCCAGCTGCGCGGGTACGCCCGGCGCAACCGCATCCGGCTGGCAGACCTCGCCGACGGGATCGTCGACGGCACGGTCGACACCCGCCCGGTGCTGGGCCGTCCGGCGGCGGAGGTGCGCGGACGCAGGTAGGCGCCGGCGGCTCACTGGTGCCGTTCCACTGGCGTTCATCGCCCCTGCCGGGACAGGTCGAGCGCCGACCGCGCGAGCCCGGCCCACCCGTCGACCGGGACCGCGCCCGCGCGAACTCCCCGCTCCAGGCCCGCGTCGCCGAGGATCCGGCGGGCCGCCGACCGGCCGGCCACGCCGGCGACCACGGTGCGCGCCGGCTGGTCCGGCCACCGGTACGCCTCGGCCAGCATCGCGTACAGCACCAGCCGGACGCGCCTGCCGGCCAGTCCGGGACGGGGCCGGACCCGCAGATGCGCGGAGTCCACCGACGGCGCGGGTGCGAACGCCGCCGCCCGGACCCGGCGGATCACCCCCAGCTCGTACGTCGCGCCCCACCGGGCGGTCTCCAGGTCGCGGGGGAGCGCGCGGCTGACGCGCTGGGCGAAGCCCCACTCGACCACCAGGTCGGCGGCGGCCAGGCTGCTCGCGTCGCCGTTCGCGTCCGGCAGCAGCCGGCGCAGCAGCAGGGTGGACAGGTCGTACGGGATGGACGCGACCACCTGGAACGGCCGGCGTGGCAGCGGCACCTTCACCAGGTCACCGGCGACCACCCGGACGTTCGGGTGGTCGCCGAACCGGCGCTCCAGCCGGGTGAGGAATCCGGGGTCGCGTTCGATGGCGAGGACGCGGGCGCCGGTGCGGGCGAGGGGAGCGGTGAGCGTTCCCGGCCCGGCGCCGAGGTCCAGCACCAGGGAGTCCGGCCCGAGGCCGGCGGACTCGACCAGCCCGCGCACCGCGGCGGCGGACCGCAGCAGGTGGATCCCGTGGTGGTTGGCGGACCG
Organism: Actinopolymorpha sp. NPDC004070; assembly: GCF_040610475.1. Lineage (NCBI taxonomy): Bacteria > Bacillati > Actinomycetota > Actinomycetes > Propionibacteriales > Actinopolymorphaceae > Actinopolymorpha > Actinopolymorpha sp. NPDC004070. The sequence goes on along the minus strand of NZ_JBEXMJ010000005.1, from coordinate 373,522 downwards.
ACGAGCGGACGAGCGAGCAGGCGTGGACGAGCGGGCAGGAGCGGACGAGCGGGGCGTACGGGCAGGCATGACGATCCTCGAGGGGTGCGCTGCGGATGGGAGCCGTGAAAAGGCCCCACCGAGAGCACTCGGGAGGTCACGCCGGCACGCGGGGAGGAACGACGACCGGACAGCAGCCGAAGAGAGGCAACCGGGCGGAGGTGTGCCGCGAGGGGTCAGCCGGAAGGCACCAGACCGGCGAGGAAAGTCCCGGCCGGCGCGAAGACGCCTGGGTCAGACCGTCACCGAGAGATCGGTGGGGCGGTCCAACCGCAGGCGGATGAAGAACGCGCACGCACACATGCACATGGCCGCGACCCTAGTGCGGGTACGCGACGGCCCGCGACCGAATTTCGATCGCGGGCCGAGGCGGATTCCCACGCGGATGCTGGACGTACGACAGACGTACGAGAGGGACGAGGAGTACGAGCGCGACGGCGGCTCAGCCCGCGTCGGTCTGGGTGACCTTGGAAAGCCCACGCGGTGCGTCGGGGTCCAGGCCGAGCCGGCGGGCCAGGCTCTCCACCATGAGCTGCCCGGGCACGACGGCGGCCAGCGGCGCCACCATCTCCGGCAGGTCCGGTCCCGGCACCGACAGCGCGCACGCGGCGCCGAACGCCGCGTCGCCGCCGATCCCGATGGTGGTGGCGCCCCGGCGGGCGAGGTCGGTGGCGACCTCGGTGAGTCCGCCCACCACCGGGCCGTCCTTCGCCGCGACCACGATGGCCGCCACGTCGGCGTCGACGACCGCGATCGGGCCGTGCCGCAGGTCGGCGTACGACAGGCCGCGGACCGGCCGCAGGCAGGTCTCCTCCAGCTTCAGCGCCACCTCCAGCGCGGTACCGAACAGCAGCCCGCGCCCGGACACGAGAGTCTCCGCCGACTTCGCCAGCTGGGCGGCCGCCGCGTCCACGCCCTCCCGCCGCTCGACCAGCTCCGACATCTGCGCGGGAACCCGGGCCAGGTCGGCGTCCAGGGACGTCGGGTCGGGTGCGAGGGCGGTGGCCAGGACGGCCATCGCGGTGAGCTGGGTGGTGTAGGTCTTGGTGGCGGGTACGGCGTACTCGCGGCCGGCGTCGGTGGCGAGAGTCAGGTCGGCACCCCGGGCCAGCGCACTCGTCCCGTCGTTGGTCACCGCGACCGTCCGGGCGCCGCGACCGGCGGCCCACTCCTGGGTCTCCACGATCTCGCGGGTCTCACCGGACTGCGAGACGCACACGACCAGCGCGTCGGTGAGGTCGACCTCGGCGTGGTAGTGGGTGGCCACGCTCGGCGCGGCGAGTCCCGCCATCCGGTGGGCGTGGGTCTCGACCAGGTAGCGGCCGTAGACGCAGGCGTTGTCGGAGGAGCCGCGGGCGACGAACAGGATGTGACGGGTGCCCTCGGCGAGGCGGTGCAGCTCGCCGCGCAGCGGACGGAGACCGTCCAGGGTCCGGGCAACCGCCTCCGGCTGCTCAGCGATCTCCCGGGCCATCTGGGTGGTCATGCGGCGACTCCGAAATCATCAGCGAGGCTCGTGTGTGGGCACACCCCGTCGTGGCACGATGCTCGCGACGAGGCTGCTCACGGTGTCGGAGCGACCCTAGAACGCCTGGCGGGCGGCCCGGACGGGAGGTGCCGACGGTGGACGAACGTCACCGGGTGGTCACCGACGGTCCGGTGCCCAAACACGCGCAGCTGCGGCGGATCCTGGAGTCGCTGATCGAGACCGAGCTCTCCCCGGACGCGGCGATCCCGTCCGAGCGCGACCTGATGGCCGCGCACCGGGTGTCCCGGATGACGGTGCGGGAGGCGATCGGCCAGCTGGTCTCCGAGGGCCGCCTCTACCGCGTGCGGGGCAAGGGCACGTTCGTCGCGGCACCCCGGGTCGACTCGATGCTGGAGCTCACGTCGTTCACCGAGGACATGCGCCGCCGCGGCCACGAGCCGGCGACCGTGGTGCTGCGCTCGATCGAGGCCGTTCCGCCGGCGCCGGTCCGCCGTGCGCTGGGACTCACCGCCGCCCGGACCGCCTACCGCGTCGAACGCCTGCGGATCGCCGACGGCGTGCCGATGGCGCTGGAGGACGGTTGGTACGCCGCCGACCGGGCGCCCGGCCTGCTCGACCGCGACCTGTCCCAGTCGCTGTACGCCGTGCTCTCCCGGTCGTACGGCGTGGTGATCGACGCGGCCAAGCAGGCCCTCCGCTCGGAGGTGGCCGACGCGCAGACCGCCCGGATCCTCGGTGTCACCGTGGGCGCCCCGCTGCTGGTGCTGGACCGCACCTCCACCGCCCGCGGCCGGCCGGTCGAACAGATCACCTCCTGGTACCGCGGCGACCGTTACCAGGTGCACATCGACCTCGCCCGGGCCAGCGACGCCGGCCGGGTCCCCTGGCAGCCGGGCCGCTGACCGCGGAGTGCGGGGAGGTCCGCCGGGTGCCCGCGACGCGCTGAGCCGGAGGGTGGCCTGCCCCGGCCCGGTCGCCTCGGCGATACTTGGCGTGAGCAGGACCGACAGACCAGTTCGAGGAGCGCCCATGCCTGTTGCCACGCCTGAGGCCTACGCCGAGATGCTCGACCGCGCCAAGGAGGGCGCGTTCGCCTACCCGGCCATCAACGTCACCTCGTCGCAGACGCTGAACGCTGCGCTCCGGGGGTTCGCCGAGGCGGAGAGCGACGGCATCGTCCAGGTCTCCACCGGAGGCGCGGAGTTCCTGTCCGGCTCCACGGTGAAGAACATGGTCACCGGTGCGGCCGCGTTCGCGGCGTACGCCCGCGAGGTCGCCAAGGGCTACCCCGTCAACGTCGCCCTGCACACCGACCACTGCCCGAAGGACAAGCTGGACAAGTTCGTCCGGCCGCTGCTGGAGCTGTCGGCGGAGCGGGTGAAGCGCGGTGAGGAGCCGCTGTTCCAGTCGCACATGTGGGACGGCTCGGCGGTGCCGCTGGAGGAGAACCTCCAGATCGCCAAGGACCTGCTGGCCAAGGCGGCCGCGGCCCGGGTCATCCTCGAGATCGAGGTCGGCGTGGTCGGTGGCGAGGAGGACGGCATCGTCGGCGCGATCGACGACAAGCTCTACACGACCGTCGGCGACGGCCTGCGCACGGTCGAGGAGCTCGGCCTGGGCGAGCACGGCCGCTACATCACCGCACTGACGTTCGGCAACGTGCACGGCGTCTACAAGCCGGGCAACGTCAAGCTGCGCCCGGAGATCCTGAAGGAGATCCAGGAGGCGGTCGGCGCGAAGTACGGCAAGGAGAAGCCGTTCGACCTGGTCTTCCACGGCGGCTCCGGCTCGCTGCTGGAGGAGATCCGCTCCGCGCTCGACTACGGCGTGGTGAAGATGAACATCGACACCGACACGCAGTACGCCTTCACCCGCGGCGTGGTCGACCACATGTTCCGCAACTACGACGGCGTGCTGAAGGTCGACGGCGAGGTCGGCGACAAGAAGGCGTACGACCCGCGGGCGTACGGCAAGGCCGCCGAGGCGACGATGGCCAAGCGGGTCGTCGAGGCCTGCGAGAACCTCCGCTCGACCGGTACGACGCTCGGGAAGTGACGCCTCCGGGCCGGCCTCCTCGAGGGCCGGCCGTGCCCCGGTGCCCGGTGCCGGCTCGGGTCGGCGACAGCTGGATTGAGCGCTTCGTTCGAACATGCAGGAGCCAGGACGGTGTTCACCGTCCTGGCTCCTTGCGTTCTCTCAGCGGGGCATTGGCTGACGATGTGCAACGTTTACCCGGCAGTTTGATCAACGTTTACCCGCGTCGTGGTACGACGGCCGTATCCGGCCAGGATTACCGGGAACTCTCCCGGCTTGAAGTATTGCGCGCGTTTCGCCAGGTCCGTGAAACTTAATGGACAGCGGCGACGCTTCGGACGACCCGGTAACCCTGGGCCTACGAGGGGCGTCGCCGCGACCATGTCCGGCGCATCGCACCCGCCTGGAGGTGTGCAGACCGGGCGGCGCGGGGAGGCAGTCGCGTAGGCGGCAGGATGGGCGCATGAGCACGAACCTGCTGGGCGAGCCGCCCGCCACCGAACTCCCGGAGGACACCGCCGCGCGCGCCGCCCTGGACGAGGGCACGGACGCCGCCGACGTCGCCCGCGCCCACCCGACGTACTCCCTCGCCTGGGCGCTGCTGGCCGAGCGCGCGCTCGACGAGGGGCGCGACCTGGACGCCTACGCGTACGCCCGGGTCGGCTACCACCGCGGCCTGGACTCGCTGCGGCGAAGCGGATGGCGCGGCCACGGCCCGGTGCCGTGGGAGCACACACCGAACCGCGGCTTCCTTCGCGCGCTCGCCGCACTGGCCAAGGCCGCCGGTTCGATCGGCGAGGCGGACGAGGCCGAACGCTGCTCGGCGTTCCTGGCCGAGTCCAGCGCCACCGCCGCCAAGGAACTCGGCCTCGCCGGCTGACCTCACTGGCTTACCTCCGGCCGCCCGGCCATCGCGATCTTGCCGGCGTCCAGCAGGTCGCGGAGCGCGCCGACGGACTCGCGGACATCGGCATCCCGCCGAGCCCGACGGCGCTGACCGTCAGCTGTCCGCCGGGACGATCACCCGCAGGCGCTGGGGTACGACGTTCCAGGTGCACCGGCGTTCGGTGCCGCTGTCCTGTCCGTCGGAGTTGAGCCGGAAGCGCTGTCCCGCCACGCTCACCCGGCGCGCCCGCACCGTCACCGTGTCGTCGTCGTTGTCGTGGCCGAGCTTCAGTGCGCGGCGGGCCCGGGCGATCGGATCCACCGCGAAGTTGACCACGACGTCCACGTACCCGTCGGCGAGTTCGGCATCCGCAGCCGAGCGGTCCGGGTCCGGCCCGTCGTCGGAGCCCGCGGTGCCCTCGGCCGCCGCGTTCGGTGACGGTGACGTGGAGTTGGTGACGGCCACCTGGAGTACGGGCCGGTCGAAGTCGGTGACCACCTGGTCGTCGGCCTCGATCCGGACGTGGAACGGCCGGGCGCGTGGGTGGTCCGCGTCGTGCAGGGCGTGCAGCGCGGCCAGCACGGGGATCCCGGCCAGGCCCGCGCCGTCGGCGCCGCCTGAGCCGACTGTGCCGCCGGAGCTGCCGACGTCGGCCTCCCCGGACCGCATCGGCCAGATCCGCGGCCGGTGCGGGCGTCCGCTGACGCCGAGGTGGACGGTGCTCACCACGATGTCGCCGCGGCAGTCCTCCAGCAGGTCGAACCGGCGTTCCACACCGTGAAGCACGACCTCGGCGGCTCGTGCCGGGTCGTCGGGAATGCCCGCCGACCGAGCGAAGTCCGATTCCGGCCCGTCCGGGAGGATCGCGAGGACAGCGTCGTCGAGTTCGTTGCGCTTGTGCAGCGCGCCGACCACGGTGTGCAGGTCGCTGTCGCCGCCGGCCACCACGATCTTGCGACCGCCCCGGCGGTGCAGGGCGCCGTCCAGGTCACCCGGCATGGACACCTTGCAGACATGGACGTCCGCCTGTGTGCGCAGGATGCCGATGGCCTCGCTGATCGAGTCCGGGATCCCCTGGTCGCCCGAACCGTCACCGTCTGGGTTGGTCACCACGAGCAGGGACTCCACGTCCGGCACCCTACCGTCACTGCCTCGAAGAGGCTGTCCTGCGGATCGTGGCCCGGATCACGGCATGCGACCCAGGCCACCGGTGACGCCCGGCGGCCCTACTGCCGGAGCCTCGTCCGAGCGTCGACTACCCTTGCCCGCGCAAGGGCCGTGATCTGCGATTCTGCGTGCCCGCACGGCGATGTTCAAGCCCCGCGGTGACCGCAGCCCCAAGTACCGCCACCGGAAGGACCACTCTGATGCCCGCGATCGTGCTAGTCGGCGCCCAGTGGGGCGACGAGGGCAAGGGGAAGGTCACCGACCTGCTCGGCGGTTCGGTCGACTACTGCGTCCGCTACCAGGGCGGCAACAACGCGGGCCACACCGTGGTCGTCGACGGCGAGTCCTACGCCGTCCACCTGCTGCCCTCGGGTGTGATCACTCCCGACTGCGTGCCGATGATCGGCAACGGCGTCGTCGTCGACCCGGCCGTCCTGCTGGACGAGATCGCCATGCTGGAGTCGCGCGGTGTGAGCTGTGACCGGCTGCTGATCTCGGCCAACGCCCACCTCATCGCGCCGTACCACGCGACGGTCGACAAGGTGACCGAACGCTTCCTCGGCAAGAACCAGATCGGCACCACCGGCCGCGGCATCGGTCCGACGTACGCCGACAAGGTCAACCGGGTCGGCGTCCGCGTGCAGGACCTCTTCGACCCCAGCATCCTCCGCCAGAAGGTGGAGGGTGCGCTGGAGCAGAAGAACCACCTGCTGGTGAAGGTCTACAACCGCCGCGCCATCACGGTGGACGAGATCGTGGACGGGTTCCTGCGGTACGCCGACGCGCTGCGGCCCAAGGTCACCGACACCTCCGCGGTGCTCAACAAGGCGCTCGACGAGGACAAGGTCGTGCTGCTGGAGGGTGCGCAGGCGACGATGCTGGACGTCGACCACGGCACGTATCCGTTCGTCACCTCCTCCAACCCGACGGCCGGCGGTGCCTGCATCGGTGCCGGTGTGGGCCCGACCCGGATCGACCGGGTGGTCGGCGTGCTCAAGGCCTACACGACGCGGGTGGGTGCGGGGCCGTTCCCGACCGAGCTGCACGATGCCGACGGCGAGCACCTGCGCAAGGTGGGTGGGGAGTACGGCGTGACCACCGGCCGGGCCCGCCGCTGCGGCTGGTTCGACGCGGTGATCGCGCGCTACTCCACCCGCGTCAACGGTTTCACCGACTACTTCATCACCAAGCTGGACGTGCTGTCGGGCTTCGAGCGGGTGCCGGTATGTGTGGCGTACGACGTGGACGGGGTACGTCACGACGAGATGCCGATGACGCAGACCGACTTCCACCACGCCCAGCCGATCTTCGAGTACCTCGACGGCTGGTGGGAGGACATCTCCGGCTGCCGGTCCTTCGACGACCTGCCGAAGGCGGCGCAGGCGTACATCCGCCGGCTGGAGGAGCTCATCGGTGCCCCGGTGGCCGGCATCGGGGTCGGGCCGGGCCGCGACGAGGTCATCTCGCTCCGCCCGCTGATCTGAGCACGCGCCCAAAGGAGGACCCGGCCGATGAGTGCTGACCTGCCGACGCTGGTGGTGGTGGACGCCGCCAACGTGATGGGTTCGGTGCCGGACGGCTGGTGGCGGGACCGCTCCGGTGCGGCCGCCCGGGTCCGGGACGCGCTCGCTGACGTCGCCGCTGCCGGGCTGCCCGGCGTGGTCGACCCGCCGGCGGAGGTGGTGCTGGTCACCGAGGGCGCCGCGCGGGACGTGCCGGATACGCCGTCCGTCCGCGTCGTTCCGGCGCGCGGCTCCGGCGACGACGCAATCGTGGACCTGGTGCGTTCGGCCGGACCCGACCGACGGCGGGTCGTGGTGGTCACCGCCGACCGGGGACTGCGAAACCGCGTCCAGGCGCTCGGCGCCGAGGTGGTCGGGCCGCGCACCGTCTACCCGCGCTGACCTCAGTGCCGACCTCGGTGCCGACCTCAGGTTTGACCGCCTCGCGGGCTCGCTAGGGTCGTGGCCATGGACGTACTCCTCGTCGGGTCCGGTGGCCGTGAGCACGCGCTCGCTCTCGCCCTGTCGCGCGATCCGGAGGTCTCCGCCCTGCACGCGGCGCCCGGGAACGTCGGCATGGAGCCGCTCGCGCACCTGCACCCGCTCGACCTCGCCGACAACGCCGCCATCGCCGACCTCGCGGCCCGGCTGGGGGTCGACCTGGTGGTGATCGGGCCGGAGGCGCCGCTGGTCGCCGGTGCCGCCGACGCGGTACGCGCCCGCGGGATCGCCTGCTTCGGGCCGTCCGCCGCGGCCGCCCGGATCGAGGGGTCGAAGGCGTTCGCCAAGGAGGTCATGGCCGCCGCCGGTGTGCCCACCGCGATGGCGCACGTGTGCGAGAAGCCCGAGGAGGTGGCCGCCGCGCTGGACGCGTTCGGTCCGCCGTACGTCGTGAAGGACGACGGGCTCGCGGCCGGCAAGGGCGTCGTGGTCACCGAGGACCGGGACGCGGCGCTCGCGCACGCGGCCGGGTGCGAACGCGTGGTGGTCGAGGAGTACCTCGCGGGCCCGGAGGTGTCGCTGTTCGGCATCTGTGACGGAACGACGGTCCTACCCCTGCTTCCCGCGCAGGACTTCAAGCGCGCCTGGGAGGGCGACGCCGGGCCCAACACCGGCGGCATGGGTGCGTATGCACCGCTGGACTGGACGCCGCCTGGGTTCGTCGACGACGTGGTGGCGCGCGTGCTGCAGCCCACGGTCGACGAGCTGCGGCACCGGGGAACGCCGTTCGTCGGCGTTCTCTACGCCGGGCTCGCGCTCACCGCACGCGGTATCCGGGTGATCGAGTTCAACTGCCGGTTCGGTGACCCGGAGACCCAGGTCGTGCTGGCGCTGCTGAAGTCACCGCTCGGGCGGCTGCTGTACGCCGCGGCAACCGGGGATCTCGCCAGCGCCGAGCCGCCGCGCTGGCTGGACGGCGCGGCGGTCACCGTGGTGATCTCCTCCGCCGGGTACCCCGAGAGCGCCCGGCGCGGCGACCCGATCGAGGGCGCGGAGGAGGCCGACCGGCTGGAGGGTGTCGACGTCATCCACGCCGGCACGGCACGCGACGCCGACGGCCGGCTGGTGACCGCCGGCGGCCGGGTGCTCGCGGTGACGGCGTACGGATCGGACCTGCGGCTCGCGCGGGACAGGGTCTACGACGCGGTGGCCCGGATCTCGGTCGAGGGCGGGCACCACCGCAGTGACATCGCCGCGAAGGCAGCGCTGGGCGAGATCGTCGTACCCACGTCGTGAACGGCGCGCTCGACGCGGCCGGGGCGCCCGTGGCTCCCGGTGTGACTCAGGAGCGCTGGTATGTCATGCACTCCGCGGAGTCGCGCATCCGGCCGATGCTGATGTCCGGCGCCTGGCACTCCAGGTCGACGTTGTGCGTGCAGTCGTCCATCTTGCAGGCGCCGACCTGGCCCGCCGGCATCGGCGACCCGCCCTTGCGGGGGATCCCGAAGAAGGTGTCGCAGGCGGCCATCTGCGAGTCGCCGATCGTGATGGCCAGCGCGTGGCAGGCCTGGTCGCGGTTGTAGGCGCAGGCGTCGGCCGCGCAGTTGCGTACGACGGGCATGTCCATGGTGGCCCCCGGTTCCGGTCTCGTCCGGTCTGTTCCGGTCGAGGTCTGGTCGGCGCGGTGGGTCCGCGTCGTTCGGCGTTCGCTTCCGGCGTACCCGCACCACGCTACGGGTGCACCACCCACCGCAGCGGAGATTGGCGTGTTCGCGGAATTGCCCATGACACAGGCGCGGACGGCGGGAGGCCGGACAGCGGGAGGCCGGACGCACAGCGGTCCCGACGCCTGGCCGGCGCCGGGACCGCCTCACGTAGGACGTGCTGTGGTCAGCTCGCGGTGAGTTGCTTGTTGTGGTCGTCGCGCCAGTCGATCCAGTCGCGGACCTCGGCGAGGTCGTAGTCCGGGCCGGACACCCCGACCGTGAACTGCGTGATCCCCGCGGCCACCATGCCCTCGGCCACCTCGTCGGGGGAGCCGCTGACCCCGGCGGAGCGCTCGATCTGCGCCGGGTCGCGGCCGACCTCGCCGCACCAGCGGTCCAGGACCTCGCGCTTGTGGCTGAGCGTCTCGGCGTCGCCGAAGCCGTGCCAGATCGAGGCGTACTCGGCGGTGTAGCGGAGCGTCTTCTTCTCCCCGCCGCCACCGATCAGGATCGGGATGTCGCGGGTCGGCTTCGGGTTGAGCTTCGCCCACCGTGCGGTGATGCGGGGGAGGGCGGCGGACAGCTCGTTCAGCCGGCTGCCGGCGGTGCCGAACTCGTAGCCGTACTCGGTGTAGTCACGCTCGAACCAGCCGGCCCCGATGCCGAGGATCAGCCGGCCGTCGCTGATGTGGTCCACGGTGCGGGCCATGTCGGCGAGCAACTCGGGGTTGCGGTAGCTGTTGCAGGTGACGAGGGCGCCGATCTCGACCCGGGAGGTCGCCTCGGCCCACGCACCGAGCATGGTCCAGCATTCGAAGTGCAGGCCGTCCGGCTCACCGGACAGCGGGAAGAAGTGGTCCCAGTTGTAAACGACGTCGACCCCGGCCTCCTCGGCGGCCGCGACCGCTCGCCGGATCTGGGCGTAGTCGGCGTGCTGCGGTTGGATCTGAACGGCGACACGTGCGGGTGTTGTCATGGCGGCCAGCGTATTCCGCCGGCTGGTACACACCGGACGGCCTCCACCGGGGGAGCGGCCGTCCAGTACGCCCCGGTTCGACCGGGTTTCGTGCCCGGCGGCCCGCGCGCTGGCACCTGCAGATCGCCGGCAGGTGAGCCGGGAGACAATGGGTGGCGTGCCGCAGCCTGTGATCCCCGACGTCCTCGCCGCCCGCTACGCCTCCGCCCCGCTGGCCCACCTGTGGTCACCGGCGCACAAGATCGTTCTCGAACGCCGTCTGTGGCTGGCCGTGCTCCGTGCCCAGCAGGAGCTCGGTGTCCAGGTGCCCGACGGAGTCGTCGAGGCGTACGAACGCGTCGTCGACCAGGTGGACCTCGACTCCATCCGGGAGCGGGAGAAGGTGACCCGCCACGACGTGAAGGCCCGGATCGAGGAGTTCTGCGCCCTCGCCGGCCAGGAGCACATCCACAAGGGCATGACCAGCCGCGACCTCACCGAGAACGTCGAGCAGCTGCAGGTGCGGGCGTCGCTGGAACTGGTCCGCGACCGGGTGGTCGCCACCGTCGTCCGCCTCGCCGACCGGGCCGCGGAGTACTCCACGCTGGTGATGGCCGGGCGCAGCCACAACGTCGCGGCGCAGGCCACCACGCTCGGCAAGCGGTTCGCCTCCGCGGCCGACGAGCTGCTGGTCGCGCTGGAACGCCTGGAGGACCTGCTCACCCGCTACCCGCTGCGGGGGATCAAGGGTCCGGTCGGCACCGCGCAGGACCAGCTCGACCTGCTCGACGGGGACGCCTCGCGGCTGGCCGAACTCGAGCGCCGGGTCAGCGAGCACCTCGGGTTCGAGCGGGTGCTCACCAGCGTGGGGCAGGTCTATCCGAGGTCGCTGGACTTCGACGTGCTGTCCGCGCTCGTCCAGGCCTCCGCCGCGCCGTCCAGCTTCGCCACCACGGTGCGCCTGATGGCCGGGAACGAGCTGGTCACCGAGGGCTTCCAGCCCGGCCAGGTCGGCTCCTCGGCGATGCCGCACAAGATGAACACCCGCTCGTGTGAACGCGTGAACGGCCTGGCCGTGGTGCTGCGCGGCTACCTGTCGATGGTCGGCGAACTCGCCGGAGACCAGTGGAACGAGGGCGACGTGTCCTGTTCGGTCGTCCGCCGGGTCGCCCTGCCGGACGCGTTCTTCGCCGCCGACGGGTTGTTCCAGACGTTCCTCACCGTAGTCGCCGACTTCGGTGCGTTCCCCGCCGTCGTGCAGCGCGAGCTCGACCGCTACCTGCCGTTCCTCGCCACCACGAAGATCCTGATGGCGGCGGTACGCCGGGGCGTCGGCCGGGAGACCGCGCACGAAGTGATCAAGGAGCACGCCGTCGGGGTCGCGCTGGAGATGCGGGAGAAGGGCGTGGACCGCAACGACCTGTTCGACCGGCTCGCCGATGACGGCCGGCTCGGTCTGTCCCGCGGTGAGCTGGACGCGCTGGTCGACGACCCTCTGACCTTCACCGGCGCGGCGGCGGCGCAGGTGGCCGAGGTCGTACGCCGGGCACAGGAGGTGGCCGAGCGCTATCCGGAGGCGGCGGCGTACGCGCCCGAGTCGATCCTCTAGGGACGCCGTGTTCCTGGGGTAGGCCTGGATCCGCGCGGCCGCCCGGCCGATGCTGAAGGCGTACTTCTGCGGGAGGGAGGCGTCGGCGGTGAGGCGGTGGACCGAGATCTGCGCCGGCGTGGTCGCGGGACTGGTGCCGGCCGGCGTCGGCGGCGCGCTCGGTGCTGTGGCGGGCGGGCGTTCCGGCCTGGTCGCCGGGCTCGCGATCGGTGGCGTATCGGGCGCGGCGTTCGGGTGGGCGGTCGCGTCGTTCGTGCCGTACGACCTCGCCTCCGTTCGCGGGATCGCGCGGTACGTCGTCGACCTCACCTGGAGCCTGCCGAACACCTGGCTGGGCGGGGTCCTGCTCACCGGCAACCTGCTCGCCGGGAACCGCCTGGTCGCGGACCTGAGCCGGCACGGCGGCACACTGCACCTGGCGCGGGGAACGCTGCCGGCGATGGGTGGGGTGCGGTACGTCACCACGGTCGGCACCGTCGTCGCCGGGATTTCGGCCGTACCGACCGACTCACCGGGCGCACTGGCCCTGCTCGCCCACGAGCGCGGCCACGTCCTGCAGGCCCGGCTGTTCGGACCGGCGTACGTCCCGTTGGTGCTGGCCAACTACGCGGTCGCGGTGGTCCTGCCGTTCTGGTGGTTCTGGCACGACCACGCGTCGTATCCGATCCGCTCGGTCGCGGCGTACCTCCAGCACGGGGTGTATCCGCACGTCTGGAACGAGGAGTGGTGCTACCGGGCGTACGGGCCCCACAGGTGGCACAGGACGTGGCGGCGGCGATGATCCCGCTCACGGGTCGATCCACGGTCGGGGCGGCCGCCTCGGGGTAGAACCCAGGATCAGCGACCCCGACAGCTTGGAGCAGGCAATGCCCGACACGAATCTCCCGAAGGTGGCCTTCCTCGGACTGGGCCGGATGGGCGCGCCGATGGCCCGGCACGTGCTGACCGCCGGGTACGACCTGGCGGTGTGGAACCGCACCCGCGACAAGGCCGAGCCGTTCGGACGCGACGGCGCGCAGGTCGCCGACACACCGGCACGGGCGGTGGCCGGCCGGCAGGTGGTCGTCCTCATGCTCGCCACCCCCGAGGCCGTCCGCGACGTGCTGTTCGACCCCGACGACGGCGTGGTGAACGCCGCCGAGCCGGGCACGCTGGTAATCGACTCCAGCACCATCGGGCCCACCGCGTCCCGCGAGGTCGCGGCCCGGCTGGCCGAGCGCGATCTGCGCTACGTCGACGCGCCGGTCTACGGTTCGGTCGCCCCGGCCACCGAGGGGACGCTGCGGGTCTTCGCCGGCGGCGACGCCGAGGACTTCGAGCGGGCCCGGCCGCTGCTGGAACTGTGGGGCGACCCGGACAAGGTGGATCTGGTGGGCCCGGTCGGCACCGGCAGTGCCGCGAAACTTGTCGTCAACCTCACCCTGGGCACCTCGATCGCCGCCATCGGGGAGGCGCTGCGGCTCGGCCGCGAGCTGGACCTGGAACAGTCCCTCATCAACTCCCTGATCGAGGCCAGCCCGCTCGGCGCGGCGTTCCCGCCGATCCGGGCGATCATGGAAAGTGGGCAGGCCCAGCCGGCGAACTTCGAGCTCGGCCTGCTGCGCAAGGACCTCGACCTGTGCCTGGCCGAGGTCGACGACCTCGCCCTGACCGGCGCGGCCCGGGAGGCCTGCCAGCGGGCGATGGCCGCGGGGCACGCCTCCGACGACGCCCGGGCGCTCGCCGTCGTGATGGCCGGCCTCATGTGAGCCCGTCAAGCATGCTGCGCGGATGAACGCTGATTCGGATTCCTCCGCGCAAGAATCCGGGCGATTCTGGCGGCTGCCGCGGGGGAAGCCGTGCGCCATACCGCGCTTCGTAGACCACAGCGGGGATGCCGTGCTGGTGAAGAGCGAGCGCGGTGGCGCAGCCGGCGACCCCTCCGCCGACGACGAGAACCTTCCTCATGAGCTGGACTCCCCTCTGCCGAAGCGTCGACGTCTTCTAGCCGGATGCGACGAGTTCCACCTCGAAGCCCTGGCCGTCCTCGAGGTAGCCGGCGTAGTGGTCAGGTCCGCCCGCGTGCGGATGCCTGTCGGCGAACATCAGCTCCCACCCGTGGCCGGGTGCGGCGGCTACCAGTCGGTCGACCTCGCCTCGTCCGGCGATGTGGAACGCCAGGTGGTTCAGGCCGGCGCGGCACCGGTCGTGCGGGCCGGGCCGTAGCGCGGGTGACTGCTCGGCGACGAGGTACGTCGGGCCGAGCCGCCAGCTGATCCCGGCAGCCCAGTCCTGGAAGACGGTCCAGCCGAGCTCGCCCAGCAACCAGCCCAGGCTCTCCTTGGTGGCGGCCAGGTCGGCGACCCAGAGTTCGACGTGGTGAAGCTGTCCAGGTGTGGTCACCCGACCGACGTTATCGCCGTTCTGGCTGGGTGAGCAGCCACGTCGGCGGGAGGATGGCCGCCATGGCCTCAGCCTCAGCGTCTCCACCTTCGCCACCGACGAACTCCCGGCGGCCGAACGTCGTGCTCGTCGTCTCCGACGACCACGGGTACGCCGACCGCGGCGCCCTCGGCATCGACCCGCGGGTGCGTACGCCCGCCCTCGACCGACTGGCGGCCACCGGTGTCACCTGCGAACAGGCGTACGTCACCGCGCCGATCTGCAGCCCCTCGCGAGCCGGGCTGATCGGCGGCCAGTACCAGCAGCGGTGGGGCGCCCGGTGGTTCGACACCAGCGCGTTCCCCGACCACCTTCCCTCCCTGGCCGAACGCTTCGCCGACCTCGGCTTCGCCACCGGGTACCTGGGCAAGGTGCACTACGGCGGTGAGGGACGTGGCGACCGGGCCTGTCCGCCGCACCACGGGTTCGCCGAGAGCTGGTACGGCCTGGCCGGGCAGCAGATGGGCCGGCTCAACTACCTGCACCACTCCCGGTCGGCGGTGGAGCGGTACGGGCCGGAGGCGTCGTGGCGGATGGCCGTGCAGCCGATGCTCGACGGCGACGAGGAGTCGGAGCTGGAAGGCTTCCTGACCGACGAGATCGGCGCCCGGGCGCGTGACTTCGTGGCGCGGCACGAGGACGAGCCGTTCTTCTTGATGGTGGCGTTCAACGCGGTGCACAACTTCTGCTTCCAGCTGCCGGAGGAGGAGCTTGTCAAGCGCGGGTTGGCGAAGGTCGACGACTGGGACCCGTCGGTGTCTGCGTACGTCGACTGGTACGACGGCGCGATCTGGCCCGATCTGCCCGACGGGCGGGACTATTACCTCGCCCAGCTGGAACTCATGGACGCCCAGATCGGCCGGCTGCTGGACGAACTGGAGACCCGGGGCCTGGCCGAGGACACGATCGTCGTCTACACCACCGACAACGGCGGCTCCACCTGCAACTTCGGTGTCAACGCGCCCTTGCGCGGGACGAAGTACACGCTGTGGGAAGGCGGGATCCGGGTGCCGTTCCTGGTCCGCTGGCCGGGTGGCGGCGTCGGCAGTGACGCTGGCGTCCGCAGTGACGGTGGCGTCGGCAGTACCGGTGGCGTCCGCAGTGACGGTGGTGCTGCCGGGACCGCCGGGGCGCAGGGTGCGCGCTCGACCTACCGGCTGGTGAGCACGCTGGACCTCTATCCCACGTTGCTGTCCGCAGCGGGCGCCGACCAGACGGCGTGGGAGCACAGCGACGGCGTCGACCAGTTGCCCGCGCTGCGGGGCGAACCGGACGCGCCGGGCCACGACACGCTGCACTGGGACTGCGGATTCCAGTGGGCGGTCCGCCACGGTGACTGGAAGCTCCGGCACGCCGATGACGGCCCGCACGCTCAGGCGCTGCTGCGGACCGAGCACGCCGAGGTCGGCGTGGGCGACCGGCTCACCCACCTCGGCGATGACATCGGTGAGGAACGCGACCTCGCCGCCGAACACCCAGAACTGGTCGCCGAGCTCACCGCGCGGCACCGGGCCTGGCAGGCGGACGTGGCATCGCGTAGGTCAGCGGACATCACGTAGCCGGGGCGTTGGGTTCTGGGGGCGCCGGGTTCCGCCGACAGCGAAGTGCCCTGGCCCACCCCGGCGTTCGGGGCCAGACTTCGGCGCATGTCGTCGCGAACCGTCGCCGTCCTGTCCGACATCCACGGCGTGCTGCCCGCGCTGGAGGCGGTGCTGGCCGAGCCGGACGTCGTCGCCGCCGACCAAGTCGTGCTCACCGGCGACCTCGCCGCCGGTCCGCAGCCGGTGGAGACGCTGGACGCGCTGGCGGCGCTCGGCGACCGCGCGGTGTGGGTACGCGGCAACGCCGACCGGGAGCTGGTGGAGTACGCCGCCACCGGAACGATGGCCACCGACGATCCCGTGGCGCGGTGGGCGGCCGGGCAGCTGCGCAAGGAGCAGTTGACACTGCTCGCGGAGCTGCCCACCTCGGTGACGCTGGACGTCGACGGGCTCGGGCCCACCGTGTTCTGCCACGCCACCCCGCGCGACGACGAGGAGGTCGTCGTGGTCGACTCGCGGCTGGACCGGTGGAGCGAGGTGCTGGCCGGCCTCGACCCCGCCGTACGCACGGTGGTCTGCGGGCACACCCACATGCCGTACGCCCGGCTGGCGAACGGCCGCCTCGTGGTCAACCCCGGTAGCGTCGGGATGCCCTACGGCGGGGCCGGCGCGCACTGGGCGTTGCTCGGGCCGGGGGTGAGCCTGCGGGTGACCGACTTCGACGCGGACGCGGCGTGCGAGCGCGTCGCCCGCGAGTCCGGGTATCCCGACGCGGCCGAGTGGGCGGACTACTACCTGCGCTCCCGGGCCTCCGACGCGGACGCACTCGAGGTGATGGCACCGCGAGACGGCCGGCGCACCTCCGGTCTGGAAGGATCGGAGCCATGAGCGAGC
The DNA here is from genome assembly GCF_040610475.1 of Actinopolymorpha sp. NPDC004070. Taxonomy (NCBI): domain Bacteria; kingdom Bacillati; phylum Actinomycetota; class Actinomycetes; order Propionibacteriales; family Actinopolymorphaceae; genus Actinopolymorpha; species Actinopolymorpha sp. NPDC004070. Next base: position 356,838 of record NZ_JBEXMJ010000005.1, on the reverse strand, counting down.
CCGCACCGCCGCCCGGCCTCACCCACGTCTACTCGGGCAAGGTCCGTGACATCTACACCGACGGCGACGACCTGATCCTGGTCGCCTCGGACCGCATCTCGGTCTACGACGTCGTTCTCCCCACGCCGATCCCGGACAAGGGGCGGATCCTCACCGCCCTGTCGCTGTGGTGGTTCGAGCGGCTGGCCGACCTCGCCCCCAATCACGTGCTCTCCAGCACCGACGTCCCGGCGGAGTTCTCCGGCCGGGCGATCCGCTGCCGGCGGCTTTCCATGGTGCCGGTCGAGTGCATCGCGCGCGGCTACCTCACCGGCTCCGGCCTGGTGGAGTACGCCGACAGCGGCACCGTGTGCGGCGTACCGCTCCCGCCCGGGCTGGTGGACGGATCGAAGCTCCCCGAGCCGATCTTCACCCCCACCACCAAGGAGGCGGTGGGCGCCCACGACCAGCCGATGACCTACGACGAGGTCGCCGGCAAGGTCGGCGCGGACACCGCGGGCGACCTGCGCGATCTCACCGTGGCGATCTACCGCCGGGGTGCGGAGATCGCGGCCGAGCAGGGCATCGTCATCGCCGACACGAAGGTGGAGTTCGGTTTCGCGCCGGACGGGACGATGACGATCGCCGACGAGTTGCTGACGCCGGACTCGTCGAGGTTCTGGCCGGCCGATTCCTGGGAGCCGGGCCACCCGCAGTTCGCCTACGACAAGCAGTTCGTCCGCGACTGGGCGACCTCCACCGGCTGGAACAAGCAGCCGCCCGCGCCCGAGGTGCCGGCGGACGTGGTGGCCGCCACCCGGCAGCGCTACGTCGAGGCGTACGAACGCCTGACCGGCGACACCTGGTCCTGAACCCGCCCGCGCGTCAGGCCTGAGCGTCAGGCCGGCGCGTCTGGCGGCGTGGTGGTCGTCGGCGTGGGCTGAGGCTCCGGCGGCGGCGGGTCGGTCGTCGGCGTCGGTGTGGGCGTCGGCTCCGGGTCCGGCGGGGGAGCGGGCGGCGAGGGCTCCGAGGTCGGCGGTGGCGAGGAGTGGCTGGGCGGCGGAGGCGCCGGCGTGCTCGTACGGGTCCGGGTGGGTTGCGGGGCGGGTGCCGGCGGAGGGACAGGAGCCGACGTCGCCGTTCGGCTCGGCGTGGGGGTGGGCGCCGCGGTCGGCGGCCCGTCCGTCACGGTCGGCTTCACCCCCTGCGGCGAGCGGCGGTCGATGACGACGTCCGAGCGTGCCGCCGGTCGCGCGGCCTCGATCGCCTCGGGGGTCACGGCGGCGGTCGGCGGCGCCGTCGGACGTAGGACCCCCGCCACCGGCGCGGTGGGTGAGTCCTGCACGAAGCCCATCCAGTCGTCCTCCGGCCCGTCCGCCGTGGTGTCCCCGACCGCCCTGCCGGGCACCCGGACCTGGTCGGCGTCGGTGACGGGCGCCGCGGTACCGCCGAGAACGGCCACGGTTCCCCAGGCCAGCGTGGCCACCGAGGCGGCGGCCAGGGTGCCGAGCGCGGCGACGCCGGCGGTCCGGCCGCGCATTGCGTTCGCGCCGGTCCACGAGTCGGTCCACAGCTGCCGGCCGGACCTGGTGAGGCGTTCGGTCCAGGAGGGAGCTACCGGCTGCGGGGCCACCGGATGGCTGCTCGGGTCGACGAGCGCGAACGCGGGCGGGCCGGTTCGCCGCAGCGCGGCGAGGTAGCCCGTGGCGTACGGCCCGAGGACGAGTCCGGCCAGCCGCTCCGGCAGGGCGGCGCCGGCCGCGACCAGCCGCCGGTGCAGGTCGGTGCAGCTCGTGCAGGTCCGCAGGTGCTCGCTGACCTCCTCGGCCTCCTCGTCGTACAGGCCGTCGAAGGTGTGCCGGCCCAGCGTCTCCAGGATCTCCCGGCACGGTGCCGGGAGGTCCGCGCGCTCGTCGAGCTGGTGGCGTAGGTAGACGCGCCGGAACGCCGCCTGCGCGCGGTATCCCGCGACGGCCGCGTCCGAGGCTTCGGCGCCGAGCACGACGGCGAGGCGCTCGGGGGAGTCGTGCTCGACCGCGGCGTGCCACAGGGCGGTGAGCACGGACTCCGGCAGGTGTGCCACTGCCCTGTCGGCGGGGTCCGCGAGGTCCCGGGTGTGAGCCGCTGCCAGCGGGCCTGCCGGGTCTGCCGGATCCTGCTCCGGGCCGGAACGGTGCAGGCCGTTCCCCGCGTCCAGCGACGTGGACGTGGACACTCGCAGGACCGCACGGAGGAAGAACGGACGGAACGCCGCCCGCGGACCGGCGCCGGCGTGGACGGTGGCGAGCACATGGTCGCCGGCCGCCCGCAGCCGGTCCTCGACCGTCGGGGAGGCCGCGTCACCAGTCGGGGAGTCGCCGTGCGGGGAGTCCCCGGCCAGGGCGCCGGCGGGCAGGGAGGCGAGCAGGAGCCGGCCCGCGGGTTCGTGCCGCCGGAGAAGTTCGGCGTAGGCGTCGGAGTCCCCCGAACGCGTGGCCGTGATCAGTACGGCGTCCGGGCGGGGTGCGGCCGGGTCGGGAGCCAGCTCCGCCAGCAGGGTCCGCAGCCGGTCGTGGCCGACGTGCCGCCCGGCCGGGCCCGTCTGGGTCTCCCAGCGACCCGGGAGCAACGGGTGACTCTGCGCGTCGAGGCGATGCTGTGGTTCCGGTTCGGCTGACCTCGGGTCGTGCGGTCCCTCCGACATGTACGCGCCCCCTCGTACGATCCCCTACCGGAGTGGGCAGCCTATTGCCTGATCGGCACACTCGCCACGAGGCGGAAGCGGCCCGGGTGGCCCCGCTCGCTAGGCTTGGCCGAAGTTGTCGCGTCCAAGTCGCGTCCAGGAGAGGGGCACCCGTGGCCAGGGTCGTGGTCGATGTCATGCCGAAACGGGCCATTCTCGACCCGCAGGGCCGTGCGGTCGCCGGTGCGCTGGAGCGGCTGGGGTTCGGCGGCATCGCGGACGTCCGCCAGGGCAAGCGGTTCGAGCTCGAGGTCGACGGCGAGCTCACCGAGGAGCGCCTCGCGGAGTTGCGCCGGGCCGCGGAGACGCTGCTCGCCAACACCGTGATCGAGGACTTCACCGTCCGGGTCGAGCACGTCACCACGCAGGCCTGACATGCGCATCGGAGTGGTGACCTTCCCCGGCTCCCTGGACGACCGGGACGCCGCCCGCGCGGTGCGGATCGCCGGCGGTGAGGCGGTGGCGCTGTGGCACGGCGACGCCGACCTGGCCGGGGTCGACGCAGTGGTGCTGCCCGGCGGTTTCTCCTACGGCGACTACCTGCGGTGTGGAGCGATCGCGCGGTTCGCGCCGATCATGGGCCCGATCATCGAGGCGGCCGAGAACGGCCTGCCGGTGCTCGGCATCTGCAACGGTTTCCAGATCCTGTGCGAGTCGCACCTGCTGCCGGGCGCGCTGGTTCGCAACGACCGGCGCAAGTTCGTCTGCCGCGACCAGGGGCTGCGCGTCGAGAACGCCGAGACCGCCTGGACCTCCGCCTACACCGCCGGTCAGGAGATCGTCGTTCCGCTGAAGAACGGCGAGGGCGGGTACGTCGCCGACGAGGACACCCTCGACCGGCTGGAGGGCGAGGGGCGGGTGGTCGTCCGCTACCTCGGCGACAACCCGAACGGCTCCTACCGCGACATCGCGGGCATCACCAACGCCGCCGGCAACGTCGTCGGCCTGATGCCGCACCCCGAGCACGCGGTGGAGACGCTGTGCGGGCCGACCAGTGACGGGCTCGGCTTCTTCGCCTCCGTCCTGGGCCGGCTGGCCGCCGCTCGCTGACCCTCCGGTTCGTACGCAGAACTTCGTACGCAGAACTTCGTACGCGGAACACCGGCACGCTCCCGCCGACCTGCTGGCCGGCGGGAGCGTTCCGTCTGCTGTCAAGGCCGCCTTGTCAGGGCGGCACACCTATTCCTTGAGGGCCTCGTTGCCGGCGCGCTGCGCGTCGGCCAGCCCCTTCCCGACCGGCGTACGACCGAGGAAGATCTCCTTCATGATCGGGTCCATCGCGGTGGCACCGGCGTTGACCCGCGGGCCCACCGGCGCGGGGAACGTCTTACCGGAGGCCGCCTTCCGGAACGCCGCGATGTCCACGCCCTGCTTCTTCCAGTAGGCGACGAACGCCCCTTCGTCGGCTGTCACGCCCGGGAACGCGTACCCGCCCTCGGCGATCGGCCGCTGGCCCTGCGCGGAACCCATCCAGGACAGCACCTTCGCCGTCGCGTCCGCGTGCGTGGTCCTGGCCGAGGCGACCGCGGCGACACCGTGGACGACGCCCACCCGGCCGGCCGGGCCCTCCGGAAGGGGAGCGACGCCCCAGTCGAAGTCGGCGTTCTCCTCGATGGTCTTCAGGTTGTACGGACCGGACTCGAACATCGCCAGCTTGCCCTGCACGAACAGGTCCCGCGTCTTGTCGCCGTTGTCGTTGGTGTCTGCTGCAGACGGGGCGACGTGGTGCTTGTTGATCAGGTCGACGACGTACTGGATCGACGCCCTGGTCTTCGGGTTGTCGGTGGCGAACTGGTCGCCCTTCTGCCACGTGGCGCCGTTGGAGCCGACGAAGTTCCAGTAGACGCCCTGGGCGTCCAGGCTCGCGTTGTAGCCGTACTGCTTGATGCTGTCCGGGGCGAAGCCCGACTGGCCGGGGTGCTTTCCGGCGGCGTCGACGGTGAGCTTCCGCGCCGCGGGCAGGAACGTGTCGCCGTCGCCGTTCGGGCTCCAGCGCAGGGTCGCCGGGTCGACGTTGGCCTGCTTGAGCAGTCTCTTGTTGTAGTACAGGCCGATCGAGTCCCACAGCTGGGGAACGCCCCACAGCTTCCCGTCACGGGTGTAGAGGTCGACGACCGAGGGCTTCCAGTTCTTCTTCTCCGCCTTGAGTTTCGAACCGACGTCGAGCAGGTTGCCGTTGTCGGCGTAGATCCCGAAGTTGGAGGTGTTGGTCCAGAAGATGTCCGAGGCGTTGCCGGCGGACACGTCGGCGGTGAGCTTGTTCCAGTAGTCGTTCCACGGCACCAACTGGACCTGGACGTCGATGTTCTTGTTCTTCTTCTCGAACTGCCGGAAGGACTTCTCGTACGCCTTCGCCACCTGGTCGTCCCAGAGGCGGAAGGTGACCACCGTCCTGCCGGACTTGCTGCCATCACCGGCACCGCTGTCGCTGGTGCCGTCGGTGTCACCGCCGCCGACAGCGCAGCCGCCGGCCGCGAAGGCCAGCGCCGCGGTGGCGGCGATGAGGAGCCGTCGAGCCTTTCGCACAGGCTTTCCTTTCGGGTTTCTTCTTGCTGGTCGGCCGACCGGCGGCCCGGACTATCTCAGTCCGGTGAGCGAGATCGACCGGACGACGTGACGCTGGAAGACGAGGTACACGACGAGCAGCGGCGCCATCGCCACCGTCGTCGCGGCGGTCACCAGCGTCCAGTTTCCGGAGTACTGGCTTTGCAGGCTGGCGGTCGCCACCGTGAGCACCTGCCACTTGGTGCTGCTGGTGATGATCAGCGGCCACAGGAAGTTGTTCCAGTGGGAGACGACCGTGATGATCGCCAGGGTGGCGAGGATCGGCCGGCTCATCGGGACGACGACGTACCAGATCGTGCGCAGCGTGCCCGCGCCGTCGATCTTCGCCGCACTCAGGATGTCCTCGGGGATGCCGCGGAAGTACTCCCGGAGCAGGAAGATGGCGTACGGCGAACCGAACACGAACGGCAGCACGATTCCCCAGAACGTGTCCCGCAAACCCGCGGTTGACAGCATCGTGTAGAGCGGGATCAGCGTCACCACCTGCGGCACCATCAATGTCGCGAGGTAGACCCAGAACAACCCGTCCCGGCCCGGGAAGCGCACCCTCGCGAACGCGTACGCCGCCAGCACCGAGAACACCAGTTGGCCCACCAGCACCACCAGCACGACCTGCACGGTGATCACCAGCGGCGGGATGAAGTCGTAGCGCCCGCCGAACAGCTCGGCGTAGTTGGCGAACGTCACGGGGTCTGGCAGCGCGAGCGGCCCGCCGGTGGCGAACTGCCTGGCCGACCGGAGCGAGGTGAGCACGCTCAACAGGAACGGTGCGAGCGTCACCACGGCGCCCCCCAGCAGCAGGACGTACGTCATCACGTTGGCGGCCAGTGCGCGTGCGCCCCAGCGCTCTCGGCGACCGGCGGGCCTGTGGGTCCGGCCCTCGCCGGCCCTGGTCGGCCCCGGTCCGGTCGGGCGTCCCGTGCCCGGCCTGACGGGCGTACCGGTCGAGGCGTCAGGAGAGGTCATAGGTGATCCGCCGGCGGAAGTAGAGCTGCTGGCCGACGGTGACCGCGACCAGCAGGACGAACAGCAACACGGCGAGCGCGGCGGCCCGGCCCAGCCGGAACGCCTCGAACGCCTCGTAGTAGATGCGGGAAGCGATCACGTCGGTGTGCCCGGCCGGCCCGCCCTTCGTCATCGCGTACACGGTGTCGAAGACCTGGAAGCTGGAGATCACGCCGGTGACGAGGATGAAGAACGTCGTCGGCCGCAGCAGCGGGAGGGTGATCCGCCAGAACACCTGCCGCGGCCCGGCGCCGTCGATCCGGGCGGCCTCGTAGATCTGTTCGGGGATGGCGTTCAGCCCGGCCAGGAAGAACAACGTGACGTACCCGACCTGCGACCACACCGTCACCGAGGCCACCGCGGGCAGCGCCAGGACCGGGCTGGACAGCCACTCCACCCGGTGCCCGGTGAGCGCGTTCAGGGCGCCGTCGGACGGGTCGAAGATCCACCGCCACACCACGCCGAGCGCCAGCGGCGCGCAGATCCACGGGATGACGTAGACGACCCGGAAGATGCTCGACCCGGGCAGCCGGCGGTTGAGCAGCAGCGCGGCCACCAGGCCCAGCACGGTCTGCACCGGGATGACGATGAGGACGAAGAACGCCGTGACGAGCACGGAGTTGCCGACCTTCGGGTCGGTGAGGATGTCGCGGAAGTTGGCCAGGCCGACCCACTTCGCCGGGCTGATGAGATTCCACTGCGACAGGCTGAGCGCGAGAACGACGAACACCGGAAGGATCAGGAAGATGCCGACGCCGAACAGGCTCGGTGCGAGCAGCGCATAGCCGGTACGGGCGTCCCGTCGGCCCAGTGTGTTCACGTGCCTGATGCTCCCCGTGTTCCCGTACTCCCCGTCGGTCCGCACTGGTCGTGAGGTGCGGTCGGTGGCGCGTCGTCGACGCGGCAACCGGGAAAGCCTACTGATCTCGTCGGTCACTCGCCCGAGGGCGCTGCAGAGCGGCGGAGAGCGGCGGAGAGCGGCGGGACGGGGCTGCCGGACAGGCCGGGTGGCCGCGATCGGTACCGTTGGGCCTGTCGTGCCCGCCTCGCCGCCGGTGCCCAGCCGCCAAGGGTGCGGCGAGGACGCGGACGAGGACACAGCGGACAGGAGAGCGCCCCGGTGAGCGTCGACACCGTGAAGCAGGCCGGGGACAACCCGGACGCCCCCCAGCCCTACGCCGAGCTCGGCCTGAAGGACGACGAGTACGCCCGGATACGGGACATCCTCGGCCGCCGGCCCACCAGCTGCGAGCTGGCGATGTACTCCGTGATGTGGAGCGAGCACTGCTCCTACAAGTCCTCCAAGGTGCACCTGCGCAAGTTCGGTGACCTGCCCGCGGAGACACACCGGGGCAAACTGCTCGCGGGCATCGGCGAGCAGGCCGGGGTGGTCGACGTCGGCGAGGGGTACGCCGTCACGTTCAAGATCGAGTCCCACAACCACCCGAGCTACGTCGAGCCGTACCAGGGCGCGGCGACCGGCGTCGGCGGGATCGTCCGGGACATCCTGGCGATGGGTGCCCGCCCGGTCGCGGTGATGGACTCGCTGCGGTTCGGCCCGGCCGAGGCACCCGACACCCACCGGGTGCTGCCCGGCGTGGTGGCCGGGGTGGGCGGCTACGGCAACTGCCTGGGCCTGCCCAACATCGGCGGCGAGGTCGTCTTCGACCCGACGTACGCCGGAAACCCGCTGGTCAACGCGCTGTGCGTGGGTGTCCTGCGGCACGAGGACCTGCACCTGGCCAAGGCGGCCGGCGTCGGCAACCAGGTGATCCTCTACGGCGCCAAGACCGGCGGCGACGGCATCGGCGGGGTGTCGGTGCTGGCCAGCGAGACCTTCGACGCGTCCACCGGGGAGGGCGGCGGCGGACCGGCGAAGCGGCCCGCGGTCCAGGTCGGCGACCCGTTCATGGAGAAGCTGCTGATCGAGTGCACGCTGGAGCTGTTCGCGGCGGGCATCGTGGTCGGCATCCAGGACCTCGGCGGCGCGGGCCTGTCCTGCGCGACGTCGGAGCTGGCCTCGGCCGGCGAGGGCGGCATGCACGTCTGGCTGGACCGGGTGCCGCTGCGCGACTCCTCCCTCGCGCCGGAGGAGATCCTGATGAGCGAGTCGCAGGAACGCATGATGGCGGTGGTCGCGCCCGCCGACGTGGAGCGGTTCCTGCAGATCTGCGCGAAGTGGGACGTCCCGGCGACCGTGGTCGGTGAGGTGGACGACTCCGGCCGGCTCACCGTGGACTGGCACGGCCAGACGGTGGTGGACGTACCGCCGCGTACGGTCGCCCACGAGGGCCCGGTCTACCGGCGCCCGTACGCCCGGCCGGACCGGCAGGACGCCCTCCAGGCCGACCTGCCCGACCACCTGCCCCGGCCCTCGTCCGGTGCGGAGCTGCGGGAGACGCTGCTCGCCCTGGTCGGCTCGGCCAACCTCGCCGACCGGTCCTGGGTCACCGACCAGTACGACCGCTACGTCCTTGGCAACACCGTCTCCGCCCAGCCCGACGACGCCGGCATGATCCGGGTGGCCGACGACTCCACCCTGGGCGTGGCCGCGGCGACCGACTGCAACGGACGGTTCGTCCAGCTCGACCCGTACGCCGGGACCCAGCTCGCGCTGGCCGAGGCGTATCGCAACGTCGCCGTCTCCGGTGCCCGCCCGCTCGCGGTGACCAACTGCCTCAACTTCGGCTCGCCGGAGGACCCCGGGGTGATGTGGCAGTTCGAGCAGGCCACCCACGGTCTGGCCGACGGCTGCCGCGAGCTCGGCCTGCCGGTGACCGGCGGCAACGTGAGCTTCTACAACCAGACCGGGCATCAGCCGATCCTGCCCACCCCGGTGGTCGGCGTGCTCGGCGTCACCGACGACGTGACCCGCGCGATCCCGCAGGGCTGGCGCACTGCGGGTGCGGCGCTGTACCTCCTCGGCACCACCGCGGCGGAGTTCGGCGGCTCGGAATGGGCGCACGTGGTGCACGGACATCTCGGCGGACTCCCGCCGCGGGTCGACCTGGCCGCCGAACGCCGGCTGGCGCAGGTGCTGGCCGAGGCCGGCGACGCGGGCCTGGTGCTGGCCGCGCACGACCTGTCCGACGGTGGGCTCGCCCAGGCGCTGGTCGAGGGCAGCCTGCGGGCCGGGTTCGGTGCGCGGGTGAGCCTGCCGGGCGACGTCGAGCCGTTCGTCGCGTTGTTCGCCGAGTCCGGTGCGCGCGCCGTGGTCAGCGTGGGGCCGGACAACGAGGCGGAGTTCGGGCGGCTGTGCGAGCGGGCCGGCGTACCCACCACCCGGATCGGCACGGTCGGCGCCGGCGGTGAGGACGCGGCGCTGGTGGTCGAAGGAGAGTTCGAGGTGCCGCTGGCCGAGCTGCGCGCCACCTGGACGGCGACCCTGCCGGGGTTGTACGAGGAATCCTGAGCCGAGCGGGCGGGCTTACGGCACGCTGCCCGCTCGCCCGCTCCGGCGGCTCACTCCGGCGGTGGCGCGAAGAGCCAGCTCGACAGCAGGTAGAGCAGGAACAGGATCAGCAGCACCGCGGGAAGTGCCTGCACCAGCCCGGGCCACCTGCGCGCACCCAGCCGCCGGATCACCCACACCACGGCCCAGCTGAGCATCAGCACCACGACGGCGGCCGGGATCACGATCAGCAGCGAGATGGCGAACGTCCAGCCGCCCGCGCGTACCAGGTCGACGCCCGGCACGGAGTAGAAGCCGAAGGCGACCATCCCCAGCGCCGCCAGCAGCACGATCCCGACCAGGGCCGCGGCCCAGTGGTAGCCCTTCTTGCTGGCGGGCAGCGGCGGGCCGAGTGGACGCAGCGTCGAATGGCCGCTGCTCAGCCTGGAATCCTGGTGCGTCATCGGGTCTCCCCCTCAAGGTCTGTGTCGATGGTAGCCGCGCCGCTCTCCGACGTGTCATCCCGACTGACGCCCTCAGCTGCCGCCCGCGCCTGCCCGCGCCGGGTGGAAGGAACGCCCCGACGGAAGGGTGTCCGGATCGGGCCGCCGCGCCGGCAGATTCAGATCAGGGGGTACGCGCGGTACAGGGCGACCACGGCGACCGCGAACAGCACCAGAGCCGCGGCCAGCGCGCCCTGTGCAGAGCCGGACCAGCTCCTGGTCGGTCCCCGGCGCAGCAGCAGCACCACCAGCCAGGCGGCGCCGGTGGCCAGCGCGGCGAACGGCGCGGAGATGAAGGTGAGCAGGACCGCACCCTCCCGGCGGGTGAGGGTGCAGCCGAACCCGATCCCCTCGCACTGCCCGACGGGCAGGCTGTTGTGCGGCCAGCTCCAGGCCAGCAGGGTCAGGATCGCCACGAGGTAGGGACCGAGCACGAACGCCGTGCACCACTGCAGGCCGCGGCTGGCGGCAGGTCGGCGTTCGGTCTTCACGTGGTCAGCTTCCGCGCCGACGGCGGCCGGAGCATCCGCGCGGATACTCATCCGCCATGAGTATCTGGTGGATTCCGCGAACGTCAGGAACCACCCGGGGTGGCCCGAAGTCTGCTTCGGATGAGGCGGGGAGACCCCCGCGGCGGGAGGGGCCGGGACGGGGCCCCTCCCGCGGGGTTTGCTGTGCGGCCGCTCGGGTGGGGGCCCTGGCCGGCGCAGCAGGTCAGCGCGGGCCGTCGGGGGGACGGGAGGGATACGGCCTCCGCGCTCCGGTCACCCAGCGTTTCGCCCGGTAACCGATATGTACGACGTTAGTCGGTCCGAGACCTGCCCGGACCTGGTCCGGGCAAGTCTGTGGACAAGTTTTCCCGTCACATCCGGAATTCCCGACCGGAACGCCGATCTGGAATGCCCCAACTGGCATGCCCAGCCGTCATGTCCACCCGCGAGGGCCGGCTGCCAGGGTCCGGCTGGAATGCCGGTCCGGCCTGGCGGCGTTGCGGGCGGCGAGGGCGAGCCTCGCCCGAAAATCTTGAGCAACCGGGAATGCCTGTAAGCGTGTAATCAGTTGAGTGGGCATGACCACGCTCACCCTTCCGTTGCTGTTCCTCGACGACACGGTCCTGCTGCCCGGCATGGTCGTGCCGGTCGAGCTCGACAGTGAACGCCGCAGCGCCGTCGACGCGGCCCGACTGGCCGCCCAGAACGGCACATCCGGTGCAGAAGAGAGCACCGGCATCCAGAGCGACCCGTCTCCGCGGGTGCTCGTCGTACCCCGCATCGAAGGCAGGTACGGCGCCGTCGGTGCGGTCGCCGAGATCGCCCAGATCGGCCGGCTCCCCAGTGGCGAGCCGGCTGTCGTACTCCGTGCCGTGTCGCGCGCCCAGGTCGGCGTCGGCGTCAACGGCCCCGGTGCGGCCCTGTGGGTCGAGGCCGAGCCGATGACCGTGCCGCCGGCCGACGACCGCACCCGCGAGCTGGCCCGGGAGTACAAGTCCGTCCTCGTCTCCATCCTGACCGAGCGCGGCAGTTGGCAGGTCGTGGACACCGTGCAGCGGATGAACGACCCGAGCGAACTGGCCGACGCGGCCGGCTACGCCTCCTGGCTGGAGGGCGACCGCAAGGTCGCGCTGCTGGAGACCGCGGACACCGCCCGGCGGCTGACCCTGCTGCTGGAGTGGGCCCGCGCTCACCTGGCCGAGCTGGAGGTCGCGGAGAAGATCCGCGAGGACGTCCGCGACACCATGGACAAGACCCAGCGTGAGTACCTCCTGCGCCAGCAGCTCGCCGCCATCCGCAAGGAGCTGGGCGACGACCCCGAGGGAGCAGACGACTACCGCTCCCGGGTCGAGCGCGCCGACCTGCCGGAGAAGGTCCGCGAGGCCGCGCTGCGCGAGGTCGACAAGCTCGAACGCACCTCCGACCAGTCGCCGGAGACCGGGTGGATCCGTACCTGGCTCGACACCATCCTCGACCTGCCGTGGAACGTCCGGACGACCGACGCCACCGACATCGCCGCCGCCCGGGCGGTGCTCGACGCCGACCACGCGGGCCTGGAGGACGTGAAGGACCGGATCGTGGAGTACCTCGCGGTCCGCGGCCGGCGCGCCAGCCGGGGTCTGCAGGCCGTCGGCGGACGGGGTTCGGGTGCGGTGCTCGCCCTCGTCGGACCGCCCGGCGTCGGCAAGACGTCCCTGGGCGAGTCCGTGGCCCGCGCGCTGGACCGGAAGTTCGTCCGGGTCGCGCTGGGCGGCGTCCGCGACGAGGCCGAGATCCGTGGCCACCGGCGTACGTACGTCGGCGCGATGGCCGGCCGGATCGTCCGGGCCATCAAGGAGGCCGGCTCGATGAACCCCGTGGTCCTCCTCGACGAGGTGGACAAGGTGGGTTCGGACTTCCGCGGCGACCCGGCGGCGGCCCTGCTCGAGGTGCTCGACCCGGCGCAGAACCACACGTTCCGCGACCACTACCTCGAGGTCGAGCTCGACCTGTCCGACGTGCTCTTCCTCGCCACCGCCAACGTGGCCGACACCATCCCACCGGCCCTGCTGGACCGGATGGAGCTGGTCGCGCTCGACGGCTACACCGAGGACGAGAAGGTCGCCATCGCCCGCGACCACCTGCTGCCCCAGGCGCTGGACCGGGCCGCGCTGTCCGCCGACGACGTGCGGGTGACCGAGGACGCGATCCGTACGGTCGCGGCCGACTACACGCGTGAGGCGGGCGTCCGTACGCTCGACCGCGCGCTGGCGAAGGTGCTGCGCAAGGTCGCCACCGCGCTCGCGACCGGGAAGGCCACCGCGCCGGTGGAGGTCGGTGCCGCCGACGTGCGGACCTACCTCGGCCGGGCGAGGTTCCAGCCGGAGTCGGCGCGGGACGGCTCGACGCCGGGCGTCGCGACCGGTCTCGCGGTCACCGGTGCGGGCGGAGACGTGCTGTACGTCGAGGCCGCGACCATGACCGGCGAGCCCGGGCTCAACCTCACCGGGCAGCTGGGCGAGGTGATGAAGGAGTCCGCGCAGATCGCCGTGTCATACCTCCGGGCACACGGCAGCGAGCTCGGCGTTCCGGTCGAGGCGCTGACCAGTGGCCGGGTGCACGTCCACGTGCCGGCGGGCGCGGTGCCCAAGGACGGGCCGTCGGCGGGGGTCACCATGACCACCGCGCTGGCGTCGCTGCTGTCCGGGCGGCCGGTCCGGCCGGAGGTGGGGATGACCGGCGAGGTCTCCCTCACCGGACGGGTGCTGCCGATCGGCGGGGTCAAGCAGAAGCTGCTGGCCGCGCACCGGGCCGGGCTCACCGAGGTGATCCTGCCTCGGCGAAACGAGCCCGACCTCGACGACGTGCCCGAGGCGGTGCTGTCGGACCTGCGGGTCCGGCTCGCCGACGACGTGTCGGAGGTGGTGCGCTGGGCGCTCGCGGACAGCGACGCGGCCGGCAACGACGCCGACCAGGCGGCCGTCCGCGCCGCCTGACCTTCGACGCCGGCGACGGCGGTCCTGAGGGAAGATCCGGGGGAAAGCGCACGGAAGCGGAGAGCCGTTGTCCGGGGCGGGCCACGAGGTGGTCGAAGATCGGGCCCGCCCCGGACCGGCCACCGGTGAACCCGCGCGCCATGGGCGACCAACAGCGGCGTCGACGGGGACCGGCGGATTGGGACGGTCCCAGAGGTGTCCTGGTGACGCCGCTGGTACTTCCACGGGGTTCGCGGAGCGTTCGCGGCGCTGGTTCGAGGATGCTCGACCGCCGGGCGAAGTGGATCAGTGTGCGTACTCAGCTTCGCCGCTCCGGCACTCAGGGCCCGGCTGAGTTCTCTGCCGCCCGCTCTGCCGGTCTCGCGCGGGCGTGGACGTTCCCGTCGTGCGCGCGAACGTACCCTTGCAGTTACGTACCACATCGGTTACGTTCGTCTCCATGGACGCGGTGTTGCAGGCGTTGGCCGACCAGAGCCGCCGCACGGTGCTCGAGATCCTCAAGGACCACCCGGCGACGGCCGGCGAACTGGCCGAGGCGCTGCCCATCGCGCGTCCGGGCGTGTCCCGGCACCTGCGGGTTCTTCGCGAGGCCGGGCTGGTCGACGTACGCCAGGAGGCCCAGCGGCGCATCTACAGCCTGCGGGCCGAGGCGCTCGTCGAGGTGGACGAATGGCTCGAGGGATACCGCGCGCTGTGGCAGAACCGGCTCGATGCGCTGCACACGGAGATCGCACGAGGGAAGAGGGCGCGGAAGTGAAGATCACCGGGACGATGCGGGCACTCGACGAGACCCGTGGAGCGGTGCGCGTGGAGGACGTGTACGACACCGACATCCAGGATCTGTGGACGGCGTGCACCACACCCGAACGGCTCTCGCGTTGGATCGCCGAGGTCGCCGGCGACCTGCGTGAGGGCGGGACCGTGCGGGCCGTCATGACCAGCACCTGGACCGGCCCGATGCGGATCGAGGTGTGCGACGCGCCGCACCACCTGCTGCTGACCTCCCAGCCGGGGACGGACGAGGAGGCCCAGATCGAGGCCTGGCTCACGGTCGAGGGGGCCGGCACCCGGCTGGTGGTCGAGGAACGCGGTCTGCCGGTCGGCGGCCTGCACTTCTTCGGAGCCGGCTGGCAGGTCCATCTGGAGGACCTCGGCCGCTCGCTCGCGAGCGACGGCCCCGCTCACGTCGGCGGGTGGTCGGAGCAGGCTCCGGCCCCGGCCTGGCGCCGGCGCTGGACCGAGCTCACCCCCGCCTACGAGGACGCCGTGGTCGGCTGATGTCGGACACCATCAGCCTGGACGGGACCACGCTGAACGCGCCCGACGCGCTGGAGCTCGCGCAGTTCTACGCCGCGATCACCGACGGCGTCGCCAGGGGCAACTCGCACTGGGCCGCAGTCACCGGCCCGAACGCCTTCCTCACCTTCCAGCGGGTCGAGGACTTCCGGCCGCCGGTGTGGCCAGGCAACGACGTACCCATGCAGATGCATCTCGACTTCCACGTCGACGACCTCGAGGCGACCGGAAAGCGGGTCCTCGCCGCCGGGGGCACGCTGCTGGACTTCCAGCCCAACTCCGATCACTGCTTCGTCTACGCCGATCCGGCAGGGCATCCGTTCTGCCTTTCGACCTGGGCCGGCCGGGAGCTGGCCGACAGGTTCGGCCCCGGCGACGGCTAGACGCCTGGGCCGGTGCCGGCGACCTACGGTCGAAGGGCCGGCCGGCGCGGTCGGTCGCGATCACGGCCGACGATCACGGCCGACTGGCGCGCGTACCCGGAAGTGTCGTTCAACGTGCCCCGGGGATCTGCCTTGACCTGCAGGCCGCACGCCGACGTCGGTTTGTCCCGCGGAGGCCCGTTCCGTCCGCCAAGCCCCTTATTTCCGGCGGATCCCGGCCGGTGCGGCCGGGTACGGGACAGGTGCCGACCGGATCGCCCGGCGTTCGAAGCGCGAAGGAGTGGGCACGCATGAGCCCCGTGATGACACTCGTGACGACCTCGGTGACGACGCCGGTGCTGACGCCGGGGTTGGATGCCGGGTGGTATCGCGAGGTGACCGAGTTCGCCGCGTCGACCCCGGGCTGGCTGGCCCGGTTGGCCGAGGCCGCAACCGACGCCGGGTTCGCGGTGTTCGCGGTCCTGTTCGTGTTCGCGTGGTGGCGGTCCCGGCGCGGGGACGCCCGCGGTGTCGCCCTCGCCGTGCTGGCGCCGGTCACCACCGTCGTGGCGTACGCCGTCAGTGAGGTCGCCAAGTCCTTCCTGCGCGAGGAACGCCCGTGCCGGGCGGTCGCCGCAGTCGTCACGCTCGCACCGTGTCCGGTGAGCGGCGACTGGTCGTTCCCGAGCAACCACGCGACGATCGCGGCCGCGGCCGCCGTCGGGCTCGTGCTGGCCTGGCAACGGCTGGCGTGGCTGGTCGTCCCGCTCGCCCTGCTGCTCGGGGCCACCCGCGTCTACCTCGGCGTGCACTATCCGCACGACGTGGCCGCCGGACTGGTGCTCGGCGGCGGAGTGGCACTGGTCCTCGGCCTGGTGTTCGCCGGTGCGCTCGTGCCGGTGGTTCAGCGGCTGCGGTTGCTTCCCCTGGTCGGCGTGCTGCTGGTCGCCGGCGGGGCGGCGGCCGGGAGTCCGACGAGAGCGGCCGGGCCACGTGCCCAGGTGGTGCGGGGCCCGGCCCGGGCAGTGTCCAGGACCTCCGCCGGTTCCCACCGTGCGGACGACAACTCCCGGCGACCCGGCTGACGCGTCCGGTCCGGCTGACACTCCTGCCCGGCTGACGCGGGTGACCTCGCGAGGCCGCGCACCACGCCATAGGCTCGCCCGGTGCCCGCACGACTGCGTCCTGCCGACCCGTCCGACGCGGCTGCCGCGCTCGCCCGCGTCCTGCATGCCCACGACGCGGGAGAACGCCCGTCGGCCGAGGACCTGCGACTGCTGGTCCGGCACTCCCTCGCCCTGTTGCTGGCGCGGGCGCCCGGCCGGTCGGTGGAGGTGCGCGTTCCGCCGTACGCCGCGATCCAGTGCGTGCCCGGCCCCCGGCACACCCGGGGCACGCCCCCCGGTGTCGTGGAGACCGACCCGCTGACCTGGGTACTCCTCGCCGCCGAGCGGATGACCTGGGCGACCGCGCGGGAGTCGGGCGCGCTGGCCGCGAGCGGGGAGCGGACCGACCTGTCGGTCTACCTCCCGCTCCTGCCATCGGCCCAGGTTGCACCGGGTGATGCGACCGAGTGACCGCCACACAATGCGCTGACCTGCGGTTATGCGGCCAGGCCCGGTCGGGGAGAAAAAGTCGGGGAAATTTGCGATTCGACGGAACCCAACCGGGATCCGCCCCGTCTCAGTGCCGGTGGTCCGAAGCCATCTGGAGAAGCCCTCGCGATACCCCCCGACGCGGGGGCTTCTTCATGCCCGGATTCGCCAACGGTGTCAGGGCCACGATTCATGTCCCCGACTCGCCCCCGACCCCGTGCGAACGCGTGGCACCGGCTGTCGGCGCGGTCCACTAGCGTCGGCCAGGTGACAGCCCACCAGCCCCATGACCCACCGTCCGCGCGGAGCGCGGGTGAGCCGACGCCCGACTGGGCCCTGCGCGAGCCCCCGCCCGACGACTGGGATCCGGGCGAGCCGGCACCGCCCGACGACTGGGACCACGCCGAGGCCCGCCCGTCGCAGACCCCGCCGAGCGCGCGGCGCCGATCCGTCGAACGCGCGGATCCCGGCGAGCGCCCCGACCCCGCCGAGCGCCACGACCCGGCCAGGTTGCGCGCGGAGGCCGACGCTCACCTTCGCCGGCTGGTCGGCCGGGACGACGCCGCGTTCCGGGAGGGCCAGTGGGAGGCGATCGAGGCGCTGGTCGCCCGCCGCAGACGGGCACTCGTCGTCCAGCGCACCGGCTGGGGCAAGTCGGCCGTCTACTTCGTGGCCACCGCACTGCGCCGCGCCCAGGGCGCGGGCCCCACGCTCATCGTGTCGCCGCTGCTCGCCCTGATGCGCGACCAGGTGGCCGCGGCCGAGCGGGCCGGCATCCGGGCGGTGACGATCAACTCCGCCAACGCCGACGAGTGGGCCGACGTGGTGAAGGCGCTGGCCGAAGACGAGGTCGACGTCCTGCTCGTCAGCCCGGAGCGGCTCAACAACCCCCGCTTCCGGGCCGAGCAGCTGCCCGAGCTCGCCGAGCGGACCGGTCTGCTGGTCGTCGACGAGGCCCACTGCGTCTCCGACTGGGGCCACGACTTCCGGCCCGACTACCGCCGCATCCGTGACCTGCTGGCCCGGCTGCCCGCCGACACCCCGGTTCTCGGCACCACCGCGACCGCCAACGCCAGGGTGGTCGCCGACGTTGCCGAGCAGCTCGGCGGGGGCGACGTGCTCACCCTGCGGGGCCCGCTCGCCCGCGACAGCCTGCGGCTCGGCGTGCTCCGCCTGCCCACCGCCCAGCAGCGGCTCGCCTGGCTGCTCGCCCACCTCGAGGAGCTGCCGGGCAGCGGCATCATCTACACCCTCACCGTCGCCGCGGCCGACGACATCGCCGCGTTGCTGCGGGAGGCGGGCCACGCCGTGCTCGCCTACACCGGCCGCACCGACGACACCGAACGCCGGTCAGCCGAGGAGGCCCTGCGCGGCAACGAGGTCAAGGCGCTGGTCGCGACCTCCGCGCTCGGGATGGGCTTCGACAAGCCCGACCTCGGCTTCATCGTGCACGTCGGCGCCCCGTCATCCCCGATCGCCTACTACCAGCAGATCGGCCGGGCCGGGCGGGCCACCGAGCGCGCCGACGTCCTGCTGCTTCCGGGCGTGGAGGACGCCGACATCTGGCGTTACTTCGCCACTGCGTCGATGCCGCGCCAGGACCAGGCCGACGCCGTGCTCGCCGCCCTCGCCGACTCCGGCAAGCCGATGTCCACCGCCGCGCTGGAGGTCGTCGTCGACGTCCGCCGCACTCGGCTGGAGCTGCTGCTGAAGGTGCTCGACGTCGAGGGGGCGGTCCGGCGGGTGTCCGGCGGGTGGGAGGCGACCGGCCGGCCCTGGGTCTACGACGCCGAGCGATACGCCCGGGTGGCCGGCGTCCGGGACGCCGAGGCTGCGTCGATGCTCGAGTTCGAGAAGCACGACGGCTGCCGGATGGCCTACCTCCAGCACGCGCTGGACGACCCCAGTGCCACCGACTGCGGGCGCTGCGACCGGTGCGCCGGGGAGTGGTACTCCACGGACGTGCCGGCGTCCGCTCAGGATGCGGCGGCCGGGCGGCTTGCCCAGGTGGGCGTCGCGATCGAGCCTCGCGCGATGTGGCCGAGCGGGATGGACCGGCTCGGCGTTCCGGTGCGTGGACGGATCGCCGCCGCCGAGCGCGCGGAGACCGGTCGCGCGGTGGCCAGGCTCACCGACCTCGGCTGGGGGCAGCGGCTGCGAACCCTGCTGGCGCCCGGCGCCGAGGACGCCCCGGCGCCGGAGGCGGCGATGAAGGCCTGCGTCGACGTACTCCGCACCTGGGGCTGGGAGCGGAGGCCGGTGGCGGTGGTGGCGATGAGTTCGCGTGCCCGGCCGCGACTGGTCGGTTCGGTCGCGGAGGGGCTGGCCCGAATCGGCCGGCTGCCGCTGCTGGGTTCCATGGAGCTCGTCCACGGCGGGCCGATCGGTGAGCCGGGCGGCAACAGCGCGTTCCGGCTGGCCGGCGTGTGGGACCGGCTCGACGCCGGCGCCGAAGTCCGCGAGCGACTGGCGTCGCTCGGCCGGGACCTCGGCGAGCCGCCGCCGGTGCTGCTCGTCGACGACGTGGTGGACTCGCGGTGGACGATGACGGTGGCGGCCCGGGCGCTGCGGCGCGCCGGAGCGGGGGAGGTGCTGCCGTTCGCGCTCGCCGTCGCCGGCTGAGCTGTCGTCCGCGTCAGGCCGCGACCGGCGCCGACTCCTCGACCTCCGCGTCGAGCTCGGCCTTCTCCGCACGGTAGGCCCGAAGCGACCACGCCACGGCGCCCGCCCACAGCACCGCGATGATCACGTAGGCCACGCTGCGTGTGCCGGCGGCGGCGTCCACCAGGTCCGACTTCAAGATGGTGCGGACGTTGGTCAGCACGATGACGCCGCCGACCAGCGAGCCGAGGATGCGGCCGGGCAGGAGCCGGACCAGCCAGGCGGCGATCGGTGCCGCGACCAGGCCGCCGACGAGGAGCGCGGCCACCGCGCCGAGCGGGATGCCCGCGCCGCCGAGGCCGATGAGGAAGCCCAGGCTCGCCGCGACCGAGACCACGAACTCGCTGGTGTCGACCGAGCCGATCACCCGGCGCGGCTCCATCCGGCCGCTGGCGAGGAGGGCGGGGGTGGCCACCGGCCCCCAGCCGCCGCCCCCGGTGGAGTCGACGAAGCCCGCGAAGATGCCGAGTGGGGCAAGGAACGTCGCCCGTATCGGCTTGCCGAGCTGGCCGCGCGGGGTGCCCCAGGCGGTGAAGCGGATCAGGATGTAGATGCCGAGTGCCAGCAGGATGCCGGACATCACCGGCGCGGCGGCGTCGGTGGACAGCGAGCTGAGGAAGGTCGCGCCGGCGAAGGAGCCGATCGCTCCGGGGACCGCGATCCGGCCGACGACCTTCCAGTCGACGTTGCCGAACCGCCAGTGCGAGGCGCCCGAGGCCAGCGTCGTACCGATCTCGGCAAGGTGCACGGTCGCCGACGCGGCCGCCGGCGTCACCCCGGTGGCCAGCAGGAGCGTGGTCGACGTGACGCCGTAGGCCATGCCCAGGCTGCCGTCGACGAGCTGGGCGGCCAGCCCGACGATCGCGAGAAGAACGAGCTTGCGCACGCGCGCGCCCACCTTTCAGATATTCCCTATCTACCCGGTGGGAATAGCCTAAGGTAAGTGGGGAAGGCGTGTGCACACTTCGTCCAGATGGGAAGACGCCGGACATCGTCGCGGCGGCGTACGCTGGCGCACCGTGACCAACATCGACCCTGCCGAGGCCGTCAGCGCCGTGCTTCCCGCAGTCCGGGACGATCTGGAGCGGCTGATCCGGATCCCGTCCGTGAGCGCCGACCCCGCCGCGCGGCCCGACGTACGCCGCACCGCCGACCTCACCGCCGAGCTGTTCCGTGCCGAGGGCGCGCAGAGCGTGGAGATCCTCGAGGTCGACGGCGGCCAGCCGGCGGTGGTGGCTCAGTTCCCGGCGCCCACCGGCCAGCCGACCGTGCTGCTGTACGCGCACCACGACGTCCAGCCCACCGGCGAGGTGGCGCAGTGGACCAGCCCACCGTTCGAGCCCACCGAACGCGAGGGCCGCCTCTACGGGCGCGGTTCCGCCGACGACAAGGCCGGCATCGCCCTGCACCTCGCCGCTGTCCGGGCCTTCGGCGGCCGCCCGCCCGTCGGGGTGACGGTGTTCGTCGAGGGCGAGGAGGAGATCGGTTCCCCGGCCCTCGGGGAGTTCCTCGCGAAGTACCGCGACCGGCTCGCCGCCGACGTCATCGTGCTCGCCGACTCGGCCAACTTCGACGTCGGTATCCCCGCGCTGACCACCACCCTGCGGGGCCTCGTCGACTGCGTGGTCGAGGTGCGCGCCCTCGACCACGGTGTGCACTCCGGGCTCTACGGCGGTGCCGCACCGGACGCGCTCACCGCCCTGTGCCGGCTGCTGGCGACCCTGCACGACGAGGAGGGGAACGTCGCCGTCGACGGCCTGGGCACCGCACCTGCCCCGGCCGTGGACTACCCCGAGGAGAGGTTCCGTGCCGAGGCCGCGATGCGTCCCGGCGTACGCCTGCTCGGCGAGGGCAGCATCGCCGAGCGCATCTGGGCCCGGCCGACCGCCTCCGTGCTGGCCATCGACGCTCCCCGCGTCGCCGACGCGTCCAACACCCTGGTGCCGGTGGCCCGGGCCAAGGTCAGCGTCCGGCTCGCGCCGGGCGACGACGCGACGCAGGCGATGAAGGCGCTGACCGAGCATCTGCGTACGCACGCGCCGTGGGGCGTCGAGGTCGACGTGACTCCGGGTGACGCCGGCCAGCCCTACGCAGCGCAGGCATCCGGCCCGGTCTACGACGCGGCCAGGGCGGCGTTCGCGCAGGTCTGGAACCGCCAGCCGGTGGACATCGGGATCGGCGGCTCGATCCCGTTCGTGGCGGAGTTCGCCGAGACCTTCCCCGACGCGGCCATCCTGGTCACCGGCGTGGCCGACCCGCACTGCCGGGCGCACGGGGTGGACGAGAGCCTGCACCTCGGCGACTTCGCCCGGGCCTGCGCGGCCGAGGCGCTGCTGCTGACCAAGCTCGTCCGAGCGTGAACGCCGCTGCGGGTGTCCGCATACTGAGCTTTGCTACGGAACTCGGAAGAACCGCCCGGCCGCGGTTGCTGCGCTGACAATGTCCTCCGCCTCCACCCAGCCGCCCGACCAGTCAGCCGATCGATCGGCAGACCAGCAGGCCGATCGGGCCTCCGGCCAGCCGTCCGATCAGCCGGCCGGCCAGAGCCGGCGCCGGATCGCGCCGATGCTGATCGTCCTGCTCGGCGGGCTCACCGCTCTGGGGCCGATGACCATCGACCTCTACCTCCCGGCGCTGCCGCACATGACGCGGGAGCTGCACAGCAGCCAGACGTTGCTGCAGCTCACGCTCACCGCCGCGCTGGTGGGCCTCGCCGTCGGTCAGGCCGTGGTCGGCCCGCTCTCGGACGCGGTGGGCCGGCGCCGCCCACTGCTGGTTGGCCTCGGCACCTACGCCGTCGCCTCGGTGGTGTGTGCCGTCGCACCGACGATCGAGGTGCTGGTCGCCGGGCGGGTGGTGCAGGCGCTCGGCGGCGCGGCGGGGATCGTGATCGCCCGCGCGATCGTGCGTGACCTGGTGTCCGGCCGGGAGATCGCCCGGCTGTTCTCGCTGCTGTTGCTGGTCACCGGTCTGGCCCCGATCCTGGCGCCGGTCGTGGGTGGCCAGCTGCTACGGCTGGGCTCGTGGCGAATGCTGTTCGGGGTGCTGACGGCGTTCGGGGTGGTGCTGCTCCTCGGCGTCGTGTTCGGACTGCGGGAGACCCTGCCGGCCGAGCGCCGCCGTCACGGCGGGGCCCGGGACGCGGCCAACAGCTATCTGAGCCTGGTCCGCGACCGGTCGTTCCTCGGCTACGCGCTGGCCGGCGGCTTCGGGTTCGCCGGGATGTTCGCCTACATCTCCGGTTCGCCGTTCGTCTACCAGGAGGTCTTCGGGATCAGCCCGCAGTTCTACGGCGTGCTGTTCGGCCTGAACGGCCTCGGGCTCATGGCGTTCTCCCAGACCAACGGCCGGCTGGTCCGCAAGGTGGACCCGCGCCGGCTGCTGGCGATCGGCCAGTTCACGTCGCTGGCCGGTGCGATCCTGTTGGTCCTCGCGGCCGCGACGTCGGTCGGGGGAGTGGTGGGCGTCCTGCTGCCGCTGTTCGTGGCGGTGGCGAGCCTCGGCATGGTGGGGCCGAACGCGATGGCGCTCGGCCTGGCCCAGCACCCGGAGATGGCGGGTACGGCATCGGCACTGATCGGCACGCTGCAGTTCGTGGTGGGTGCGTTGGCAGGCCCGCTGGTCACCGCGGTCCAGGTGCGCTCGGCCTTGCCGATGGCGACCGTCGTCGCCGGGTGCGTGGTGCTCGGGATTCTGGCCCGGGCGCTCCTCACCAGGGACCGGTCGGAGGCGTCGGAGGAGCCGTCCGGACGGCCTGCTCGCCCGGTTACGGCGTCGGCGGAGGAGAGCTGAGCAGGCCGCGTTCGTCGAGCAGGCCGAGGACCTTCGCCACGGCGTCCTCCACGGTCACGTCGCTGGTGTCGAGGGCCAGATCGGCGTCGTCCGGCGGCTCGTACGGGTCGGAGATCCCGGTGAACTCGGGAATGAGCCCGGCCCGCGCCTTGGCGTAGAGGCCCTTGCGGTCGCGGCGTTCGCACTCGGCCAGCGGGGTCGAGACGTGGATCAGAACGAACGTACCGCCGGCGGCCTCCACCATCCGGCGTACTTCCGCCCGGGTCGCGGCGTACGGCGCGATCGGTGCGCAGATGGCGAGCCCGCCGTGCCGGGCCACCTCGGCGGCCACGAACCCGATCCGCGCGATGTTCGCCTCGCGGTCGGCGCGGGAGAAGCCGAGGCCGGCCGACAGCATCCGGCGTACGACGTCGCCGTCGAGCTGGGTGACCGTACGGTCGCCGCGTTCGAGCACCAGGTCGTGCAGGCGGCGGGCGAGTGTCGACTTGCCCGAGCCGGACAGGCCGGTGAAGAACACGACGAGCCCCCGCTGGTGGGCGCTCCGGGTCGCGGGCCCGAGGGCCGCGGCGACGGGCGCCGGGTGTCCGCCGCGGTCGCCGTCCCCACCGTCCTCGTCCGGGAGCCGCACCGGATCGCCGTACGCCCCGGCCACCAGGTCGCGGAGCGCGAGGTCGGCCGCCGGGTCCGCGCGAGCCGCGAGGGGTACGGGAACGACCAGCGGCTGCCCGGGCAGCAGTTCGGCGGCGGCGAGGGTGGCGCGGACCAGCGTGTGCGCCGAGACGCCCCGCGGTGAGCCGGCGCCGACCAGCGGGAGCAGCACCGTCGCGTCGTACCCGGCGACCGCGCCGGCCAGCCGGTCCAGCGCGGCCCGGTCCAGCGGAGCGTCCACCACGACCGCCGCCACCCTGGTGTCCGGGCCGAACGTGTCACGCACCTGCGCCGGACTGCGGTGCAGGTGACGGAACACGCCGTCCTCGCGCGGGCGCAACGGCGTGACGGTCCCGGTCAGCGTCCAGGCACCCGGCGCGGTCTCCGCCGCGACGGTGACGTCCAGCCGGGCCACCGGGGTGCCCTCGAGGTCGGTGAGCTCGGCGGCGGCGAGTTCGGGGGTGGCGTCCTCGCGGGACGCGACGTTCGCCGGCGCCGCCACGGTGACCTCGGCGAGGATGCCGTCCAGGGCCAGCGCCAGGTCGTCGTACTCCCGCGGCGACGGCGCCCACCGCGGGACTTCGGCGCCGGCACGCTCAGGCTCGCTCATCGACTGCTCACACCTCCATGACCAGCGTGACCGGTCCGTCGTTGACCATGCAGACCTCCATGTGCGCGCCGAACCGGCCGGTCTCCACGTGTGCCCCCAGGCCACGAAGTGCGGCGCAGAAGTGCTCCACCAGCGGTTCGGCGACCTCGCCGGGCGCGGCCTGCGACCAGGACGGCCGGCGGCCCTTGCGGGTGTCGGCGTACAGCGTGAACTGGCTGACCACCAGCAACGGCGCGCCCACGTCGGAGCAGGACCGCTCCTCGGGAAGGATCCGCAGCCCCCAGATCTTGCCGGCGAGCTTCTCCGCCAGCGCCGGGGTGTCGGTGTGGGTCGCGCCGAGCAGGACCAGCAGCCCCGGCTTGTCGATCGCGCCCACGGTCTCGCCGTCGACGACCACCCGGGCCTCGCTGACACGCTGGACGACCGCACGCATGGCCCCCATTGTTCCGGCTCTGTCAGGATGCGGTGCATGCCGACCCTCATCACCGTCGCCCCGACCGGGGCGGAGACCACCAAGGAGGCGTGTCCGACCCTGCCGACCACGCTGCCGGAGCTGGTCGAGACCGCCCGGCGCTGCCAGGACGCCGGGGCGGCGATGATCCACCTGCACATCCGCGACGCCGAGCACCGGCCCACCCTCGACGTCGGCCGGCTGCGGGCGGCGGTGGCCGCCGTACGCGCCGAGACCGACCTGGTGGTCCAGCTGTCCACCGGCGGCGCGGTCACCGACCCCCTCGAGGACCGGCTGCGGGTGCTGGACGCCGAACCCGACTCGTGCTCGCTCACGATGGGCACGGTCAATTTCGGTGACGACGTGTTCATCAACCCGTGGCCGTTCGTCACCCGGTTGTACGAGCTCAGCCAGGAGCGGGAGATCGTCCCGGAGTTCGAGCTGTTCGACCTCGGCCACGTGGCGGCGTTGCACCGGCTGCTGGACACCTACGGCCTGCCGTACGGCGGCCGGGTGCACGCGGACCTGGTGATGGGCGTTCCGGGCGGGATGCCCGGGGACACGGCCACTCTGGTGGCGGCGGTGCGGGCATTGCCGGAGGCAGTGACGTCGTGGTCGGCCACCGGTATCGGCCGGACGACCCTCCCGGTCGCGCTGGCCGCCCTCAGCTGCGGCGGCCACCTCCGGGTCGGCATGGAGGACACACTGAACTTCGCCCGGGGCCGCCCTGTACGCCACAACGACGAGCTGGTCGCCCGGGCCGCCCGGCTCGCCGAGCTGGCCCAGCGGCCGGCGATGTCGCCCGGCGAGGCGCGCGACCTGCTCAACGTCAAGCCGCGGTAGCCACGGCAGCTGCGGCGGCCCGCGACAGGGCGCGTCCTCATCGGCCGGGGGTAGGGTGCGGCCTCGTGTCGTCCCTGATGTCGTCTCAGCCCCCGCAGCCCGCCCACCTGCCCGTCCTCGCCGAGGTCGTCCGCTCCGGCTTCGTGGAGTGCCGCCACCACGGCTCGGTGGTGGTGCTGGACGCGGACGGTTCGACCGCGCTCGCCGTCGGTGACGTGGAGTCGCCGATCTACCCCCGCTCTGCCAACAAGCCGATGCAGGCGGCCGGCATGCTGCACAGCGGCCTGGACCTCGAGGGCGAGCTGCTGGCGCTGGCCACCGCGAGCCACTCCGGCGAGGAGTTCCACGTCGCGGGCGTACGCCGGATCCTGGCCGGCGCCGGGCTCACCGAGGACGACCTGCGCTGTCCGCCCGACTGGCCGGCCGACGTGGCCGCTCGGGACACGCTCGTCCGGGCCGGCGGGGGGCCCGCCCGGGTGACCATGAACTGCTCCGGCAAGCACGCCGCGATGCTCGCCACCTGCGTCGCGGCCGGCTGGCCGACGCAGACCTACCTCGACCCCGGTCACCCGTTGCAGAAGGCGATCCGGGAGTCGGTGGAACGCCTGGCGGCGGAGAAGGTCGCGCACACCGGGGTGGACGGCTGCGGCGCACCTCTGTTCGCGCTCAGCCTCACCGGCCTGGCCCGGGCGTTCCAGGCGATGGTGCGGGCACCGGAGGGCTCGCCCGAGGGACGGCTCGTGGCGACGGTCCGCGCCCACCCGGCGTACGTCAGCGGCAGCACCCGGGACGAGGCGGCGCTGATCGGCGCGACGCCGGGGCTGTTCGCCAAGGGTGGGGCCGAGGCCTGCTACGCGGTCGCGCTTCCGGACGGCCGGGCGGTCGCGCTGAAGATCGAGGACGGCGGCCAGCGGGCGCGCCCGGTGGTGATGGCCGCGGTGCTGCGCCGGCTGGGCGTCACCAATCCGGCCGTGGGGGACCAGGCGCACGCCGTGCTGACCGGCGGCGGGATCCCGGTCGGTGAGATCCGCGCCGTGGGTCTTTGAGCAGTCGACCGCCCGCCAGGGGTCTGCGCGTTCGGTGAATCGCGGAGTTCGCGACTCATATTTGCTGCCAGTTTGCGCTTGCTAGCTTTTGCAAGCACACTGGCGACGTGAAGGTCCGGTCTATCGGCACTCTCGGTGACTACGTGCGGGAGCAGCGGCGCAACGCCGAGCTCTCCCTGCGGCAGCTCGCCGACCTCGCCGGAGTGTCCAATCCCTATCTCAGCCAGATCGAGCGCGGCGTGCGCAAGCCGTCCGCCGAGGTGCTCCAGCAGCTGGCCAAGGCGCTGCGAGTTTCCGCGGAGGTTCTCTACGTCCGGGCCGGACTGCTCGACCCCACCGAGGGTGACGGCGAGCAGGACATTTCGGTCGAGATGGCCATTCACGCCGACCCAATTCTCTCGGTACGCCAGAAGCGGGTCCTGCTCGACATCTACTCGTCGTTTCGCCGTGAGGCCGACGAGGAAGAGACCAGTGAGCCGGAACGCGAGAGCACTACCCAGAACCGGGCTGTACGTCACGCCCGTCAGGAGGACTGACATGCCCCGCACCACTCGCAACAAGAACCTCAACGAGACCATCACCCCGCTCTACGTGCTGGCCGGTGCCGGCGACCTGGCAGTGGAGAAGATCCGCGAGATCTCCAAGATGGCCTCCAGCAAGATCTCCTCGCTGGAGACCACCGACCCGGCCGAGGTGTCCGACCGCATGCAGGTGCGGATCGAAGAGGGCGCCGACACCCTCGGGGTGGTGCTTCGCAGCGCCACCAGCGACATTCGCGAGCAGGCCAAGGGCATCTCCGGCCGCGCGCAGTCGGCCATGCAGGCGATGTGGATGTCCGCAGGCGACGCCTACGACGACCTGATCGAGCGCGGTGAGGGCGTCGTGAGCCACCTGCGCGGCCAGAACGGCCGGACCATCCAGCGCACGGCCGCCGGCGCGCGTGGCGGCCGGACCACCGCGGCCAAGAAGGCCGGCCGCTCGGCCACCAAGTCCGCCGGCACCTCGTCGACCGCGAAGAAGACGGCGAAGAAGTCGGCGAGCAAGTCGGCCGGCCGTTCGACCACGACGGCGTCGAAGTCGACGCGGACCGCGAGCAAGTCGACGACCCGCAAGCGGGCCGCGGCGAGCAAGGGCCGCGCCAACTCCTCGGGCTCTGCCGGCAACGGCCGCAAGTCCACCACCAGCGCGTCGAAGACCGCGCCGGCCGGCGCGGCCCGCCCGGCCAGCAGCAACACCACGACGGGGACGACCACGGCCAGCACGTCGTCGGCTCCCACGACCAACAGCACCAGCAGCTGAGCCCACGCGGCTCCGCCTCCCGTCCGGCGGGTCGACGCGGGTGGTGTCTCGGGGCGGACACCACCCGCGGTCACTCAGTACGCCCTCACCGGCCGCTGGTTGTGCCCCGGTTCGGCCTCTCTGACGCCTTTTCGTCCCTCGCCGGGCTTCGCTGTCCGCGGGCACGGGGAGATTCGGCAGGCCGCGGCGCGTGCGACCCGGCGGGCACGGGCCCGTGCCCGCGGCGGATACCCTCGGGGTGTGTACGCACCCACCACGATCGTCGGCTACCTCACGATCGCGCTCTGGCTCATCCTGCTGGTCATGAAGGCGTTCGCCCTCGGTGACGCCGTGATGCGGCCCGCGCAGGCCTTCCCGGCCGTCGACAAGCAGACCAAGCCGCTCTGGCTGATCCTCACCGGGCTCGCCCTGCTGATCCACCTCATCCCGCAGTTCGGGTCGCCGATCGGCCTGCTGAACATCGCCGGCACGATCGCCGCGGCGGTCTACCTCGTCGGTGTCCGCCCGGCCGTGCGCGAAGTCGGTGGCGGCAGGGGTGGACGGGGCGGCGGATCCTCCGGCGGCTGGTGACCGGTGAATCCCGCCCGGCGTACGTCCTGACCGGCTCGGGCAGCCCCACCACCGTCTTCGCGCCCGGGCTCGGCGGCTCCGTCGAACAGACCCGCCCCTTCGGCAGCGGGGTGCGGGGTACCCGGGCGTTCCTCGAGGCCAACGAGAAGTCCGGGCAGCACCTCACGTACGCCGATCTGGCCGGCGACGTACGCCGGATCGCCGACGAGCTCGGCGCGGCCCGCGCGGTCGGGGTGTCTCTCGGAGCAGGCGCGATCCTGCGGCTGCTGGCCACGGCGCCGGACCGGTTCGAACGCGTCGTCCTGCTGCTTCCGGCCGCTCTGGACCGCCCTCGCTCGGCACGGATCGCCACCCGGATGCGGGCGGCGGCCGGCGACGCCGACCGCGGTGACGTCGACGCCGTGGCCGCGGCCCTGCGTGCCCTGCAGCCCGCGTCGGCCCGTGACCGCGCCGATGTCGTGGCCTGGTCCCGGGACCGCGCGCGGGCGCTGGCGGGACCCGCGTTCGCGCGGGTACTGCGAGCATTCGCCGACCAGCAGCCGCTCGCCGACCGCGGCGTACTCACCGGCTGCACGGCCCCGGTCCTGGTGGTCGGCCAGGACGGCGACGAGGCCCATCCCGCCGACGTCGCGCGCGAGACGGCGGCGGCACTTCCGAACGCCGAGTTGGTGGTGTTCCCGCCCGGCGGCCTGCTCTGGGAACACCGGGCGGCGACCCGGGAGCGGATCAGCGCGTTCCTCAACGCCGTCGACGGCTCCGGCGGCGACAGTCCCGGCGGCGACGGACCGGGCGCTGTCGGTGGCCTCGCGTAGCGTGTGCGCATGACCACCGCCGACTTCGACCGCCACGGACGCACGCACCGGCTGGAGCTCACCGACCAGAGTGTGCGGGAGTGGGACGCCACGGTTCTCGACGCCGGTGCCGACGAGGGCATCGTGCTCGACCGGTCGGCGTTCTATCCCGGTGGCGGCGGCCAGCCACCCGACGAGGGCGTGCTGTTGTGGGGCGGCGTGCGCACCCGGATCGTCGGCGTACGCAAGGGCGACGACCTCGCGCTGCTCCCCCACGAGGACGATCCGATCCCGCCGGTGGGCACGTCCGTGCGCGGTGCGCTCGAGGACGCTCGCCGCACCGCGCTGATGCGCACCCACTCCGCCCTCCACCTGCTCGGCGGCGTGGTGTTCCGCGACTTCGGCGCCCTGATCACCGGGTCCAACATGAACCCCCTGGAGGGTCGGCTGGACTTCAACCTGGACACCCTGCCCGAGGGGTTCCGCGACCGGATCACCGAGGCGGCCAACACCGAGGTCGCCGCCGACCGGGCCATCGAGGTACGCGTGCTGCCGCGGGCGGAGGCGTTCGCGCTGCCCGACATCATCCGCACCGCGACCAACCTCGTCCCCGCCGACGTGGAGGTTGTGCGGTTGGTCGACATCACGGGTCTCGACGTGCAGGCCGACGCCGGCACCCACGTGGCGTCGACGCGCAGCATCGGCGAGATCGAGATCGCCAAGGTCGAGAACAAGGGCCGCGGCTTCCGCCGGGTGCGGGTGCGGCTGCGCCCGGAGCAGGCCGGCTGACCGCGGCGTGGTGATCGCCGAGCTGGCCGCTCACCCGTGGCCTGGCAGCATGCCGGGCAATAATGGGCCACGGGGGAACGCCATGACCGAGCATCCGAGGCCTCCGGTGCCCACGGAGGAGCGCCACCTGCCGGAGGTGGACGCGGGGCGGCTGTGGGCCGGCGGCCTGGCCACGGCCCTGGTGGCGGCGTTGATCGTGATCGTCGCCGCCTTCGTCATCCAGGCGTTCGTCACCATTCCGGTCGTACCACCCCTGGGAGCGACACACCTCGGCGACATGGTGACCCTCGCGTACGCCCTGCTGGCCGCCCTGGCCGCGATCGCCGCCACCGGACTGCTGCACGTGCTCCTGGTGGCCACTCCGCGCCCGCTGCTGTTCTTCTCCTGGATCGTGGCGCTCACCACCGTCGTCGCGGTGGTGACGCCGTTCCTGGCGGCCGCGAGCCGCAACAGCCAACTGATCACCGCCGCCATCAACCTGGTGGTCGGCATCGCCATCCTGTCGCTGCTGAACGGCGTCGGGCTCAGTGCTGTGAGGCGCCCGTGAGTCCCCGTGTCGTACTCCTCGAAGGTGACATCACCGCCCAGTCGGTCGATGTGGTGGTGAACGCCGCCAACGCCGCGATGCGCGGTGGCGGTGGAGTCGACGGGGCGATCCACCGGGCCGGCGGGCCGGCCATCCTGGCCGACTGCGTCCGGTTGTTCCCCGACGGCCTCGCCGTCGGCGGCGCCGGCGCGACGACGGCCGGCAACCTCCCCGCCCGCTGGGTGGTGCACGTCGTCGGCCCCAACTGGAACGCCGGCCAGCGCGACCGCGGCCTGCTGGCCGCCTGCTACCGCAACGCGCTCGGCGTGGCGGACGAGCTCGGCGCGGCGACGGTCGCGTTCCCGGCGATCTCGGCGGGCATCTTCGGCTGGCCCCTCGACGACGCGGCGCGGACGGCGATCCAGGTGGTCCGCGCCACCCCCACGCGGGTGGTGGAGGCGAGGTTCGTGCTGTTCACGACCGCGGCGTTCGGTGCGTTCTCCCAGGCGCTGGACGGTGGGCAGGGCGGCGGTCAGACGACCGGTTCGGACACCGGGGAATGACCCGCCGGCAGCCGGAGGTTGCAATGGATCAGGCCGACCGCGCCGTCGGCCGTGACCAGGAGCCGGGTCGTCGGCGGAGGAGGTGCGTCGGGGTGCGCTACGGATCGGTGCCCAGGCGGGTGGCCATGCTGAGCGTGCACACCTCGCCGCTGGACCAGCCGGGCACCGGCGACGCCGGGGGAATGAACGTCTACGTCGTCGAGCTCGCCCGCCGGATGGCGGCGCTGGGCATCGAGGTGGAGATCTTCACCCGGGCGACCAGCAGCGACCAGCCGCCGGTCGTCGAGGCCGAGCCCGGTGTCCGGGTGCGGCACGTGGTCGCCGGTCCGTTCGCGGGCCTGGCCAAGGACGAACTCCCCGCGCAGCTGTGCGCGTTCGCCCGCGGTGTGCTGCGCGCAGAGGCTGCCCACGACCTGGGCTGGTACGACCTGATCCACTCCCACTACTGGCTGTCCGGGCAGGTCGGCGCGCTGGCGAAGGAACGCTGGGGCGTCCCGCTGGTGCACTCCATGCACACCATGGCCAAGGTCAAGAACGCCCAGCTCGCCAAGGGCGACCGGCCCGAGCCGCGGGCCCGGGTGATCGGCGAGGAGCAGGTGGTGGAGGCGGCGGACTGGCTGGTCGCCAACACCGACGAGGAGGCCCGCCAGCTCATCGAGCTGTACGACGCAGACCCTGCAGGTGTGGTCACCGTCAACCCCGGCGTCGACCTGGAGGTCTTCGCCCCCGGCGACACCCGGTCCGCCCGGCGCGAGCTCGGCCTGCCCGACGACGCCGCGGTGCTGATGTTCGCCGGGCGGATCCAGCCGCTGAAGGCGCCGGACGTGCTGGTGCGTGCGGCCGCCGAGCTGCTGCGGACCCGGCCCGACCTGCGGCGCCGCCTGGTGGTCGCGGTCGTGGGCGGTCCGAGCGGATCGGGTACGTCCGCACCGGGCAAGCTCGCCCGGCTGACCCGCGACCTGGGCCTGGGCGACGTGGTGCGGTTCGTGCCGCCGGTCCGGCAGGCGGAGCTGGCACGGTGGTACCGCGCGGCGACCCTGGTGGCCGTTCCGTCGTACAACGAGTCCTTCGGGCTGGTGGCGCTGGAGGCGCAGGCATGCGGCACGCCCGTGGTGGCGGCCGCCACCGGCGGCCTGCTGACCGCGGTGGCCGACGACGTTTCCGGCGTGCTGGTCGGCGGCCACGATCCGCGCCGGTGGGCCCGGGTGCTGGGTGAGCTGCTCGACGACTCCGGCCGGCTCGCCCGGCTCGGCGCGGGCGGCGTACGCCACGCGCAGGGATTCGGTTGGGCGGTCACGGCGGCGCGCATGCTGGACGTCTACTCCGCGGCCCTCGCCCCGCCGGAACGCTCGGTCAGCATGCTCGGCTGATCGGTACCGTCGCGTCGGCGGGATCCCGCCCAGCCCGCCACGGCTACGGTGGGCGGGTGAGTGACGATCCCGCCGCCGTGATCCGGGCCACCCTCGCCGACGTGGGCGTCGACGCCGAGGAGCCGCGCCCCGGCTCCTTCGTGGTGCAGCTGCCCGGCGAACACAAGCTGCGCACCACGTGTGTGCTGAACGTCGGCGAGCAGGCGGTGACCGTGCACGCGTTCGTCGCCCGTCACCCGGACGAGAACCACGAGGGCGTCTACCGCTACCTGCTCGAACGTAACCTGCGGTTGTACGGCGTGGCGTTCGCCGTCGACCACCTGGGCGACATCCACCTCACCGGCAAGGTGGCCTTGACAGCGGTCACGCCGGCGGAGATCGACCGGATTCTCGGCACTGTCCTGGACGCGGCCGACTCCTCGTTCAACCAGTTGCTCGAACTCGGCTTCGCCGGCGCGATCCGCCGCGAGTGGAAATGGCGTACCTCGCGGGGTGAGTCGACAGCCAACCTGGCGGCGTTCCGCCATCTGATTCCAGACGACGAGTAGGCCCGGCGACGCGGGTCCCGGGTGCGGGGTCTCAGCTGCTCGGCCGGTCGATCGTGGCGATCGTTCCCTGGGCAACCGCGCACAGGGTCGACCTGCCGGCCTCGTCGTGGGCCGACACGTCGCAGCGCACCACCGCGAGCCGCCGCCCGCCGCTGACCACTATCGCCTCTGCGGCCAGTCGCTCGCCCTGCGCCGGTCGGAGGTAGTTGATCGAGAACCCGACGGTGGTCACCGCCGGGCCGAGCACCGAGCCACCGGCGAAGGTCATGGCGTTGTCGGCGAGGTAGCTGACCACGCCGCCGTGGGCGTGGCCGTACTGCTGCAGCAGGTGGGGACCGAGCGGAAGGGAGAGCTCGGCCAGGCCCGGCCGGAAGGCGTCCAGCCGGGCCTCCAGCAGCGAGCTGAACACCTGGGCGGCGAGCAGTTCGCGGCCCAATTGGAGGAGCGCCTCGGGGTCTTCGGGGAGTGAGAGAACGGTCACGCCGACCCAGTCAACCGTTCCGGGGTGCGGGCCGCCCAGGAAGCGTCGGTAAAGTCGGGCGCATGAGCGCAGAGCCGTACCGACTTGTCCTCCTCCGCCACGGCGAGAGCGAGTGGAACGCCAAGAACCTCTTCACCGGCTGGGTGGACGTCAACCTGTCCGCGACCGGTGAGGCGGAGGCCCGCCGCGGCGGGGAGCTCCTACGCGAGCGTGCCCTGCTGCCCGACGTCGTGCACACCTCCGTGCTGCGCCGGGCGATCCGCACCGCCGAGATCGCGCTGGACACCTGCGACCGCCACTGGCTCCCGGTCCGCCGCAGCTGGCGGCTCAACGAGCGGCACTATGGCGCGCTGCAGGGCAAGGACAAGAAGCAGACACTGGACCAGTTCGGCGAGGAGCAGTTCATGATCTGGCGGCGGTCGTACAACACGCCGCCCCCGCCGATCGAGGACGCCTCGGAGTTCTCCCAGGCAGGTGACGCCCGCTACGCCGACCTTCCGCCGGAAATCCTGCCCCGCACCGAATGTCTGGCCGACGTGGTCGAGCGGATGCTGCCGTACTGGTACGACGCGATCATCCCCGACCTGCGCCGTGGGTCGACGGTCCTGGTGGCCGCGCACGGCAACTCCATTCGTGCCCTGGTCAAGCACCTGGACGGGATGAGCGACGAGGCCGTCGTGGGGCTGAACATCCCGACCGGCGTACCGCTTCTGTACGAGCTCGACGAGCAGATGCGGCCGAGCAAGGTGGGCGGGGAGTACCTCGACCCGGCCGCGGCCGCCGCCGCGATCGAGGCGGTCAAGAACCAGGGCCGCCGCTGATCACTCGGCTCACACGCACGCCCGCGGACCGGCCGTGAAAAAAGGTACGACAAAGCTGCCGGTCCGACGTAACCGCGGACGGTACCGGGGCGTTGACAGTTCCGGGTGACCCAAGGCGTGGCGAGGTCACGTCGCGTCCATGATGTGGAAAGCGGTCGCGAGTTTCGCACGCCCCGGTTAGCCTTTTGCCATTCGCAGACGACGAAGCCTGCTTCCTTCTCTTCCTGGCCAACCCACAGCAGCAGTTGAGGTGCGTGCGCGCCATGTCAGCGTCACATCGGACGCTTCGCAAGATCCTTCCCTACCGACCCACAGTGCGGCGCTATCACCCGCACGTTCCCGCGTACTTCTTCCCGTCCATTCTCTTGTGACAGGGACCCTCGGCACGGGCGCCTGAGAGCACTCGTGTGGAGAGGGAACGCCGGACCCTGTGGCGAGCTGTAGCCACCTGAGTGGGATCGTTTCCACAACCCGGACCCGCGAGACGAGCTGACGCCTGCCGCGTTGCGGCTGGTGGCCGACCGTCGCGCCTGGCCCTGCCGTGCGCACCCGACTGGTGTGCCGTGGCGTGTCCGGGATGTGCCCTGAGGATCCCGCGCGCGGTCTGTTGCCTGCCATGGAGTCCGCGACTTCCTCTCCCGCACCTGCTCGAGATCGCGATCACCTCGCCGTCGGCGGACGAGGTGCCCGACCATGCCGGCCCTGTTGTGATGTGACTTCCGACGTTCCGCCGTCGGCGGGAAAAGACCAATCGTGTTTTCTCTTGGGTCCCGGGCCGGGGCTCGGACCAGACCTGTCCTGCCCACGCCACGTTCCGGCCGTTCGGCAGCGCTGTCCACCCCCATGCTGACCTCGTCGGTGTCGGTGGCTCGCCAGCCGGTGGTCCCGAAAACCCTTGTCCACAAGGGAGGTACGCCCGGCCCGGTGCAGCCTGATCCTGTCAAGGGCTGGTTGCGGTGGCTGGCGCCCTACCTCGGCCGTCATCGCCGCGCGCTGGTGACATCGCTGGTCGCGGCGACGGCATGGACCGCGGCGCTGGTCAGCGCGCCGCTGCTGCAGAAGATCGTGGTCGACGACGCGATCGTGGCGCGGACCAAGCCGGTGCTTCCCTGGGTGCTCGCCCTGGTCGGTGTCGTCGCACTCCGGGCCTGCGCCAGCGGTCTGTGGCGAGAGACGGGCGGCCGACTGAGCATCCACGTCCAGAACGACATCCGCGACGACCTCTACGCACACCTGCAGCATCTGGACGCCGCCGCGCACGAGCGAATGCAGAGCGGGCAGCTGGTCGCCCGGGTCAACTCCGACCTGGTGCTGATCCAACAGGCCGTCGGTCTGCTGCCGCCGGTGCTCGGCACCGTCCTGCAGGTGACCTTGGCCCTGTGCATCATGGCCACGTTGTCACCTCTGCTGGCGTTGGTGTTGTGCGGCGTTCTCGTGGTGCTGGTGACCGTCACCCGCCGGCTGCACATGCGGGTGTACGCCGCGTCCTGGGACGCCCAGCAACGTGAGGCGGACATGACCACGGTCGCCGAGGAGGCGATCACCGGCGTGCGGGTGGTGAAGGGGTTCGGCCAGGAGCGGGCCGAGCTCGGCCGGTTCGTGGAGTCGCTGACGGTCCTGTTCCGCTCGCGGGTGCGTGCGGTGCGCGAACGCTCGCCGCTGCTCGCCACGCTGCAGGCGTCGCCGCTCGCCGGCCAGGTGCTGGTGCTGCTGTTCGGTGGCTGGCTCGCCCTGAACGGCCACCTGACCGTCGGCACGTTCTTCGCGTTCCTCGCCTACCTGGCCGACCTGAACGGCTCGGCCCGGCTGCTGGCAATGGTGCTCACGCTGCTCCCGCGGGCGCGGTCGGGCACCGAGCGGATCGCCGAGGTGTTCGCCGTCCAGCCCGAGGTGCGCGACGAGGCGGCCCGTCCCGCGGCCGCCGACCCGGCCGAGGCCCGACCCGCGACGGCGCGGCCCGGGACCGACAGGACCGGCGGCAACGCCGAGCGCGGTGCGTTCGTGACCTTCGACGACGTGTCGTTCTCCTACCCCGACGGGCCGGAGGCGCTGGACGGGTTCAGCCTGGACGTCCTGCCCGGTGAGACCGTGGCGATCGTCGGGCCAACCGGGTCCGGCAAGTCCTCGGCACTGCAGCTGGTGTCCCGGCTGCGTGACGTGAGCTCGGGCCGGGTGCTGCTGGACGGTGTGGACGTACGAGAACTTCCGCTGCCGGACCTGCGCCGACGGGTCAGTGTGGTCTTCGACGAGGCGATGCTGCTGTCCGGTTCGATCCGGGACAACATCGCCTACGGCCGCGCGGACGCCACCGACGACGAGGTTGTCGCGATGGCGAAGATCGCCGCCATCCACGACTTCGTGACCAACCTCCCCGAGGGGTACGACACCGAGGTCGGGCAGGAGGGCCTAGGCCTGTCCGGCGGGCAGCGGCAGCGGATCGCGCTGGCCCGGGCGCTGGTGGCCGACGCGGACGTGCTCGTCCTGGACGACGCGACGTCGGCGGTGGACGTGCAGGTCGAGCGGCGCATCCTGGACGCGATGCGCGAGGTCGTCGACGGCCGCACCGTGATCGTCGTGGCCTACCGCGAGTCCACCGTCGCGCTGGCCGACCGGGTGGTCCTCGTGGACGGCGGGCGGGTGGTCGACCAGGGCACCCACGAGGAGTTGCTGGTCCGGTCGGAGCTGTACCAGGCGCTGATGTCGGAGCTGGCAGACACCAAGGGCGCCGAGGACGGTGAAGGCGCCGGCGACGGCGCGCAGGCCGCCTCGGCCGTGACACCCGAGGCGTGGGAGCCGTCGCAGACGGCGGTGAACCCGTTGCGGGCAAGGGTCGGCGACCCGGTGTCGCCGGAGCTGCTGTCCGCGCTGGCCGCGCTGCGTCCGGCCGCCGACGAGACCGCTGTCGACGTCGAGCGGGAGTCGAACCGGCACGAGCGGTTCAGGTTCACCAGGATGCTGCGGCCGCAGCGCTGGGGGATCCTGCTCGGTCTGGCGTTGCTGCTGGTGGACGCGCTGGCGGTGCTGGCCGGCCCGTTGCTGGTGCAGAACGGCCTGGAGCAGGCTCTGGGCAGCCGGTCGCTGGGCATGCTGCTGGTGACCTGTGCGGTGTTCGGGCTGGTGGCGCTGATCGACTGGAGCGACGTCTGGGCCACCACGTTCGTCACCGCGCGTACCACCGAGCGCATCCTGTACGCCTTGCGGATAAGGCTGTTCGCCCATCTGCAGCGGCTCGGCATGGACTACTACGACCGCACCCACGCGGGGCGGATCATGACCCGGCTCACCTCCGACGTCAACGCGGTGGCGGAGCTGATCCAGGCCGGGCTCACCAACGCCCTGGTCGCGATCGTCACGTTCACCGGCATGACGGCGGTGCTGCTGGTGCTCAACCCGACCCTCGCACTGGTGGTCCTGGCGGTCGTCCCGCCGGCGACGGTGGCCACGATCTGGTACCGCCGGGTGGTGGGTCCCGCGTACGAGGAGGCACGCGAGCTCAACTCCGCGCTGAACACCTACCTGCACGAGACCCTCGCGGTGCTGCCGGTCACCCAGGCGTTCCAGCGCGAGCACGCCAACCAGACGTACTTCCGCGGCCTTGCCGACCGGCAGTTCGTCGCCCGGCGGACGAGCAACCGCGCGACCGCGATGTACGTCGCGTTCATCGAACTGCTCGCCGGGCTCACTGTTGCCACCACGCTGCTGGTCGGCTGGCACCTGGTGGAGACGGGGCAGCTGCGGGTCGCCGAGCTGGTGCCGTTCCTGCTCTACCTCGCCCTGGCATTCGCGCCGATCCAGCAGATGGCGACGGTCTTCGACATCTACCAGCGGGCCCGCACCGGCGTCACCCGGATCGCGGCCCTGCTGGCGGAGGAGGTCAGCGTCCCCACGCCGGCCGAACCCACCGACGTCGGCACGCTGCGCGGCGACATCGAGCTGCGCGACGTCACGCTGCAGTACAACGGCACCCGCAAGCCCGCCTTGCGCGAGGCCAACCTGCGGGTCGACGCGGGTGAACGGGTGGCGTTCGTGGGGCAGACAGGTGCCGGGAAGTCCACGATCGCCAAGGTGATAACGAGGTTCTACGACGCCACCGGCGGGCAGGTCGAGATTGACGGTGCGCCGGTGACAGGGTTCGACCCGGAGAAGTTCCGGCAGTCGATCGGTTACGTCCCCCAGGAACCGTTCCTGTTCTCGCGCACGATCCGGGACAACATCGCCTACGGCATCCCGGACGTCACCGACGAGATGGTGGAGCAGGCCGCCCGCGCGGTGGGCGCGCACGACTTCATCGCCGGGCTGGACGGTGGTTACCTGCACGAGGTGCAGGAGCGCGGCCGGTCGTTGTCGGCGGGACAGCGGCAGTTGCTCTGCCTGGCAAGGGCGCTGGTGATGGACCCGCGGATCCTGGTGCTCGACGAGGCAACCTCACATCTGGACCTGCAGAGTGAGCGCCGGGTCGAGCAGGCGATGGCGAAGGTCGCTGCCGGCCGGACGACCATCGTGATCGCGCACCGGCCGCAGACGCTGCGGTGGGTGGACCGGATCGTCACCGTGCACGACGGGCAGGTGGTCGCCGACCAGACCGCCGAGCAGTTCCAGGCCGCCCGGGTCGCCTCGGCGCAGTAGCGAGGGCAACGAAGAAACCGGGGCCGGTGTCGGATTCGACACCGGCCCCGGTCACGTTCGGCGGACGCCCGGACCTGTCAGGACCCTGTCAGGCAACCCGTCAGGCCACCCGTCAGGCCACTCGTCAGGACGAACGGACCGGTACGTCTCCGGTCACGAGGTAGATCACCCGGCGGGCCATGGAGACCGCGTGGTCGGCGATGCGTTCGTAGTAGCGGCCCAGCAGGGCGATGTCGATCGCGGCCTCGACCCCGTGCGACCAGTCCTTGTCCAGCACGATGTGGAACAGCGACCGCCGCAGCCGGTCCATCTGGTCGTCCTCGGCCACCAGGTCGACCGCCTGGGTGACGTCGGAGGACGCCACGGTCTGCGCGACCTTGTGCACCATGCGCTCCGCCACCGAGCCCATCTCGGCGATCGTGTCGTGAAGCTCGGCCGGGATCGCACACTCGGGGTAGCGCATCCGGGCGATCTTGGCGACGTGCTCGGCGAGGTCGCCCATCCGCTCCAGGTCGGCCACCATCCGCAGCGCGGCCACCAGGGCGCGCAGGTCACTGGCAACCGGCTGTTGCAGGGCAAGCTGCTCGAACGTGCGTTCCTCGACCAGTGACTGCAAACGGTCGATCTGGGCATCCGCGGCGATCACCCGCTCTGCCCGCCGGGCGTCGGCCTCCAGCAGGGCGCCAGTCCCCTCCCGGACGGCGACCTCCACCAGGTTGGCCATTTCGACCATGCGGTCGGTCAGATGCTGAAGCTGCTCGTGAAACGCGTCTCGCATAGCGAACACCGTAGGTGATTCAGGTGACGAGGCGGAGTACGCGGCCAAACAACGGGTGAACTCTGGCTGTCGGCTGTGCGGATCACCGCCCCCGACGAGGGCTTTCGCTGGGAACGTCGGCTTACCATCGGGGCGTGGAAGCGACGCTCGCCGCGACCCTCAGCGGCCTGGTCGGCCTCGCCATCGGCGCGGTCGCGGTCCTCGCCTTCCGGTTGAGCGAAGGCGCCCAGACCAGGGCGCCGGACGAGCCGGAGCCGGCCGTACCCCCCGACGTGGCGAAGGTCCTCGCCGTGCTGCGCTCGGCCGCCGTGGTCGTCGGTCCCCACGACGAGGTACGCCAGGCCAGCGCCCCGGCCCGGTCGTTCGGGCTGGTCCGCGGCAGCCGGATCGTGGTCGAGGACCTCCTCGAACTCGTGCGCGAGGTGCGCCGCGACGGTGAGATCCGGCAGTGCGACCTGGAGCTTCCCCGCAGCCGCTTCGGCCAGGACACCCTGTCCGTTTTCGCCCGGGTCGCCCCGCTGGGCAGCCAGCTGATCCTGGTGCTGGTCGAGGACCGCACCAAGGAACGCCGGATCGACACCATCCGGCGTGATTTCGTCGCCAACGTCAGCCACGAGCTGAAGACCCCGATCGGGGCCCTGGTCCTGCTGGCCGAGGCGGTCCAGCACGCCGCGGACGACCCCGAGGCGGTCCAGCGGTTCGCCGGCCGGATGCAGGTCGAGAGCGACCGGCTGACCCGGCTGGTGCAGCAGATCATCGAGCTGTCCCGCGTCCAGGCCGACGACCCGGTGGAGGAGGCCGCGGCGGTCGAGCTGGACCTGGTGGTCGACGGCGCGCTGGACCGGTCCCGGGTGGACGCGCAGACCAAGCAGGTCACGCTGGTCCGGGCCGGGGACACCGGCCTCAGCGTGACCGGAAGCGCCCAGCAGCTGATCATCGCGCTCGGCAACCTGGTCGAGAACGCCGTGACGTACAGCCCCGAGTACACCCGCGTGGTGGTCGACGTACGCCGGCGGCCCGCGGCCACCATGGACGGTTTCGGTCCGGGGTTCGGCCCGATGGTCGAGATCGCGGTCTCCGACCAGGGCGTCGGGATCCCGGAGAAGGAGCTGGAGCGGGTCTTCGAACGCTTCTACCGGGTGGACCGCGCCCGCAGCCGGCAGACCGGCGGCACCGGACTCGGCCTGTCCATCGTCAAGCACGTGGCGGCCAGCCACGGCGGGGCGGTCGACGTGTGGAGCGTGGAGGGGGAGGGCTCGACCTTCACCCTCCTGCTGCCGCTGCGTCCGGACCCCGCGGAGTCCTCCGCGCCCGTCCGCGAGATCGGCTCGGTCCGCCTTCCCGGCCCGGCCGAGCTTCCCGGCCCCGAGCAGCACAACCCCACGACCAGACCCGCAACCAGACCCGCCATGCCGGCGGACGCGAGTGGCGTACGCCGCCCGAAGGAGGCAACCCGGTGACCCGTGTGCTCGTCGTGGAGGACGAGGAAAGCTACAGCGACGCGCTGTCGTACGTGCTCCGCAAGGAGGGGTTCGAGGTCGCGCTGGCGGCCACCGGCACCGTCGCGCTGGAGGAGTTCGAACGCGGCGGCGCCGACATCGTGTTGCTCGACCTCATGTTGCCCGGGCTGTCCGGCACCGAGGTCTGCCGCGAGCTTCGCCGTACATCCAACGTCCCGGTCATCATGGTGACCGCGAAGGACACCGAGATCGACAAGGTGGTGGGCCTGGAGCTGGGTGCCGACGACTACGTCACCAAGCCCTACAGCCCCCGTGAGCTCGTCGCCCGGATCCGTGCGGTGCTGCGCCGCGGCACCGAGCCGACGGGCGAGGTCGTCCAGGCCACGCTGGAGGGCGGGCCGGTCCGGATGGACGTCGAACGCCACGTGGTGTCGGTGAGCGGCGACGACGTTCGCCTGCCGCTGAAGGAGTTCGAGCTGCTGGAGATGTTCCTGCGCAACACCGGCCGGGTGCTGACCCGGGGGCAGCTGATCGACCGGGTGTGGGGCGCGGACTACGTGGGTGACACCAAGACGCTGGACGTGCACGTCAAGCGGCTGCGGGCCAAGATCGAGCCGGACCCCGGAAACCCACGTCACCTGGTGACGGTGCGCGGGCTGGGCTACAAGTTCGAGGGCTAGGCCTCGTCACGCTCCGGTGCTCAGCCGGGGATCGGCTTCGCCGTGCGCTTCGGCGTGGGGCCACCGGGCGGCGGCACGGTG
The DNA here is from genome assembly GCF_040610475.1 of Actinopolymorpha sp. NPDC004070. NCBI lineage: Bacteria > Bacillati > Actinomycetota > Actinomycetes > Propionibacteriales > Actinopolymorphaceae > Actinopolymorpha > Actinopolymorpha sp. NPDC004070. The sequence continues at coordinate 314,520 of NZ_JBEXMJ010000005.1, read as the reverse complement.
GCCCAGAAGCCCTTGCGGGGCACGACCAGGATGTCGAGGCGTACGCTGCCCGCGCGCCGGAACTCGAACGTCACCGGAACGACCAGGCCGGGCTTCAGGCCTGCGCCGGTCAGTGCGGTGGGTACCGCGGCACCCAGGATGGTGTCAACGCCGAGCACCCGCGTACCGCCGGCCGGCAGCGGCAGCGTGCCCGAGCCCACCATGCCCCGGCCACCAGTCACCCGGACACCGGTCAGGGCGTCGGCTCGGGAGCCGGTGTTGAAGATCACGCCGACCAGTGTGGCCTCGCCCTCGCGCGGCGCGACCGCGACGACGTTGCGAAGCTGCAGGGCGTCGTGGTTGGTCCACACGCCGTCGGCCGGGGTGTAGGGCGTCTGGGAAGCGTCGGAGCCACAGCCTGCGAGAACGGGCAGAGCGATGGCGACCAGGCCGGCGGCAAGGCCGCGGCCGATCCTCGATGACAGCACGGCGTTCCTTCCTCGGTGTCATACCCGGCGCGTGGCACAGCGTATCGGGCCTGCCTGAACTCACTGAAGCCAAGGGCGAGGCCGCGGGTCCTACGGAACGAACGCACGCCGGGCACGCCGCCGGTACTCCCGGGGGGAGAGTTCGTGTGCCCGGTGGAAGCAACGGGTGAAGTACGACTGACTGGCGAAACCGGTCCGGTGGGCGATCGCGGTGACCGTGAGGTCGGTGGTGGCCAGCAGGACCCGGGCGCGTTCGAGCCGCAGTTCGGTGACGAAACGCGTCGGTGACGTCGCGTAGTGGGTGCTCATGGACCGGGCCAGATGGGCACCGCTCACGGCGGCGAGCTCACGAAGCCGAGGTACCCCCGCCCGCAGGTTGTCCTCGGCGCGCATGTCGGCGCAGGCGCGTACCAGCCAGGCCGGGCGGAGCTCGCCCGCGCGCGTACCGGAGCCGGCCCCGTCGGCGTCGGCGTGCGCGTCGAAGGGGCCGAGGGCGAGGATCTGCGACCAGAACCCGATCAGGTCGAGCATCGTCGGCGTGTGGTGGAACGCCGCCAGCGCGCGGTCGAACGCCGCCCGCCCGGCCTCGCCCCGCTCACCGCGCAGCGCCAGCAGCGGAGGATCCGGACGCTGCTCCCACGCCCCGTCCGGATCGGCTCCGGCGAGGGCGACGAACGACCGCCAGGCCGGCGCGGGAAAGGCGACGTTGACGAAGGTCACCCCGGCCGCCGACCGGCCGGCGATCGCGTGCTGGTCGCGGGGGCGGACGAGGACCACGTCGCCTGGCTCCAGGGCCTGGACGCCGGTGCCGACGTGATGGTCGGCGTACCCGTCGACGACGGCCATCAGCTCGTAGAAGTCCGCGTGGCCGTGCCGGTCGGACCCGCCCGAGCGGGGGCCGAGGCGGACCTGGGCGGCGTGGTAGGCCCGCCCCAGGGCATGGGACTGGAACCGCAGCGGCTGCCGGGAGGGCATGTCAGAAAAGTACACATTCCCGCATCGGCAGTGCTATCGCGCGACCGGCATCGGCGCCGAGGATGGACCCAGGGCGCGGACGTGCCTTTCAGGACGAGGACGGACGAAGGGGACGAGTTCGATGAGCGCGGAGGCAAGTGCACAGGCAAGCGCAGTGGCACTGGACGAACGCGAAGCACGCGAACGCTACGACGCCGACGGCTACGTGATCTTCCGCGACGTCATCGACGCCGACCTGATCAAGGAAGTGAACGCCCACGTCGACTGGCTGCAGGCCCGCCACCCCGAGCTGCGGCCCGAGCAGCTGGGACATGTTCTGATGCAGCACGACCCGTTCTGGGTGCGTCTGATCGGGGACGACCGGTTGGTCGACATCGCGCAGATGTTCATCGGACCGGACGTCGCGTTGTTCGCGTCCCACTACATCTGCAAGCCGCCGTTCGCGGGCCAGCCGGTCCTGTGGCACCAGGACGGCGCGTTCTGGCCTTTGGAGCCGATGAAGGTCGTCACGCTGTGGCTGGCGGTCGACCCGTCGACTCCGGAGAACGGATGCGTACGTCTGGTCCCGGGCTCACACAAGTGGGACGTCGCGGGGATGCGGGACAACACCGACGTGGAAAGTGTGCTGGGCAAGGAGATCGCGGTCGACGTGGACGAGGACCAGGCCGTCGACATGGTGCTGCAGCCCGGCGACGTGGAGGTCCACCATCCGCACATCGTGCACGGGAGCAACGCGAACACCTCGCCACGACGCCGATGCGGGCTCACGATCCGCTATATTCCGACCACGACTCGTATCGTCTCCGACGAGTTGCCGTGGCCGAGCGCGTTCCATCTGCGCGGTGCTCCGGGCGTCAATCCGTACCAACCGAAGCCGGTGTACGTCGAGGGGAAACACCTGCCGTTCCGGGGCTGCGAGGCCTGGTCGTAACCGCTCCTTGCAGGCCCTTTCACCTGCCCGAGCATGCCCCGACGCCGGTTGTCAACCCCCCATCCCCGCGCTGACCTGCGGAAACGTCGAGGGTGTCAGGATCGCCCCGTGTTACCCTTGTCACCGAGGAAGGGGTACCTGACATATGACTTTCAAGGTCGGCGAGACAGTGGTGTACCCCCATCATGGGGCTGCCGTCATCGATGACATCGAGACACGCAAGATCAAGGGCGTGGACAAGACCTACCTCGTCCTGCGGATCGTGGCACAAAGCGATCTCGTTGTCCGGGTCCCGGCGGACAACGTCGACCTGGTCGGCGTCCGCGACGTAGTGGGTCAGGAAGGTCTGGAGAAGGTCTTCGAGGTTCTCCGTGCACCACACACGGAGGAGCCGACCAACTGGTCGCGGCGCTACAAGGCCAACCTCGAGAAGCTTGCCTCCGGTGACGTGATCAAGGTGGCGGAGGTCGTCCGCGACCTGTGGCGCCGGGAGCGGGACCGCGGGCTTTCAGCGGGCGAGAAGCGGATGCTGGCGAAGGCCCGGCAGATACTCGTCTCCGAGCTGGCGCTGGCGGAGAACACAAACGAGGACAAAGCGGAAGCCCTCCTCGACGAGGTGCTCGCTTCCTGACGACGTGCGCGAGCCTCGACCCCGGTTGACGCCGGGGTCGAGGCTTCTCCTGCGCCCGCACTACTTCCGTACGACTTCACAGAACTGATGAGAACCGCAGCGATCATTCCGGCCGCCGGCCGCGGCGAACGCCTGGGCCCCGGTGTGCCGAAGGCGCTCCGCGAGCTTGGCGGCGCACCGCTGCTCGTGCACGCGGTCAGGGCGGTGGACCGCGCCCGGTCGGTCGACCTCGTGGTGGTGGCCGCACCCCCCGACGACAGGGCGGGCGTCGAACGCCTGCTGGCCGACTACGAGTGGATCGGCGAGGTACTCGTCGTCGCCGGTGGCCTCGACCGGCAGCAGTCCGTGGCCCGCGCGCTGGCCAGCCTTCCCGAGGACGTGGACGTCGTTCTGGTCCACGACGCGGCCCGGCCCCTCGCGCCACCGGAACTGGTGGACGCGGTGGCCGGGACCATCCGCCGCGGCGCCGCCGCCTGCGTGCCCGTCGTTCCTCTCGCCGACACCGTGAAGGTGGTCGCCGACGATCAGGTGGTCCGCACCCTGGACCGGTCCTCGTTGCGTGCGGTCCAGACTCCGCAGGGGTTCCGGCGGCCTGTGCTGGTGGCCGCGCACGCGGCGGTGGAGCAGGCCCTGGCCGATGGCGGACTACCGGACGTCCCACCGGTCACCGACGACGCCGGCATGGTCGAGCGCCAGGGCGTCCCGGTGGTGGCCGTTCCCGGCTCGGAGGAGGCGTTCAAGGTGACCAGGCCGCTGGACCTGCTGACCGCGGAGGCGCTGCTGACCCGGCGGAGGGCCGCCGGTGCTCGCTGAGCCGCCCACTGAGTCATCCGCCGCGTTCGTGCTTCCCCGCGTGGGTGTGGGCGTCGACGTCCACCCCTTCGCGCCCGGTCGGCCGATGTGGGTCGCCGGTCTGCACTGGCCTCAGGAGGACGTCGGGCTGTCCGGGCACTCCGACGGGGACGTGGCCGCGCACGCCTGCTGCGACGCGATCCTGACCGCCGCGGGGCTCGGCGACCTCGGTGCCCAGATCGGCACGTCGGACCCGGTGTGGGCCGGTGCCTCCGGTGTGGCGCTGCTGACCGAGATGGCCGGCCGGGTCCGAGAGGCGGGGTGGCGGATCGGGAACGTCTCGGTGCAGGTGGTCGGTGTCCGGCCCCGGATGGCCGCACGCCGGGTCGAGGCCGAGCAGGTGCTGGGCGAGGCGTGCGGTGCGCCGGTGAGCGTGGCCGCGAAGACGACCGACGGGCTCGGGTTCACCGGACGCGGCGAGGGGCTGGCGGCGTTCGCCACCGCCCTGCTCGTCCCTGCCTGAAGTCCTGCCCGAGTCCCTGCCTGAGTAGGCGTACCCGCCTGAGTCGTACCCGACCGGCGGACATCAGATCCACTGATCGGTGGATGTGCGGCTTGCTGACGCGTCGTTACGTTCGTGGGGCCGGTGGCACGAACAGCGTGACCGCCTTGCCAGGAACGGATTTCGCGATGACGGACGTGACCAGACGGGGCTTCCTCGGTAGCGCCGCCCTTGCCGGAGTGGCGGGTGCCGGGGTGGTGGGAACGCAGGCGAACGGCGCCGGAGTGGCGCTGGCGGACACCGGGGCTTCGGCCGCGGCCCGCGGTGGCGGTCCGGGCGCCGGCGGTGTCGGTCCGGACGACCCGAGGTATGCCGACCTGATGCTGCGCGGCCAGAACCGCCGGTTCGTCGGGCATCCCGACCGCATCGAGGTGGTGCGTTCCACCGAGGACGTCGTACGTGCGGTCGAGAAGGCGGCCCGGTCCGGCCGTCGGGTCGCGGTGCGCGGCGGCGGGCACTGCTTCGAGAACTTCGTCGACGACCCCGACGTGAAGGTGGTCGTCGACATGTCGGCGCTGTCGGAGGTTACCTGGGACCACCGCCGCGGCGCGTTCGCCGTCGAGGCGGGCGCGACTCTAGAGCAGGTGTACAAGGCGCTGCTGTTCGGCTGGGGCGTCACCGTACCGGGCGGCGGCTGCCTGTCGGTCGGGGTCGGCGGCCACTTCAGCGGCGGCGGGTACGGCCCGCTGTCGCGGCTGCACGGCTCGGTGGTGGACCACCTGTACGGCGTGGAAGTGGTGGTCGTGGACAGGTCCGGGCACGCCCGGCCGGTGGTGGCGACCCGGGATCCGCGCGACCCGCACCGTGACCTGTGGTGGGCGCACACCGGCGGTGGCGGCGGGAACTTCGGCGTGGTCACCCGCTACTTCCTGTGCAGCCACGGAGCGTCCGGCAACGATCCCACCCGGGCGCTGCCCAGGCCGCCGGCCACGCTGCTCAGTGCGTTCGTCGCGTGGGACTGGAAGACCGTCACCGCGGAGTCGTTCGGGCGCACGATGGCGAACTACTTCGCGTGGTACGAGAAGCACGCCGGCGCGGACTCGCCGTACGCCAGTCTCTACAGCCCGTTCCTCATCCCGACCAGTGCGGCCGACGGGTTCCTGCTGTCCACGCAGTTCGACGGGACGCTGCCCGATGCCAAGGCGAAGTTGACAGCGTTCCACGAGGCGATCACGGACGGCGTTTCGCCGAGGCCCTACGTGGGTGAGCCCACGGAGGGCCCGTTCCTCAACACGACGCTCACGCGCTCCATCCAGGAGACCCAACAGCCGGGCCGGGGGAAGTACAAGGCGGCCTACCTGCGCAAGGGGTACACCGCCGAGCAGGTGGCCACGATCCACCGGCACCTCACCGACCCGGACTACCGCAACCCCCAGTCGCTGGCGTTGTTCGTTCCGTACGGCGGCAAGGTCAACACGGTCGCCCCGGCCGCGACCGCCACCGCGCAGCGGAGCTCGATCATGAAGGTGGTCTACGCGTCGTCCTGGACCGACCCGGCGCGCGACGAGCAGGAGGTCGCCTGGGCCCGGAACATCTACCGGGACGTGTACGCCGACACCGGCGGGGTGCCGGTGCCGAACGCCGCCAACGACGGGTCGTACATCAACTATCCCGACCGTGACCTCGCCGACCCGCGGTGGAACACCTCCGGGGTGCCCTGGCACACCCTGTACTACAAGGGGAACTACCCGCGGCTGCAGCGGATCAAGGCCCACTACGATCCGCGCGGCGTGTTCGGCCACGATCTCGGCATCGAGCCGGCCCGCTGACGGGGGAATTCGGGTGATTTGACGGCCCGGATCGCCGGGAGGCGGGCCGCGGGCGGGTCCTCGGTACGCTGAGTCAATGAACTTGCGCCTGTACGACACGCGCGCGCGTGCGATCCGTGACTTCGAGCCGCTGCAGCCCGGCAAGGTCACGATGTACGTCTGTGGCGCCACCGTGCAGAGCCCGCCGCACATCGGGCACGTGCGGTTCGCCGTCAACTTCGACCTGCTCCGCCGCTGGCTGCTGCACCAGGGCAACGAGGTCGTCTACGTCCGCAACGTCACCGACGTCGAGGACAAGGTGATTGCGAAGTCCCAGGCGGAGCAGGTGCCCTGGTGGGAGCTGGCCTACCGCAACGAGCGGGCGTTCTCCGCGGCGTACGACCTGCTCGGCTGCCTCCCGGCGACGCTGGAGCCGCGGGCGACCGGGCACGTCCCGGAGATCGTCGCCCTGATCGCCCGGCTGATCGAGGCCGGCCACGCCTACCCCAGCGGTGGCGACGTGCTGTTCGACGTCCGGTCGTTCGCCGACTACGGTGCCCTGTCCGGCCAGCGGGTCGATGAGGTCCAGTCGGCCGGTGACACCGAGAACGCCGAGGCCAAGCGCGACCCACGCGACTTCGCGTTGTGGAAGCGGGCCAAGCCGGGTGAGCCTAGCTGGCACACGCCGTGGGGCCCGGGCCGGCCGGGCTGGCACATCGAGTGCTCGGCGATGTCGACGAAGTACCTCGGACCCGCGTTCGACATCCACGGCGGCGGGATCGACCTGGTGTTCCCGCACCACGAGAACGAACGCGCCCAGTCGCTGGCGGCCGGCGACCCGTTCGCGCGCTACTGGCTGCACAACGCCTGGGTCACCATGTCCGGGGAGAAGATGAGCAAGTCGCTCGGCAACTCCCTGCTCGTCCGGGAGGTCGTCCGCCGCGACGTCCGTCCGGTCGAGTTGCGGTACTACCTCGCCTCGCCGCACTACCGCTCGATGATCGAGTACTCCGAGGAGGCGATGCACGAGGCGGCCGCCGCCTACCAGCGGCTGGAGGGCTTCGTCGAGCGCGCGGTGGAGTTCGTCGGGGAGATCGGCGCCGCGCCGCTCGCCGAGGATGATGGCGCGGAGGGGTGGACGTCCACCCTGCCGGAGGCGTTCGTCGCGGCGATGGACGACGATCTGGGCGTCCCCCAGGCGCTCGCGGTCGTGCACGCGGCGGTCCGCGACGGCAACACCGCCCTGGCCGCCGACGACAAGGCGACCGTGCGGGCGCGACTCCTCGAGGTCAGGTCGATGCTGTCCGTGCTCGGCCTGGACCCGATGGACCCGCGCTGGCGACGTACGGCCGGCCAGGACGACTCCCTCCGCTCGGTGGCCGACACCCTGGTGCGAGCATTGCTGGTTCAGCGTGAGGAAGCGCGGGCCCGGCGGGACTGGGCGGCGGCCGACGCGGTGCGCGACCAGCTCAGGGAGGCCGGCGTGGAGGTCACCGACACCCCCCACGGCGCCCGGTGGGACGTCGCCGACCGGGGCTGACCTGGGGGTGGGGCTGACCCGGGCGCTGACCGAGGCCGACCCGGGCGACTCGGGCTGACCGGAGCTCTTACGACATCGAGTGGGTGGAGGCTGGCGTGGCCGGCAACAGCAAGCGCCGTGGTGCGATCCGGCAGCGGTCATCGGGCAACCCGACGGCGGGTTCGGGCGGCCGGGTCCGTCGCGGCCTGGAGGGCAAGGGCCCGACGCCGCGGGCGGTGGATCGGCCCTACCACAAGGCGCACAAGCGGATGCAGGCGCAGAAGCGGGCGGCTTCCACCGCGGACGCCCGGCGCGGTGGGTCCGGCCGGGCGGGTACGGGCGGCCGGGCCGGTGACAAGCCGGAGTGGATCGTCGGCCGCAACCCGGTCGTGGAGACCCTGCGCTCCGGCGTACCGGTGAAGACCGTCCAGATCGCCGAGCGGATCGACCGTGACGACCGGGTACGCGAGATCCTCCGGCTGGCCGCCGAGACCGGCGCCCCGCTGCTGGAGGTCACCCGGCTGGAGCTGGACCGGCTCACCAGCGGTGCGGTCCACCAGGGCGTGGCGGTGCAGGTGCCGCCGTATGAGTACGCCGACCCCGATCAGCTGCTCCAGGACGCCATCGACAGCGGTGAGCCGCCGCTGCTGGTGGCCCTGGACGGTGTCACCGACCCGCGCAACCTGGGCGCCGTGGTCCGCTCGGCGGCGGCGTTCGGCGCGCACGGTGTGGTGGTGCCCGAACGCCGGTCGGCCGCGATGACCGCGGCCGCGTGGAAGACCTCGGCCGGTGCGGCGGTGCGGGTTCCGGTGGCCCGGGCGGTCAACCTCAACCGCACGCTGAAGGCGTACCAGAAGGCCGGGCTGCGGATCGTCGGGCTGGCCGCGGAAGGCGAGGGCGACCTCGCCGAGGTCGCCGACCTGGACGGCCCGCTGGTCCTGGTCGCGGGTTCGGAGGGCAAGGGGCTGTCCCGGCTGGTGCGCGAGACCGCCGACGACCTGGCGCGGATCCCGATGCACTCGGGTACGGAGTCGCTGAACGCCGGGGTCGCCGCGGGCATCGCGTTGTACGAGGTGGCCCAGCAGCGCGCCCGGTCCGCCGCGGAATGACCGAGCCCGGGGCGCGGGTCGGCGCGCGGGTCGAGCGGGAGTTCGTGGTCCGCGGCGACCCGCGGTTCGCGGCCTGCCACGCGTCCACGGTGCTGGCCCTGCCGGACGGGCCGCTGGCGGCGTGGTTCGGCGGCAGCCGCGAGGGCGCGGACGACGTGGCGATCTGGCTGTCCCGGCGTACGCCCGACGGGTGGTCCCGCCCCGAACGCGTGGCCGGCGAGGACGGCCTGCCGCACTGGAACCCGGTGCTGTTCGCGCCGCCGGGCACTGACGTTGCCCCCGGGTCCGGCGAGGTGTGGCTGTTCTACAAGGTGGGGCGGCAGATTCCGGCGTGGCGCACCCGGGTGATCGTCTCCGGCGACGGCGGGTGTACCTGGTCAGAACCCCGGGAGCTGGTGCCGGGCGACGAGGGCGGGCGCGGCCCGGTGAAGAACAAGCCGATCGTGCTCGCCGACGGCGGCTGGCTCGCGCCGGCGTCGGTCGAACGCACCGACTCCTGGGACGCGTTCGCCGACCTGTCGTACGACGGTGGACGCAGCTGGCAGCGCGGCGAGTACGTGCCGGTGGACCACGCGACGTTTCCCGGCAAGGGGATCATCCAGCCCACCGTCTGGGAGTCCGCGCCCGGTCAGGTGCACATGCTGGTGCGCAGCAGCAGCGGCTGGGTGTGCCGCAGCGACTCCGCCGACGGCGGCCGGACCTGGAGCCCGGCGGCGCCGACCACCCTGCCGAACAACAACAGCGGGATCGACCTCGCGCCGCTCCCGGACGGCCGGCTGGTGTGCGTGCACAACCCGGCCGGCAGGTCGTGGGGAGCGCGGACGCCGCTCACTGCGGCGATTTCCGCCGACAACGGCCACACCTGGCGGCACTGGGCGACGCTGGAGGACGCCGGGGCAACGGGCGATCCGGGGGAGCCCGGGCCGAACGTGGAGGATCACGAGTTCTCCTACCCGGCCGCGGTCACCGACGGTGCCGGAATCACGGTGACCTACACCTGGCGGCGCCGCGGGATCAGGTCCGCCCGTCTCACTCCGCAAGACGCGTGACAGAGTACGCCCTGAGGCCGTACCAGTAGGAGACCAGCGAGAGTCCGGCCGTACGGACGCCTTCCCCAACGTCGAGGAGGACCCCGCCATGCCGGTCGAACGCCTGCTCCCCACGCCGGAGGCCCACGACCTCCTCGAGCTGACCCGGGAGATCGCCGCGGAGCAGCTCGCGCCGCGGGCCGCGGAGGCGGAGGAGACGAGCAGCTTCCCGCGGGACACGTTCCGGCTGCTCGGGCAGGCTGGTCTGCTGTCGCTGCCCTACGCCGAGGAGTACGGCGGAGGCGGCCAGCCGTCCGAGGTCTACCTGCAGGTGCTGGAAGAACTGGCGTACGCCTGGCTGAGTGTCGGTGTCGGCGCCTCGGTGCAGTCGCTGACCTGCTACCCGCTGGCGACCTTCGGCACCGAGGCCCAGCGCGAGCGGTGGCTGCCGAGCCTGCTGTCCGGTGACCTGCTCGGGGCGTACTGCCTGTCGGAGCCGCAGGCGGGTTCGGACGTCGCCGGGATGACCACCCGGGCCGTGCGTGACGGCGACGGCGCCGAGGAGGATGCCGCCGGCTCGTACGTCGTGAACGGCACGAAGGCCTGGATCACCCACGGCGGCGAGGCCGACTTCTACACGTTGTTCGCCCGTACCTCACCCGACCGCACCCGCGGGATCAGTTGTTTCCTGGTGGATGCGGCCACGCCCGGGTTGTCGTTCGCCGCGCCCGAGCACAAGATGGGGATGACGGCGTCCACGACCCGCCAGGTGCACTGGGACGCCGTACGTGTCGACGTCGACCGGCTGATCGGCGCGGAGGGCGAGGGCCTGCGAATCGCCTTGTCCGCCTTGGATTCCGGTCGGCTCGGGATCGCGGCGTGCGCGGTCGGGCTGGCGCAGGCGGCGCTTGACACCGCGGTGGCGTACGCGAAGGAGCGCTCGCAGTTCGGCCAGCCGGTCATCGGTTTCCAGGGGCTGTCGTTCCTGCTGGCCGACATGGCCGCCGGTGTGCAGAGCGCCCGGGCGACCTACCTGGACGCGGCCCGGCGGCGCGACCGCGGCATGGCGTACTCCACCGAGGCGGCCGTGGCGAAGCTCACCGCCACCGACACGGCGATGAGGGTGACGACGGACGCGGTGCAGGTGCTCGGTGGGTACGGCTACACCCGAGACTTCCCGGCGGAGCGGTACATGCGGGAGGCGAAGGTGCTGCAGATCTTCGAGGGCACCAACCAGATCCAGCGGCTCGTCATCGGCCGGGCACTGTCGGCGTAGCGAAAGTCCGCGTCGGGCGTTCCTACCGCGCAAGCGCCGGTTGGCAGCCGTACTCGGGGACGCCGAACCCGCACACCGACCACATCCACATCAGCTTCAGTTGGCAGGGCGCGCTGCGGCAGACCAGTTGGTGGCGGCAGGGCGGTCCGATGGCCCCGGGCGGAGCGGGGACGCAGCTTCCCCCGGCGGCCGGAGTGCGAACGACTGCAGCCGTTGGCCAACTGTCAACGCCCGCTTGACGTCGGTGTGCCGGCGCGCCGGCCCCGCTCAGGGCTCGACGTCGCGCACCGGCTCCATGTCGGTGAGGGTGTCGTCGGGTACGGCTTCCATGTCGGTCAGGGTGTCGTCGCCGCGCGGCAGCGCCTCGCGTTCGTCCGGGCGGGTCCGCAGAACCGTGTCCACGTAGGAGCGGGCCGACTCCAGCAGCGGCAGCTCCCGGTGGGCGCTCTCGGAGCGGTACCACCGGTGTTCGAGCACCTCGTGGAACACCTCGGCGGGTTCCAGCTTGCCGCGCAGCTCCGATGGCACCGCCTGTACGACGGGCTCGAACACCTCGGTGAGCCACTGGTGCGCGACGATCTCCTCGTCCTCGTACTGCTGCTCGGTCGCGGCCCGGAACGCGTCCAGGTCGTTGAGCAGCCGGCGCGCCTGGTTCTCCTCCACGTCCAGGCCGGTGAGCCGCAGCAGCCGGCGGGAGTGGTGCCCGGCGTCGACGACCTTCGGCTGGATGCGGATGTGCCGGCCGTCGAAGTCGGTGTGGATGTCGAGTTCGGCGACGTCGAAGCCGAGGTCGTTCAGCCGCTGGATGCGCTGCTCCAGGCGGTACATCTCGCCGGTGTCGAACTCCTCCGGCTCGGTCAGCTCCGCCCAGAGCCGCTGGTAGCGCTCGACCACGGTGTCGGCGAGCTCGAGGAGCTCGAGGTCCTCCGACAGGTAGCCGCCGGCCTGCAGGTCCATCAGCTCACCGAAGATGTTGGTGTGCGCGAGGTCCAGGTCGTAGGAGCGCTGGCCGGGGGACAGCTCGTCGTGCAGGTCGCCGGTCTCGGCATCGACGAGGTAGGCCGCGAACGCGCCCGCGTCCCGCCGGAACAACGTGTTGGACAGCGAGCAGTCGCCCCAGAAGAAGCCGGCCAGGTGCAGCCGGACGAGCAGCGCGGCAAGCGCGTCGACCAGGCGTACGACCGTGTCCGGGCGGAGCGTACGGGAGAAGACCGCGCGGTAGGGCAGGGAGAACGACAGGTGCCGGGTGATCAGGATCGGGTCGATCGGCTCGCCCTGGGCATCGACCCGGTCCAGGACGATGCCGACGGAGTCCACGGAGGGGACGTCGAGGCGTTCGAGGTCGCGGAGCAGGCGGTTCTCCCGTACGACGAACCGCTCGGCGGCCTCCTTCAGCGCGTACACCTGACCGCGGTTGCGGATGAACCGCACCACGTGGCGGGAGATACCGCGGGGGAGGGCGACCAGGTGGTGCTGCGGCCACTCCGCGAGCGGGGTGTTCCACGGGAGGGCGAGCAGGCCGGGGTCTGCGGCCATGGAGGCGAACCGAGGCATGGGGACCAGTTAATCCGCTAGGAGGTCCGGGAGACAAAACGACGGGGGCCCGCCGGGTGAAACCGGCGGACCCCCGTGGCCGACCGTGGTCGACCGGTGTCGTTGTCGGTGCGGCGGTGGCCCGCACCGGGTGGCGGCTGCTCAGTCGGTGAGGCGGTCGCCGGTGGAGGCGGAGAAGACGTGGATCCGCTCGGTGTCGGCGGCGAGCTTCACCTTGGCGCCCTTCTCCGGCGGGCGGCGGGCGTCGATGCGAGCGATGATCTCCTTCTGCTCGTCACCGTTGCCGACCAGGCCGTAGAGGTAGGCGTCCGCGCCGAGCTCCTCGACCACGGCCACCTCGACCGGCAGGCCGTTCTCCTCGTTGGAGACGATGCGGAAAGCCTCCGGACGGATGCCGACGGTCGCCGCGGCGTCCTGGCCGAGCTTGCTGCGCACGGCCGGCAGGAGCGGGATGACGTAGCCGCCGACGTCGACGCCGGACTCGGTGACCTTGCCGTCGAGCAGGTTCATCGCCGGAGAGCCGATGAAGCCCGCCACGAAGACGTTGTTCGGCTTGTCGTAGAGGTTCAGCGGGGTGTCGTTCTGCTGCAGGAGGCCGTCCTTGAGGACCGCCACCCGGTCGCCCATCGTCATCGCCTCGGTCTGGTCGTGGGTGACGTAGACCGTGGTGATGCCGAGGCGGCGCTGCAGCGCCGCGATCTGGGTACGGGTCGACACACGCAGCTTGGCGTCCAGGTTGGACAGCGGCTCGTCCATGAGGAAGACCTTCGGCTCCCGGACGATCGCGCGGCCCATCGCGACGCGCTGACGCTGACCACCGGACAGCGCCTTCGGCTTGCGGTCGAGGAACTCCTCCAGGCCCAGCAGCTGCGCGGCCTCGCGGACCTTCTGCAGACGCTGCTCCTTGGACACGCCCTGCATCTTCAGCGCGAAGCCCATGTTCTCCGCGACCGACATGTGTGGGTAGAGCGCGTAGTTCTGGAACACCATCGCGATGTCGCGGTCCTTCGGCGGGAGGTGGGTGACGTCCCGGTCGCCGATGCGGACCGCACCGTCGTTGATCTCCTCCAGCCCCGCGAGCATGCGCAGGGAGGTGGACTTCCCGCATCCGGAGGGGCCGACGAGGACCATGAACTCGCCGTCGGCGATGTCGAGGTCGAGCTTGTCCACCGCGGGCTTGTCGGAGCCGGGGTAGATCCTGGACGCGCTGTCGTACGTGACGGTAGCCATGAAGAAGCTCCATCCCTTCACCGGCAGGAACGTGCCGGACGATCCGAGCAAAGGGTTGCTGGCGTGCCTTTTGTGCGACGCCACGGGCAGGGTCATGGTGACACGGCGCTCACCTGGATGTCACCAGGTGGCGAGCGGTCAGCCCGAAACCGGCCGCTGGCTGCCGTTCCCGGTGTGTGATCGTCAGTACGTTGGGTGAGATCACAAGTGCGACGCGTCGAAAACTTGCGGCTTCTTCCACGGGTTTTCTGCAAGAACGGTCCGATCCGTGCATGCTGATGCTGGCCGGACGGCGTGGGTCGCCGTCTCGCTGCTCGGCGGGAGATCCCCGTCCCGGCCAGACCTGCCGGCGGGTGACCCTCGCCGGACCGACAGACGGAGGGACCATGCACGGAGGGCCTGGCAAGCGGGCGCGTCTGGTCGACCTTGCTGCCCAGGCGGGGGTGAGCGAGGCGACCGTGTCGAGAGTCCTCAACGGCCGGCCCGGGGTGAGCCCGGAGACCACGCGGGCCGTGCTCACCGCGCTGGACGTGCTGGGGTACGAGCGACCTGCCCGGCTGCGGCAGCGCAGCGCGGGTCTGATCGGTCTCGTCGTACCAGAACTGGACAATCCGATCTTTCCGGCGTTCGCCCAGGTGATCGAGACGACCTGCGGCCACCACGGCTACACCCCGGTGCTGTGCACCCAGACGCCCGGCGGGGTCGGCGAGGACGAGTACGTCGAGATGCTCCTCGACCGTGGCGTGTCCGGGATCATCTTCGTCTCCGGCCTGCACTCCGACCTGTCCAGCGACCCCGGGCGCTACCAGAAGCTGACCGGGCGCGGGCTGCCCGTGGTGTTCGTCAACGGGTACGTCGAACAGGTCGACGCGCCGTTCGTGTCCACCGACGACGCGGTGGCGACCGAACTCGCCGTGCAGCACCTCGCCAGCCTCGGACACCGGCGGATGGGGTTCGCGTGCGGGCCGGACCGGTATGTGCCGGTGCAGCGGAAGCTGGCGGCGTTCAGCGCGTCAGTGGGTTCTCCTCCTTCGAAGGCGTCCGGGGTCGTCGGGCTGGTGGAGCAGTCGCTGTTCTCCGTCGAGGGCGGCCACGCCGCTGCCACCCGGCTACTGGCCGAGGGGGTCACCGGGATCGTGTGCGGCTCGGACCTGATGGCGCTCGGCGCGATCCGGGCGGTCCGCCAGCGCGGGCTGGAGGTGCCCCGGGACGTGTCCGTGGTCGGGTTCGACGACTCCCCGCTGATCGCGTTCACCGACCCGCCGCTGACCACCGTGCGCCAACCCGTCCACGCGATGGGGCTGGCGGCCGTGCGCGCGTTGATCGACGAGATCCACGGGCACGGCGCGCCGCACTCGGAGTACCTCTTCCGGCCCGAGCTGGTGGTGCGCGGGTCGACCGGGGCCGCGCGGCCTCGCTGAGGTCTGTGGTGTGTGTGTCTTCGTGCTCGGGTCGGCGTCGGCCGGGCCGCAGGTGGGGCTGGTGGCCCGCGCGGCTAGGCTTGGCGGCGCCCGGCCAGCGTGGCGCAACTGGTAGCGCACCCGACTTGTAATCGGGCGGTTAGGGGTTCAAGTCCCCTCGCTGGCTCAAAACCGCAGGTCAGAACGGGTGCAGCGTAGGCGCCCTTCATCGCACTCCCACTTTACTCCCAGAATTCAGCTTGGCCGGTCGTCTTGAACAAGCCGCTCGAGCACGTCCTTGGCGCCGGTTCGGACTAGACCACGACCCATGTAGCGGTCCTGAGTCATCGACACTCGCTTGTGGCCGAGCTGGTCCGCGGCCGCCCGGGCGGACAGCCCTGCCGCATCCATGAGACTGCCGACAGTCTTCCGGAACACGTGCGAGCTCACCCAGTCGTAGCCGGCCGCGTCGAACACTGCCCGGAGGTCTGACTGGGTGTTCGACGGATCCCGCAGACCACCCATCGGGGCAGTGAAGACGGGCTCCACCTCGCGGATCGTGATCTCGCCATCCTGGAGGACCTTGGCCTTGGTCACCCAGCTGTCGCGGCGCTCGCGGCGTGCCCTCAGCATGTCCACGGCCCACGACGGCAGCTCCAGGGTCCGTTCGCTCCCGCGCCGCTTCGGCCGCAGTTTCAGGATCAATCCCTGGCCCTTCAGCCGAATGACGGTGCCGCGCAGTCTGACCGTGCCGACGCCGAAGTCGAGGGCATCCCAGGTGATCGCGGACGTCTCGCCGATGCGGAAGCCGGTGGCCAACATCATGTCGGTGAAGTCAGGCAGGTCCCAGGCGACAGCCTTCTCACTAGCCACGATCTTCGCTCGCAGATCACGGGCCTCGTCAACGGTCAGTGACCGGGCAGCCTTCTCGTCGGACTCGATACGGGCGATGTCGCGGGCTGGGTTGGCCACCATTGCATCGTGTCTAACGGCCAGTCCGAACATGCCGGACAGGATCGACCTGGCCATCCGTGCTGTAGCTGCGCCGTGCTTCGCGCGGATGACCTTCACTGTCTGGTCGACCCTCGACACGCTGACCTCCTGGAGCCGGAGGCCACCCATCGCAGGGAGGATCCGGTTGTCCAGGCTGTAGCGGTACTGCTCCATCGTCGTGGGAGACCTGTCCAGGTCGCGCACCTCGGCGAACCAGAGTTCGGCAAGTTCACCAATCTTCGACTCGCCAGTCAGGGTCGCGTCATCGAACGGCCGCACGCGATCCCGTACTGCCTCAGCTAGCCGGACCTTGGCCTTCGCCTTCGTTGACGCCCGACGCTCGATGTCGCGCACCTGCCCGTCGTAGTCGCGGACCTGGCATCTGGCACGCCATCCGTTCGACGTCGCGTAGACACGTACCTGCCCCGCCGTACCCACCGGCAGCCGAGGACGAGCCATCACGCCACAGCCTTCTGCTCCTCGACCCAGGCGTAAACGTCGGCCGGGTCATAGCGCAGGTGCTTGCCGATCCGTGCGGCCTTCGGGCCGGTGCCGAGGTAGCGCCACCGGTACAGCGTGTCGACCGGCACACCCAGGTACTCCGACACCTGGCTCGGTGTCCACAGTCGCTCGTGACTCATGATTGCTTCCCTTCCCTGCAATGCAGTCCGATGTGGCGTCAACCTGATGTTGCGATCTCCAGTCGTCCGGTCTGGCGTCGTTCGCGGGCCATGGCGGCGGCGGTGTTGGCGAGCATGGCGTCGCCGGTGGTGTGCCAGCCCGAGCCGGCGTAGACAAGTTCGCCGATGACCTCCAGGACCTCGTTCTCCTCGAGGTGGTCGGCTGTCTCGTGGTGGGCTCGGCGGTAGTCGATGCGGGCTTGGCGGAGGCGTTTGAAGGTGGTGGAGTAGCGGCGGGATTTGGAGAAGAAGTGGCCTCCGTAGCCGAGCATGTGCGCCCACCTGCGCAGGGTGTAGTACCAGCTGTTGCGCCACTCGTCCGCGGGTTGTCGGCCTTTCTGGCTGAGGCGCCAGCAGGCTTCGATGATGCGTCCGGGGTGGGTGTCGTTGGCGTAGAAGTCGACCGTCTCGTCGGTGATTTTGCGGGAGGTGTGTCCGGTCGCTTCGGTGGCTTTGGTGGCGTACTTGGCCAGGTAGCCCGCGACGGCCGGGCCGGACAGCAGCCGCCGGCGCCCGTGCTTGTCGGTCTGCTCAGCGGCGTTGTCGAGCTCATCGACGACCCGTTCGCCGGTCAGCTGGTCCTCCCCGCGCAGGCGGACAGGGCGGACGTCGACCTGTTCACCCCACGCAAGGGGCCATCCCTGGGGCTTGTCGACGAGCAGGCGTCCGCGGCGGCCGTGGACGACCAGGGGCGGGGTGCGCCAGGTCGTGTCGGCAACAGCGTGTTCGAGCATCCACTTCAGGAGGAACACCGTCGCCCACTCCGGTGGTGCTACCACCTGGTCTGGGTCGAGGGGGTGGATGCCGTCGAAGCGGGCGAGGATGTGGAAGTGGACCAGGCCGCGGCGCTGGAACTCCGCGACCTTCCCGAAAGAGATCCGCACCGGCACCTTCGAGGTGACCTTGCCCGTGTGCGGGTTCACGACCCGTTCGGTCAGGCCGTGGCGGCGGGCCCACTTGCCGAGTTCGCGGTTGGCTTTCATGGTGGTGCGTCGCCACAGTTCGCCGACCAGGCCGTTCCAGACGGCGTGGTGGTCGTAGTCGTAGCAGTCCGGGCACAGTGGCCGGCCGAGCCGCTCGTCACCCTCGGAGTGCCTGATCATGCAGCGCATGTCGATCCCGTGCGGGCAGATGTCGGGGGTTCTGCGGGCCCGGCAGGGTGCGGGCTGTCCCTTCTTGTTGGTGCGGGTGGTGTGGACGATCCCGAAGCCGGGGGCGGTGACGGTGGCGAACACGGCCGGATGCCCGGACACAGTCTCGGGAACGCCTTTGCCGCCGCGCATCCCGGCGAGGACGAGCTGGTAGGCGTCGGCCCGGTAGATCTCCGAACATGACGGGCACACCGAAGCTCTGCGGTTCCCGCAGGCCTTGTAGATCACCCCGTCCGGGATGTCAGCCGTCGAACGCTCCGGCCCGTCCGAGACGACCTCGCCGGTGGTGGTGTTGACGGTCGCGGTTCGGAACTTCCCGGCCAGCCGGATCGGGTTGGTGCAGCCTGCGGCGGAGTGGATGTGAGACAGCCACCGGCCGTAGTCATCTCGGGTGGCCCGGCGCATCGCCGAATGCCTGGCGAAGCGGTCCTGGTCGTCGACGAGCTCGGCCTGCCCCGCGAGCCACTGGTCATAGTCGGCCAGCCGCGGCATGGCCGGGTTCTTGGTGGTGTTCTCGGCAGCGGCCACCGCCCCCGGCACCGGAGTGGTACCGGGGGTGATGGTCGTCGTCGAGTCGGTCACCCGCGCCGTCCAGCGCTGTTCCGCCTGTCGGCGAGCTGGGTGATTTTCCGGTCTTCGGGTCGAGTCCCCTCCCTGGCGGCGCAGGCCGGGCAGAGGGCGTTGTCGCCGTCGACGGCCCAGCCGAAGTCGGCGAGGTCTTCGCGGTCGCAGGGCAGTTCGTTGTGGCTGGTTTCGAACTCGGCGTCGCAGGAGTCACACGCCGCGCCCCACACCTGGTACGAACGCACGCTCATGGCCTGCCATCTCCTCTCTTCGTCGTGGTGTGGGTGGGGTCTGTGTCGTTGGCGAACTCCTCCAGAGCGGCAAGGACCTCCAGGGCCTTGTCGACCTCGGCCGCCATGAGCTCGGGCGTGGGTGCGGCCTTGGCGGAGGTGAGGATGAAGTGCACGGCGCCGAGGGTGTAGGCGTTACTGCCGTGGATGTCGCGGCGGTAGCCGCGCTGGATCAGCCGGGCCTTGACCCGCTGCGCGTAGGACAGTTCTCGACCGCCGTCGGTGGCCGCGCTGTTGTCGCCGGTGTTCATGCCGCTGCCCTCCTGCCCGTGACGGCCTGGTGGGCCTGGTGGCAGTCGACGCAGCAGCCCAGCGACGTCGGGATCGTGTAGCCGGCGTCGACCCCGCAGTCGGGACAGACCCGCCGTGCGGCCAGTGCCTTCTCGATCGCGTGCAGCTGCGCCAGCGACGGGATGCGCTTCGGCTTCGCGTGCTCGATTCGGTAGAGGTAGGCGACGGCGGGTTTGCCGCGCCGTATCCACAGGATCTGCGCCGCGATCGGCTGGCCGCCCGGACGGAGCTCGAGCGCGAGCAGCTGCCGCCTCGTCGCGAGCCCGTCAGGTGCCATTCGCCACGGATAGGTGGGGGTGCCGCCGTGGCTGGCACCGGTCGGGTCGTAGAAGCGGGAGTCGAGGCGTCGACGTCGACGAGCACCAGGACGTCGACGAGCCCGCCGGCGCCCGGAGTTGCGGGGACCGTTGTAGGAGGTCATGGCCGCTCCTCCTCGGCCCGGCGGTAGTCGTAGCCGTGGCGGACCATCCATTCGCCGACCTTCCGGTCGGTGCGATGAACCGCCTGCATCTGCTCGGGCGACGGGATGCCGTCGTCGACGAAGGCGTAGGCCATGTCCCACTTCGCCTGCGCGTGTGCGTCGATCAGCCGCTGAAGCTCGGCCAGTTGCTCGTGAGGGACCTGGGTGGGCGCTGCGGCTTCGGACTGGCGCGTCATGCCACACCCCCGAATTGGCCGCCGCGGATGGACAGGGAGCGTGCGACGAGGGTGTCGATCTCGTCATCGGTCAGGTAGACGGAGCGGAACCGGAACGGCCGGCCTTCTTCGGCGAGGCAGTAGCCGACGCCGGGCCGGTTGGGTGGGATCTTGGAGGCGTCGAAGCCTTGGGCGGCCCAGTCGGTGCCCAGGATGATGTCGCTCGATGCTTCGGTGGCGCAGCGGAACGCGACCCGGTAGGAGAACACGTCCCGCACCCGGGTGGGCACGATGTCCGCCGAAGGCCTCTGGGTGGCGGCGACGACGACGATCCCGGCGGCGGGGCCTCGTTGTACGAGGTCCATCAGCAGGGACAGGAACCGCTCCTGGGATTCCTTGGTGCCGTAGACGGAGGTGAAGACCGAGAGTTCGTCGATCCAGACGGTGATCAGGTCCATGCCGTCGCCCTTGACGACCTTCCTGCGCCGCCGTTCGGTCAGCCACTCATACCGGCGGTCCATCTCGGCCTGGAGGACGGACAGGACGTGGTTGGCGAGGTGGGCGTCGGGGCCGACGAAGAAGTCGGCGATCTCCTTCCACAGGATCAGTTCGACGATCTTGCCGTCGATGAGGATGATGCGGGCGTCGGTGCACTGGGACATGTGGCCGACCCCGTTGGACATGAACCCGGACTTCCCCGACCTCGACAGCCCCCCGGCGAGGAGGCTGCGGGAGGCGAGTTCGACGCGCAGGGGGCGGCCGTACTCGTCGATGCCGAAGTGCACCTTGTCGTAGGCCGACAGCCCCGACACCGACGCGCCACCGCGGCGGAGTCGACGACGCAGCAGCCGCCGCGACGGCGACGACGCAAGCTCGTCGGCGGGCGGGTAGGTGGGGAGAACCTGGGTTGGTTCGTTGTGGGCGGATGGGGGGTTGTCCCCGGCCCGTGGGCCGGGGACAACCGTTCCGCCGATGTGGCGGCTAGACATAATCGGACACGTCCTCACCGGAGGCCGACAACACCGGAGCCGGCCGATCTGGCGCAGGTGCCGGGGTCTCCTTCTTGGTCGTGGTTCGTTTCCTGGTGGTCTCCTTCGCAGCGGCGAACCCCGACGTGCTCGTGTTGTCGGTCACCTGGCCGTTGGCCTTGCCGCCGGCGCCGCTCCTGGCGCCCTGACGGCTCTGGATCACTTGGGTGTCGTTCTCGTCGACGTCGTGGTTGTTGAGGGGTAGGCCGATGCCGACGGCCCACTCAGAAGCCCGCACACCAGCCGCTTGGTCGGCGGTGGGGATGTTGGCGGGGATGAGGGCTTGTTCGGTGCCCTTGGGGATGAGGCCGGACTCGACCGGGGTCTTGGAGTCGAGTGGGTCCCGGCGGGTGATGTCGATCCGGATCAGATGCGTCCACCGCCGGTGGACGGTGACTTGGCCAGAGCGGGCGTAGCAGGTGGAGCCGAGGGACCGGATGCGTTCCTCGACGTCTTCCACGCAGATCCCGCCGACCAGGACCATCCAGGCCCGCTCCCCTACCCTGGTGGGGTAGACGAACAGCAGCCACGGCAACCGGCCGGACCGGTTACGCAAGCCGTTCTCGGCCATGAAGGTGCGCAGCCGGTGCCGGGTCACGTCGACCCAGAACACCGCGATCAGCACCCTGCCCGAGTACGGCACCACCAGCGCCACAGCGACGGGTGCGACGATCACTGATCCTGCTGCCCAGGCGGGCAGGTCCATCCGGACCAGATACACGAACACCGTCGCCGTGCCGCCGGCCAACCCGAGTTCGGGCAGCCACCGCCAGAACGCGAGCAGCAGCTGCGCGCCCCAGCGTTGGTGGATGCGGGGTTTGACGTTCTCTACCGCACGCGCTCGGTTACTGCGGCCTCCTCGGTTACGCGGCATCGTCGCCACCCCCGGGGGTCGTGGGGGTGGTTGCTCTGGCGATGTCGTCGAGGGCGGCTTGGGCCTTGTAGAAGGTCTTGTGGACCTGGCCCGTCTTGAACGCGTTCTGCCCGAAGATCGCGCACACCACTTCGGCGGCACGGTCCCGTTCGCCGGCGATCGTCGCCGTCATCGCGGTCGCGTCTGCGAACACTGCTTCGCCTTGGCGGCAGTCCATGTCCGCATCGAACTCGCGGGCATCGTTGAGAACCTGCTCCTGCACCCTCAGTTCCGCGGCCATCCAGTCGACCGCCTGGCGCAGGTGCTCATACACCGCCATCAGCCGGTAACCACGCAGCAGCATCTGCCGCAACGCCCAGCCCAAACCGGCGATGTCATCGATGTCATCCAGATCCGATTCCGGCTCCTCGGCCGGACCGTCGGTTGGGTTTGTGAATTCGTGATCAGCGCCGTCGGGCGCGTCAGCCGGCTTGTCCTGAGGGGTCATCGGGTCCCGGTACGGGTCCTCAGGCGACTGGTTGTGGGTAGCATCAGACATGCCACAGCCCTCCTAGTCAGGGTGTTGTGGAAGGCAGAGAGCCGGGAGGTCTGCAAACCAAGTCCCGGCTCTCCGCCGTCTTTGGGAGCGGCCTCTTCGGGGGCCGCTCTTCTACTTGTTGTGATCCGCGCCGCTCAGCGGCGCCACCTGCCCACGATTGGCAGGCTGCTCAATGTGTTTGCACTCGGGACTTCGAAGGTGTCTCGGCGTTCGCAGCTGTGACCTGGGGGTTCAGGCCGCCTTGACCGCCTGCTTGGTCTCCAGCGCCTTCGCGCGGAAGGCGACACCGTTCCGGCCGCCCGTCGCCCACGGGATGGCTTCCAGCTCGACCGGGGTAACGGTCTGCCCCACGGCCACCTTCGGCGGTTGCCCCGCCACAGTGATCGTGATGATGTCCGCCCCGGACTCAGGTTCGAGCGCCATCACCTGCACGACGAACAACAGCTCGCCGGTCCTCCGATCAGCCTTGTGCCGACCATCCTGATCAGTCTTCGGCTCCGCCGCCTTCGTCACCGTGAACGTGTGAACCGAGGTGTCGACGATCAACTTCATGAGTGCACTCCCTTGACCGGGATCGATGGAAACGAGGCACCACGCCTCACCACACGCAACCGTGTGGCTCCGCACACGCGCCCGGCTCAGACGGGCCGACCGGTCAAACTCCCGGTGACGCATCAAACACCTTCGGGCACACTAGGGCGCCCATTGGTGCCCGTCAACAAAACACGCTTAGGTGCACATAGGTGCGCGTAGATAGACTCCCGCCATGGCCCTCAGCCCGGACGACGTGCGTCCGCTGCATGTCCAGATCGCCGATGACCTGCGCAGGCAGATCAGCGCCGGTCGGTACCGCGTTGGTGACAAGCTGCCTTCGCTGAGGGCACTGGCTGAGACGTACAACGTCGCAGAGCCGACGGTGCACAGTGCGATCCGCGACCTCCAAAGAGCCGGCATCCTCGTCTCGACCAGCGGGCGCGGAACCTTCGTCCAAGCCGTGCCCGATGCCGAAGCGCCGAGCGGCACCGCCCAGCCCGAGGTCGAAGCCCTGCGGACACGCGTCGACGAGCTCGACAGACGCTTGACGGCTATCGAGGAACGCCTGCACGGTTAATGGAGTTATGGCGATTCGCCCGGTCCACTCCATCTGCTCGTTCTCACCCGACATGCGTCAAGGTTGCAGATCGCTCATGGTCGGCCGCCACGGGTTACCGTTGCCTCTCGGCTATAGGAAACCCGGGCAACAGGGCAACACCGGGTCGACCACACCGAGGATGTGACGATGACGAGCTTCGGGAAGATGCTTCGCAACCTGCGAACCACGCAGGGCCTGTCGCTGGCGCACCTAGCGCTACAGGTGCACTACAGCAAGGGGTACCTGTCGAACGTCGAGCGGGGGAAGAAGCCGCCGACCGAGGACTTGGCCCGCAGCTGCGACCAGGCTCTCAACGCACGCGGTGAGCTCATCGCAGCCGCGCACTTGGACGTTGTTGCCAGCACCGACACCACTCCCTGGCAGACCGCCGAACTCATCCGGCGTATTCAGGCGTCCGACACAACTCCGGGAACCCTCGAAGGGCTCCACGCCACGGTCGCCGACCTGTGCTGCCAGTACCCGTACCAGGACGCCAGCGACCTTCGCGCCGAGGCACTCCGGTGGCTTGACCAGGTGTGCCGACTCCTTCGCAGGCCCGTCGGCCTGCATGACCACACTGAGCTCTTGGTCGCCGCCGGCTGGCTCGCGCTGCTGATCGGCTGCCTGGAGTACGACCTCGGTATGCGCACCGCGGCTGAGGCCACCCGTACCGCGGCCCGGCAGCTCGGCGACGAGGCTGGGCACAGCGAGATCATCGCCTGGACGTATGAGATGAGCGCGTGGTTCGCACTCACGCAGGGCCGGTATGCGGATGTCGTCGGCGCCGCACAGGCGGGCCAGGCGGTCGACCGCGCACACGGCGTGCATGTCCAGCTCATCGCCCAGGAGGCCAAAGCTCGGGCGCGGATCCGAGACAATCTCAACCTCGCCCGCGACCTCGAGCGCGGGCACCAGGTCCTCAACCGGCTACCTACTCCCGGACGCGTCGACAACCACTTCGTCGTTGACCCGTCCAAGTGGAACTACTACGCCATGGACGCCTTCCGCCTCGCTGGCGACGACGAACACGCCGAAGAGCACGCCCGCATCGTCATCGCCGCCAACACCACACCGGACGGCATCGTCCGCGCACCAATGAGAATCGCAGAGTCCAAGCTCACCCTGGCCACCATCGCCAGCCGACGCGGCGACCTCGAGGAAGCCTTCCAACTCGGCATGGAAGCCCTCCAGGGGCCGCGGAAGTCGCTGCCTTCACTCGTCATGGTCGCCGGCGAACTCGACTCAGAACTCCACCGACGCTTCCCGAGCGAAGGCCAGACTGCAGACTTCCACGAAGCACTCAGCGCACTCCGTTAGCGAGGCAGGACTTTTTCAACGGATTCTTTCGCAGCCCGGCCACCTACCCTTCCCACGACGGTCTGGGGTGACGAGCCGGCAACGGGTGTGCACGGAATCAGTGGGTATAACCGCGCATCGGCAACACCGCAGACTTGATACCCGCTATGGACTGCGGTCGCCTTCAGCCCGTCTGCTCGCCGTCCACGAGCGAGGGCCACGCCATGGCCTGCCCAACGCAAGTGGACCCCGCTCGACGACGAGGCGATGCGGGAACGACCGCGCGAGTGCGTCGCACCACCAGTGCGGCGGAGAAACGCTAAGCACAAGCTAAAGCTGAGGTGCCTGGCCTGCCGCGACCCTGGTGAGCGACCGGTTTCGGGCCGCAGCCATCGGACCAAGACATGCCACCACCAGCCTTCCTCAACTGGCTCAGACAACCACAAGAGCTGCGATCATGTACACGAACCCGAGTATCGCTGGAGGAGAATGATGCTTGACGAGCCCTGGCGCACGGCGGTAAGCAGCTTACAGGCACTGATATCCGGACCCTCGCAGCAACAACTCGACCTTGCGGGCAAGTTAGGGATTCCAATGGGCATGAATACGCCTGAACCAGTCGCCCGGGTCCGGCTCGCCCGCGCAGTGCGCGAGCCTCTCAAGCTAAACCGTCCACCGCAGCCTTCGGAGAACTCCATAACTTGGCTAAGAGAACTTGAAGCCGCACTCGACGTCGTACCAGTCGAGCTGGACGAACTCCAGGACCAGGCAGATGTCAGCGCATGGATTCAAGTCCGGTATGCGGCGCGCACAATTCGCCACCTAGAAACGCTCCAACCGGGGATAGGCGACATTCTCTCTGTCGAGTCGCCGTCAAAGGCTTTCCAAGGGGAGGTGTCGAGCATCGGATCAGACGGGCAAATATACTTCCGTGGCGGAATAGGGAGGCGAGCATGGCCCCATCAGGTTAGTGTATTAGCCCGAGTCGGTGATGCCGACTACCGTAGCATGCAATACATTGTTGCGCAGCAAGTAACAATGCTTCGGCAGGAGATCGATACGGGATACGCGCGGCTTCCCGAGCTCGCAGAGTTCCGGGTGGACGAGACGCCGAATCCCGCTAGCCTGGCGGCCTTGGAAGAGGCAGTACATTCAGCGGTAGACGAAAAACCCATCCAAAAGGTGCTCGAAGATCACCCCGAGCTCCTTGCTCACCTGATTCTGGGGAACCACGCGAGCTTTGTGATTCCCCAGAAGAAACTTGGAGCCGAACATGTGCCGGACTTTCTTGTCGCTGGTGTGACCTCGGCTGGATTCAAGTGGTTGCTAGTGGAGTTAGAGAGCCCGACCGCTCCGTTGACCGTGAAGGATGGCCAAGGTGAAAAACGACTGCGTAAAGGGATTCATCAGATCACTACATGGAGAGACTGGCTGACGGAGAACCTGAACTACGCGAAGAAGCCGAAGAAAGAACAAGGCTTGGGGCTACCCGGGATCAGGGCGAACTCAGACGGTCTGGTCATTATTTCTCGGGAGGACGGAACGCCACGCGGCAATTTTGTCCGGAATCTCGCAAGAGAGAGTGACCGAATCGAAATTCGGACATATGACTGGTTGATACGTGCTGCGAGAGATAGAATGCATGGCGTCAGTAAATACGATGGGGACGCCTTAAATAGTCGAGGAAGTGTACTGTCATTCGAGGATCTTGCTGAAACTCTGTAGGGTAGGAGGAAGCATCTCAATCCAATCAGGCGGCATCATGGCGCCGCTGCATGGCTATTGCTCGATGAGCAACGCGACGAGGGAGGCGATATGTTGAATGCTGCAGGCCCCAATGACAGTTCGTCCCCCTGGCCAATCCAGTTCAACCTCGCTTCGGTTAATGACCACCTCTTCAGGTCCGACGACATAGGACCAAGCCGCTTCGCCTAAGCCAGAACGAGCCTCGATCGCATAGCTCGCAGCTTGCAGATACCCATCTCGGCCGACATAGCTTCCCGAAGAACTCCACTTGCACTCAAGCATTAGGGACCGCTTCCCCGGTAGGCTAAGTAAAATATCTGAGCCAAGGCTCCCGTGCTGGTTGCGAATGATCCCTGACGTAGCTTTCCGGTAAGGCGAAGCGTAGCTGTAGTAATTAGCGGCGCCCCCTGACTCGAACCAGAGATCCCAGCAGTCTTGATCGACGATAATCTGAAACTGAGGCCCGCCTACTTGGCGAGCATTAATCGGCGCTCGCCACAATATTCGACCACCTAACGCGCGAACGCACGCTAGTACCTCACCTAAGACCGAAAGGTGAAACAGTCGCCACTCAAGGTCAGGGTCTGGCTCTATTAAGTCGAAAGCTAAGAACTCAAGGTCGGACTCAGCCCGTACGAGCTCTTCGGCAACTCTAGCTAACCTTGACCATGGCGTTCCCGATCCAGCCAGGTCTCGTAAGTCAAGCCGATCCGGGCGTACCGTGTCGTCCGGCGTAAGCTCCTCAGCCACGACCTGTGACAGCGCAAGTTGGGGACGTTCGATACGACTAATGAGTGCAGGTGCGAACGGTCGGACCTCACGCACCAACCGTTCGAGGGCATGAGCAGTCCAGACCAACGCCCTAACCGCAGTCTCATCCTGTGTACGAGACCGTGGATGTGCGACGAACCGCTGTGGAGGCCAACCAAATCGGCGTGCCGTCATGGGCCAGTTGACCGGACGCGACGGACGTCCGAGCACTTCGCGGCGGGAAGTGCTACTGACCGGAAGATGATCGCGCCAAGTCCTACCGTCTGTAGGAAAGAGTGCTAAGTCTGGCGCCACCCGATCGAGCAGTACCCGTGCCGACCGTCGCTCCATGTCTTGCCTCGACCATTGAACGTCCATGTCCAACTCTGTGACGGCGGCGAGAGCTTCGAAGACCTGACCGTCACTACTCCATCCGCGTAGAAGCTCCTCTAGGCCATGACGGGGGAGTATCGGCCGGACTAGCTCAGGACGTCCCTCTGCGCCTTGACCCATATCCACTGCCCTCTCGAAAGCGCGCCCTCATCGTTTACGATTATTTCACCCAAGGCCTCAAACAGTCTGTCGTCGTAGCCGGCGAGGTACCTACCTGCACCAAGAATGTAGGCTTCAGCTAACAAGTCACCGAGTAGCTCGGACCTATCACCAGCAGGGTCTTCCAAGTCTACGTCAACAGCACTTGGCGACACCGGTCCGCTGCCCTCGCTGTAGTCAGCTGTGGCGAAGCCGGCGAGCACGTACCGAGCGATTCCGAGGAAGAGTGCAGGCCCGAGAACAGTTGCTTCCTCGGCCAAGTGAGCTGTGTATAGGCTCACAACAGCTGCCACCGCATCCGCACTAAAATGCGGGTAGGTTCGCTCAAGAAGCTGCGAGAACTGACCGGGCTTAACTGCCGGTACGGGGATAGTCACGAAGCGGCGAGATAAAGCCTGTCCGAAGCGGAAGACTCGTTGAGCATCTTGAGGATTGTATGTGCCGAGGAGCCGCCAGTCCCGGCCAGCTAGATAACGCGCGACGTTGGCAGTCTCAGTAGGGCTGGTTCTAATCGAATTACGATCGGACGACCATCCAATGTGGATAGGATGACCTCCGTGTGCGTGGGAACGGCCGATCTCAACTTCCTGCTTCGACAGCCAGGTCAGAAGTGGACCCATTATTTTGTCCATGTCGCCCCGATTGGCTTCATCTAGGATGAGCCACCGATTTTCAGATATTGCATCAAGCAGGGCACCTGGTGACCACTTAAGCGCACCTCCCTCGTCGGGAGCTAAACCACCGATAAGTTCGAAAGAGGTCCAACTCTCATCTGGGGTTCGCCACATTGCATTCGGGACGCGACCTCTATCGAAGCCGTAGCGCTCGGGGTCGGCTTCAACCTCGGCTAGCGCCCATCGCAATAACATTCCTTTGCCAGTTCCCGGCGGCCCAACGAGCAGCACTGATGAATAGGACGTCAAGGCAAGCCTTAACATTCGCTCAACGCGACTGTCCACTATCACTGATAAAGTATCACTCTCCGCGGATGCTAAGTTCATCTGTGACGTGTCAGGTGAAGGGACGCTCGTAGCGGGCGCCTGAACTACGACAGCTTCTTCGGGCCGCAGAGCCTCATCGATCGTCTCAAACGACCATTCGGTCTGGGTGAGCAAGGGCGCGCCTATCGGGCTGTCCGAAGTGATCGCAGTCAAGGCGGAGTCGTCGAGGCCCAAGCTGACTAGGAGGAGGGCCTCTGCATCTGGCCAGTCGGCGCCTACATCGAATTGATGATCACGGAGAATTAATACCGCCAATGACTGCCTCGACGGCCGCGCCTGCGCTGGCAGCATTGCGCCCAGGAGAGTCGCAGCGTCCTCACGCAGCCCCCTACGTAGGTCACCGTCGACGAACAATGTCTGGGACATACGCGTACCCGCACGCGAGTTGTTGTTCCAAACGGTCTTCCGTCCCGTGTCCCTTAGAGTTCTCCAGTCGTACTTAAATGGAGCCAATCTGCCCAACGGGTGTTCCGGAAGGATGCCAAAGATGGCGGGAACCGCACGTCCTACCGAGCTGAAAGTAGGTAAGGAATTGTGTTCGTGTGCCTTGATCCAACGGGCAGTAAGAAATGCCTCATATGCGGCCGCCCACTGAGTCTGGTACTCCAGCCCGTGGAAGTCGGCCAGGGCGGCGTTCATAGCTTCAGCACTGAGTCGCATTCAGGTGCCCCCTAGCAGTGTCCAGGACACATCACGCTACGCCATCATGTCCAAACTCACGCTAGAGGCATCCTGAAGCTCGGTCCCGGCGGGTTGCCGTCGCCATGTCGGCGCCGGCCAGTAGAGTCCGCGGCATGAACGAGCCCGCCGTACCGCTGAGTAGACCGCTGCGGAGAGCGGTGCGACAGCCCGCCACGCCAGAGCTGCCCAACATCTACCCGAGGACAGCCGTCGCTCGGCTCGATCGGGACGCGTATGCCGGACGGCTCGAGAGCTTCCCAGTCACCCGTGTAGCACCGGTTGTCGGCATGGCTGAGTCCTTCATCAAGCGCGTGCTTGGCAACAAGAAGCTGCTCGCCGTTGACGATGTGTTAGAACTGCTCGACCAGGATGCGTTCGCAGAGACCTTCGTGCCTCGTAGTCGCGTGCTGGAGTATCTCCTCTCCACAACTGATGATGTCGCCCATCGTGACACCGACATCATCGAAAGTGACGAGACGTGGCGTCTGGTTCACGGAGACTTTCTGCAGGTCGTCGAATCAATACCCAAGTCCACTGTGCAGTGTGTTGTCACTTCGACGCCCTACTGGGGAATGCGTATCTACAAAGAAGCGCAGCTCGTACGTTGGGCTGATGGAGATGAGTGCGCCTTCGGGCATGAGCAGACTCCAGAGGCGTTCATTAGACACACTGTCGAGATCCTCTATCGACTGCGCCCGGTTCTGACTGATTCGGCTTCGGTGTGGTGGAACCTGATGGACACATTTATGACGCGGACACAGATTCGGGGGAACGCGTATGAGGCTTTGCAGGCCATGGACGGGCGGAATCGGAAGAGTTGGGCCGATCACGAGCATCACCGGTATAGCGCTGGCCACTCCTACATAAAGGACGGCGAGCAATGCGGGATTCCTGCATTAGTGGCGGAACGTGCAAGCCGAATCGGCTACTACGCCAAGAGCATAATCACTTGGGCTAAGATCAACAGTCTCCCCGAGCCACAGAATTCCCGTGTCAGTCGCAACCTTGAGTATGTCCTACACTTGTCTACGCGACGAGCGCCAAAGTTTGATAAATCTAGCTATCGCCGTTTGAGTGCCAACATTGGTGGACGAAATGCCCTATACGAGGGAGATAAACTTTCCGACGTGTGGGTAATCCCGGTATCGTCCGGCGGGGACGGTCACGGCGCCCAGTTCCCGTTGGCACTTCCTGGAAGGTGTATCGCAATTTCGACGGGCCCTAACGATCTCGTACTCGATCCTTTTATCGGGTCGGGAAATACTGCCGTCGCTGCGTTAACGTTGGGCCGTAAAGTGTTAGGTGTGGATGTCTCGCGCGAGTACCTGACGGTAGCTGAGTCAAAGATTCGGCAATTAGAAGACCGGTTGCCGCTCGAGATCGCCCCTAGCGCCCCAACTGAAGAGTTGCAAAAGCTTCAGAGAATGTCGAGCTAATCCGTGCCGCTGGGTTGTGATGCCGTCCCGGCCAATTCGCAGTCTCGGGCCCGACATCACTCGCCCCTACGGATAGGTCCCCGAACGGCACCCCAGAATCCGACACCCGGTCAGCCCCTCGGGGGGCTGGCGGGGCCTCCCGGCCTGGCGGTCGGCTACCAGCCTGGGGCGAGGTGTAGTCCGACTCGAGCTGTCGACCTGGTGCCGACGGGTAGACTTCCGGGGTTTCGCTTACAACCAACAGCGTGATGTGTCATGATCACCAGGGTGATCCACTGTGGGAGGGGATATGGACGGCGCCGAACGGGACCCTGCAGAAGAAGTCATCGTTGATGATATACAAACCGTAGATGAAGACGAAGAGACGCTTCCGTTTCAGTATTCCATTACCGCATATGGCGCGGACTACCCGGTGGACGGGCTTGTTAAACGGCTGCAATCTGGATCGATATACACGCCGCCATTTCAGCGTGGCTTTGTTTGGACTCCCAGACAGGGTTCACGGTTCATCGAGTCTCTGCTGTTAGGCTTACCGGTGCCAGGTATCTTTCTCTCCCGGGAGGAGGATGGCGGTAGCCGACTGCTTATCATTGACGGCCAACAGCGACTTCTTACTCTGCAGTATTTCTACCAAGGCGTATATGGCGGTACTGGTCGAGAATTCAAGTTACTTGGCGTCCAGGACAGGTACTCAGGACTGACTTACCGCAATCTGGAAGATAGTGATCGAATCCGACTGGATGACTCCATCGTTCACGCCACCATCGTTAGACAAGATGTACCTACTAATGATAGTAGTTCTATCTACCATGTCTTCGAGAGGCTGAACACAGGAGGTACTCCGCTTTCGCCTCAGGAGATACGTGCTTGTGTCTATCACGGCAAGCTCAACACTCTCCTGCGTGAGCTGAACAATCTAAAGGAATGGCGGAGTATCTTCGGGCCACCGAACAACCGGATGCGGGATCAAGAGTTGATTCTCCGATTCCTTGCCTTTCGGTTTGCAAGGAAGTCGTATCAAGAACCGCTTAAGGGCTTCCTCAATGCTTTCATGGGGGCGCATAGCGACTTGAGCGATGATCTGGCGGAGCGGTTCGCTAAGGCCTTTAAGGACGCCGTAGGGTTCGCCTATGAGGCGCTCGGTCCTCAAGCCTTCAAGCCTGTTCGAGCTTTAAATGCGTCGGTGTTTGAGTCGGTCATGGTTGGGATCTCTGAGCGTATAGAGTCTGATCCATCACTCGATACAAGTCGGATCCTTGATGCGTACGGTAGCCTATTAGGAGATCCGAGCTTCAGGAATGCTACTGAGAGGGCGACGGCCAGCCGGGAGGCGGTAGCGACCCGGTTTAGCCTAGCTCACGAAGCGTTTGCTGACGTTTGAGCCGGGGTGCCGAATGCCGCCGCTACCTATAGAAGTAGTCTCCTATAAGTCGCGCCTTGAACGCGCAATCAAACTTGCAGAGCCGATCGATGACGCCGAACTACAGGCGCATTTGGCCCGACATATCTGTGTGCTCTGCTCGGGATTCCTAGAGGTTGCCGTCGTCAGCGTGCTGAGTCAGTATGTCTCGAACAAATCTGCACCGCAGGTGGCTACCTATGTAAAAGCCAGTTTGAGTCAGTTTCAGAATCCGAAGATGTCGAAGATCCTTGAACTGGTCGGCAAGTTCGACTCCGACTGGAGACGGGATCTTACGGTGTTGTTCGAAGGTGAACTCAAAGATTCGGTCGACAGCATCGTAGCAAATCGTCATGCGATCGCTCACGGGCGGCAAACTACAGTCACTCTGCAGAATCTAAAGAGCTATTACCGGAACGCATCAACTGTTATCGACTACCTAGCCTCGCACTGCGAGGTCAACTGAGCCCGGGGTAGCCCCGCGTCAAGCGCGCTGAGAGGGCGCCGCGAGCTGACATGTCTTGCTACGTCCATGGATCCGGCTGTAGCTCCAGCCGGATCCGCCGGGAGGTCCACCGCGGATGTTGCTGCACCACGGACGCTCCCTTCGCATGGCGGCGAGCTCGACCTCGCAACCCCTTGCCAGGCTGAGGCGGAGGCGAGGCCGGCCGAATGGACCGATCTACTGGCCGGTCGATCTGCCCAGCCAGATGCCGAGCCTGCCTGCGATGTCCATGGCCTGACCGAGTACAACCCGTAGCTGTCGATCCGGTGATGACTTTCCCTACGTCTTCAAGGGCGGCCTCACGGCCGCCGCGCGCCCGCCTGACGGCGCCGGCTCTCCCTCCGCGCCTTCGGCGCCCGGTCGGCCAGCGCGGCTGGGCGCGACAAGAGGGCCGCCAGAACACTGGCGACCCTCATCACGTCCCGCTTCGCGGGACCAGACTCCATGTTGGCTGGTGCCGGGCCGGCGGCTTTAGCCACCTCGCTTGGTCCGGGACCCGAAGACCGGGGGCCCGCGGTGGGCGGTTACGGGCAGGCAGCCAAGCTGCCCACCGCGCCGGACGAGGCTACGGGCCCCCGGCCTCCCGGACCAAGCCAGGACACCGGCCAAACCCGCCGGCCCTCCGAGCTGCGGATTCCGCTTCCGGGAGCGCCAGGGCGATGCCATGATCACGCCATGGACCAGCCCCGCCGGCGCGTACCCCACTCCGTCTGGATCGCCCTTGCCGTCGCCACCGCGGTCAGTGGCTGGTTCCTGTTGCTCGGCGGAGACGTGGTGAGGACCAGCCGCGAGCCAGATGAATCGAGTCGCGAGTACGTTGCAGACCAGCGCGACCAGGCGGAAGGGGTACCCATGGTTCTGCCGGTAACCCTCCCATCCGGGTACGACTCCGCGAGCGACTACGGCTACATCGATCTCAACGCGCACGACGAGCCCGGCGAGCCCGACGACACCCCAGCGCATGTCGACGCCCGCGAAGTGAGGTTCATGCCCACCGAAGGTGTCCAGGCGCGGGGAGGACTCCCAGCTGTCCAGCTCTGCGTCGAGTACGCCGGTCCGAAGCCGGAGGTGGCGTGCCACGCCAGTCCACACGCCATCAAGCGACGCCACGGACGGGCCATCGTCACCTTCTACGCCGCCAGTACCGGCGGCCAGGACCTGTCCGGCTGGAAGTCTGTCGAACTCACCACCGACCTCGACAAGGTGACCTGGTTGCACTGAGCAGGCTGGGCCGTACCAAGGAAGGACGATGTGCAGCGATGAGTAGGACACCACGAGCAGTGCTGATCCTCGGCACGATCGCCGCGGCCGCAGTTGCCGGGATCGTCGAGCTCGCGTTTCTCGGCAATCCGCTTGCCGGCGTGGTCCTGCTCGTCTTTGCCGTCCTGGCACTCTTGGTTGCCCTGTTCGGCGCAATCCGCGAGCCTGGCGAGGCGCCCGGCGAGTCAGTTCGGACGACCAGCGGAAGGATGGAGTGGGAGGCGCCGCAACGCGACGAGAGCCGCTGAGCGAGGCGAGCGCCCCACTTAACTCCCACTTTTGGACGCCCGTCGATCCCGATCGACGGCAGACGACGCACACCGCCAGGGCGACGATCCGCCAAGCAGCATTGACGATTGTCAGATATCGCAAGTTAAGACAACCTCCCGAGCCCAAATCGGGCGGTTAGGGGTTCAAGTCCCCTCGCTGGCTCTCAACGTAAGCCCAGGTCAGGAGCTCTTTCTGACCGGGGCTTCATCTTGCTCGGCGCGACGTCTGTCAATGGCGGCTTTCAATGGACGCGCTCACCGCATGGTTGCGAAGACGCGCGGTAGGCGACGTGAACGTGGCTACGTACGCTGGCGGGGCAACTCGTTCCAGGTGCTCGTCTACTCCGGTGTGGACCCCGTTGACCGGTAAGGACAGCTACCTCACCGAGTCGACGAAGGACGAGCGTCAGGTTGAGAAGATACGGACGCGGTTGCTCGTCCAAGTTGACCAGCAGCGCCAGGCGACGACCAAGGCGTCGCTCGCGTACGTCCTCGACTCCTGGCTGGACGTGCACGAGGCCGAACGCACGACGCTTGCTGGCTACCGCCGGGCTGCGGAGACGCGCATCAAGCCGGCGTTGGGCCGAGTGTCAATCGCGAAGCTCACACCGCGCGTCCTGGAGCAGTTCTACGCCGAGCTGCGCCGGTGCAGGAACCGCTGCGATGGCCGGCCCTACGTCGAGCACCGAACCACCGAGCCGCATGACTGCGACGAGGACGACGGGTCAACGCGCCGGCGGTGTCAGCCGCACCAGTCCCGCCCATATGCGGCGGCGACGATCTGTCCGCGACTTTAGCCTCTCCGAGTGGCCTAATGTTGTCCATCTTGTAAACCAGATCTGCGTACGCATGGGCGAGCTCATTCCAGGTCGGATCGAGCCTCGCCGCTTTTCCTTCAAGGTCTTCGGTACGAGAGTTCCGGGCGGGATTCTTATCCTGGTCATTGTCGCATCAAGGATGAACGACAAGACTCAATTCGAGGGCGAGAGACGGGCACAGGATACGTCTACCTGACCCGGTGAAAAAATAGTTCACCGACCCGTTCATTATTAAGTGTTCGGTCAATATCCCAACTTGGAAAATTGCCAACCGATTACTCGGCACAACGATGTCATGACAAGCTAGATGCTTAACCAGATCGAGTTCGACGTTTTCGATATCTTCGTGGGTACCACCCAAGAGCACTGGCAACGCGTGTGCAACCCTATAAAAGATGTATTCGTCGTACCCGGTAATGGCGGTCGACGCCAAATAGACGCGATGGTGGGCCCTCAGGGCCAGATCTACGTTGGAGTCGACTAATGACCAGTCCGTCGGCCAGGCTATTGCCTCGCAATGACCACGGAGAGAGAGGTCCGCGCTTGCACGCTTAATGACTACCGGATTCGCAGAGTCATTCTGCCACGCGAAGAGAAAATTCAAGCTCGCGGTTTTGAAGTGAGGAGCAGGGAGCTCCCAGTTCGCTTCACGAACATCCTGGCGTAGCCAGGTCGCCCAACTGCCCCAACGCTCAATATGTGAGTCAATCAAAGAACTCGAAGGCGTGGAGTAAATTGCCACGGGCGCATCGATCACTACAGGAAAGGTCACCAACGGCCTACCGGCTATTAGCTCGTAGACGGCCTTCCTATTATCGATCCACTCCCGATCACTCCTGGTCGGCTCGACGGCTCCTGACTCCACAGTTGGTGCCCGCCGTTCGAGAACCGACGCAACCTCGTCCCTGTACTCACGAGACAGCGCCTGGAGCCTGCCCAGGAATCCCGCGTCCGCATCGGCGAACTCCGACCGAAGCCGCTCGTAGTGTGTGCGGCGAAGCGCCGAAAGCTCGGCATGCCGAGCTTGCCCGTCGGCCGGAGGTTCCGACTCGCCGCTTTCCACGATCGCAGAGATAGCGGAATCAAGCTGAGCCTTCGAAATCCCCGTCATCCGAGCCTCCCACCGAACGCCACCTTGGCCTGATACGCCGGCAAGCACTGGCCTGCATTTTACCGCCGGCCGGCGAGGTTGCATGGCAAACCAGACGACACGGTGCGCCCCGTCATCCGGCGCCGTGCATCACACCAGCAGCCGACCACGCCTGACAACGCAATCAGCGCCAATCCCGACCTCCCTCAATTGCGACGCCCGCCGAACGCCGCCGAAGCAAGCTGGCCGAACACGACCAGTGTCAAGCATCAGGTCGCACACGAATGTCAAGCATCAGGTGGCACGGGGCAAACCCGCTGAGTCTGCTCGGTGATGAGTTTCCCTACGTCTTCAAGGGCGGCCTCACGGCCGCCGCGCGCCCGCCAGGCGGCGCCGGCCCTCCCTCCGCGCCCGGTCGGCCGGCGCGGCTGGGCGCGACAACAGGGCCGCCAGAACACTGGCGACCCGCTGGCGTGAGGTGCCATCCGTTGGCGGTGGCGTTTGAGATCGGCATCCGTGTGGGCCTGGGTTCGCTGTTCCCAGGCCCACACCGAACCGCAGTTACAGCGCGCCGAGAAGCTGATTGAGCAGTCGGGCGATGTTGGTGATGATGGAGTTCACGCCAGTTGGACCGTCCAGCAGGCCGGCCACTGCGCAGAGCAGGTTGCCAAGCAAGTTGCCGGGGCCCTGCTGTGCGGTGATGTTCAGGTGCACGGTGTCCAGATGTACCTGGAGACCCAGCAGGTCGAGATCCAGCGGGCCCAGTACCAGGTCGAGGATCTGGCAGCTTCCCGTGCTCTGCGCCACGTTGACGGGAAGCGAGATCTGTTGGGTGCCACTGGTCACGTTCCCGGCGGCGTCGGTGACGGTGCCGGTAAAGGTTCCAATGGCCGTCAACTGACCGTTCTGGTTCGCGAATCGCTGGACGTCGAACGTGCCGTTGACAGCGCCGGTGCCGTTGGCCAGCGCACCGGTCACGGGTACGGGAGCCGGGTCGAGCGCCTGCCGCGGTGCGGCGCTGGCGGTGCCCGCAGCGCCCAACCCCAGGAACAGCAGGGTGGTGAGCGCGACAGCAAGCGCCGTCAGCCTGCTCTTGAATCTTGTCACGTCTGCTCCTTCAGCCTGTGCCTGCATGAATGGGAGAGGCTTACCCCGTAAGTGAGACGAAATTCATAGTGATTTGCTGTCGGACAGGCGTGCAGCAGATTGGAGAGCGTCCAGTGCGACCACAGGCATCTGGCGGTGGTCGCTAGCAGCCTGCTGACCTGCGCAAACACCCCCACCGGCCATCGGCCCGCCGTGAGGCCGGCGAGGAGCCGCTGCGGGCGGGCGGAGCCTCCGACCGACCGACATGAACATGGGCGCAGTCGCGCCCGCCGCCTTACTGGTACTTGTTCCTTGTCTTGGGAGCGACGAGCGACCCGGGCTGTCGTGGGTTTCCTCGGCCGAGGAGCTGGCCGTGAACCGTTGTTTGGATTTTCCGCCGTTGCACTTCGGGCAGAGGCGGTGGTACGGGCCGGTGGTGAAGAAGCCCTTGCCTTTGCAGACGCGACAGGTGGCGTACGGGAACAGCAGCACCCAGCCGAACCAGGCGACGGGTAGTGCTGCGATAGCTACGACCTGGGCTAGGCCGTCGGTGTGGGTGACGGCCGCGACGACGACGGCGACGACGACGGCGTAGAGGACCAGCATCTTGAGGACGTCCCGGAACAGGTACAGCACCACCGCGGCGCCCACGACGCACAGTGCAACGACCTGATCGTGTGTCATGGCTCCCCTCCTTGCCCCGGGGGCACCGCCTGCAGTCGGCTCCCGGCTGACCGCCACGGGCACGCCTCGTCGTGGTGCCAGCGCGAGCCGTGGACGGTAGCAGCACCGGCTAGGCTCCGGCGGGTCATCGGCTACGGCCTGGACCACGGATCCACGCCTGCCATGGCCTGCTCCGTAACAGACCTGAGTATGAGACATACGCCCGTGTTGTAACAGCGGACCGGCCGAGTCCCTCAGAGGTCGCGGCGCGGATATGAGGTCGCCGGGATTCTGATCCTCCCGCGCCTCTACGTCGGCGCGGGCACGGTTTTGGCGGAGAACGGGAGAGGAGATGCGTTGGCACCGGTAGGTGCACACGACACTCCCGGGGCCTTCGGCTGAGCACTACACGCTGAGTGTGCAGACAGGGTCTGCAGTAGGCGTAGCTCCCGTCCGACCGGGACAGCCCCAGAATGGCGTGCTTCCAGCGTGAGCCTGGTGGAGGTACGCGCAACTTCGCCGTTGCCTGGCCGATGCGTACAGCGTCGGCGTAGTCGGGGCCCCACGTCCTCGTGAGCTGAGGTCAAGGACGAGTTCGGACAAGTTGTCGAAGAAGTGCCGGAAGTGCCGGCCTGGTATGCAGCGAAACGCGCCCCGAGATCGGGCGTACGACGCCGACCGCGGTACGTGCCGGCGCAGCGTCATGCAATCGCTCCAGGTCGGTGAGCCGTCTCGGTGTGCGGTGCCTCACGTGGCGGCGAGATAAATACCTGGCCTCGACGACCTACTTGGTCTCTCGCTGGGGGAGTCCAGGAATTCCGGGCCACAGTACAGGTTCTTGAGTTTCATACACCTCCTCGGATATGCGCCACTCTGTGCCGTAAGTGTGGTGCTACACGGGATGTCGCCGCCGAAGTCATGAACGACCACGCCAGCCGGACGCAGAAGCGATGGCCGAGTGCCCACCAGTCGTCGCTGTCATGTCTTGGAACAACGCACATGGATCGCCAAGCTCTGCCCCATCCGACGACAAACGCTGTCGCTGGGAATGAATGGAGCCGCCTGGACCGGGGATGGGTCAAGCCGCATGGGAATGTCGTCGTCCTTGCTCGCAGGATGCGCGACGGAGTTGTGTCGGCACGAGATCAAAGGCAGCTCAGATGGCCCTCCGCTCATTTCTTTCTCACCTGCTCTCCGCGTCCGGGCGACTTGCCGGACCTCCCAGAGGCAGGCGCGGCCGGGTCGGGACGTTAGGGTCCATGGCTGCGGCGCTCTTCATGTTCTGCCCCGGGTTCGCGCCGACGGCCCCGGGCGTACCGGACGTCAGTGTTGGCGCCAGCGGCAGGTTGGCCTCCGGCTTCGAGGCTGGTTCCGAGGCCGGCTCCAACGACCAGGCGCGCGCGGTGGCGTCGCCCAACGGACCGGAGACGTCCCAGATCGCCCTACGGGCCTCCAGTCACCAGGAGGGGGCGCGTCAGGATGCACTGCGGCATGAAGCAACTGGGACGGGGCTGCCGGAGGGGGCCGAGGGGCCGGTGTCTCGGAGCATCGGCCGTGGTGACCAGACCTATTGGGCGGTCAGGTCAGGGGATGGAGTTGTGCTGCACAACCCCGCTCAGCGTCTACGTGCCCAGTTCGACCGGCACGGCGTCGTGGTCCGCTCGGGCAAGGGGTCGCTGGGACTGCGCCTGACCGGGTACGGCAGCGACGGTCACATGCGTGCGGTTAAGGCGATCTCTCCCAAGGCGACAGCAAACCGGGTCGTCTACCAACGTGGCGGCATCAAGGAGTGGTACGACAACGGACCCTTGGGCCTCGAGCAGGGATTCACCATCGCCGACCGCCCCGCAAAGAGCGCCGCCGGTGGGCTGACACTGGCGATAGCGCTGACAGGCAATATGCACAGATCGCTTTCGCCCGCGCACAATTCGGTGGACCTCTCGCGGCCGGGGGTGTCGCTGGCCTACCGGGGCCTTGCCGTGAACGATGCGCGCGGCCGGCGGCTGCCTGCCCACCTCGACCTGCGCGGCGATCGCCTGCAGGTGCGGATCGACGACCGCCGGGCCAAGTACCCAGTGAGCGTCGACCCCTTCGTCCAGCAGGCCAAGCTGACCGCCTCAGACAGCGGCAGCGTGAGCGAGGCTCTCGGCGAGTCGGTGGCGGTGTCCGCCGACGGCAACACGGTCGTGGCCGGCGCGCCCCGTACAAGGGTGGGCACCAAGGATCTGCAGGGGGCGGCGTACGTGTTCGTCAAGCCCCAGACTGGGTGGGCCAACGCGGTCGAGACAGCCAAGCTGACCGCCTCCGACGGCGTTGGCGGCGAGCAGCTCGGTCTCTCCGTGGGAGTGTCCGCCGACGGCAACACGGTCGTGGCCGGCGCCCCCATAGCCACGGTGGGCGGCCAGTCCAGCCGCGGGGCGGCGTACGTGTTCGTCAAGCCCCAGACCGGCTGGGCCAGTACGGTACAGACGGCCAAGCTGACCACCACCGTCGGCGCCGTCGACGACCAGCTCGGCACCTCGGTGGGGATATCCGCCGACGGCAACACCGTCGTGGCCGGCGCCCCCATAGCGCGGGCGGTGTACGTCTTCCTCAAGCCCCAGACCGGCTGGGCCAACGAGGCCGAGGCCGCCAAGCTGACCGCCGCGTCGGCCCGTGAGCTCGGCTTCTCGGTGGCGGTGTCCGCCGACGGCAACACAGCCGTGGGCGGTGCGCCGGCCACCTCCGACACCACGTCGCCGGGATCGGCGTTCGTGTTCGTCAAGCCCCAAACCGGCTGGGCCAGTACGACAACACCGACGGCCAAGCTCACCCCCTCAGACAGCGCCGCCGCCGACAGGTTCGGCTGGTCGGTTGCGATCTCCGGCGACGCCAACACGGTGGCCGGCGGAGCTCCCTTCGCAAGGGTGGGCGACCAGCCGCAACAGGGGGCGGCGTATGTGTTCGCCAAGCCACAGACCGGCTGGGCCGACGAGCACGAGGAGACCAAGCTGACCGCCTCGGACGGCGTCGCCGACGACCAGCTCGGCTACTCGACAGCAGTGACCGGCGACGGCAGCACGGTCGTGGCCGGCGCGCCCCACCGCCTTCTGAACGCCATCCCCGGGGCGGCGTATGTCTTCGTCAACGGGACCCAGACCAAGCTGACCGCCTCGGACGGCCGCAACGGCGACGTCTTCGGCTGGTCGGTGGCGATCACCGCCGACGGCAACACGCTCGTGGCCGGCGCGCCGGCCGAGTCCGTCGGTCCACACGGGGCCGCCTACGTGTTCGGCGCTGGGGAGGCAGGGCACTCCACCTCCACCGATGTGAGTTGTACGCCGAGTTCGGTGGCGGTGGGCCAGGCGACGACGTGTACGGCGACGGTCACCGACACCGCCGCCGCCGGCCAGACGACACCGGCCGGAACAGTCTCTGTCACCTCAAGTGGCGCAGGCACCCTCGGCGGTAACCCGTGCACCCTCAGCGAGACCAACCCGGGCGAGGCCAGCTGCCAGGTGACCTACACCCCGTCGGGCGCCTCGGCGCGTACGGACACGATCACCGCCAACTACAGTGGCGACTCGACACACGCGACCAGCAGCGGCACCACGACCGTGAGCGTCACCACGACCGGGTTGCACTCCACCTCCACCGATGTGAGTTGTACGCCGAGTTCGGTGGCGGTGGGCCAGGCGACGACGTGTACGGCGACGGTCACCGACACCGCCGCCGCCGGCCAGACGACACCGGCCGGAACAGTCTCTGTCACCTCAAGTGGCGCAGGCACCCTCGGCGGTAACCCGTGCACCCTCAGCGAGACCAACCCGGGCGAGGCCAGCTGCCAGGTGACCTACACCCCGTCGGGCGCCTCGGCGCGTACGGACACGATCACCGCCAACTACAGTGGCGACTCGACACACGCGACCAGCAGCGGCACCACGACCGTGAGCGTCACCCCTGGCGGACTTCTCGCCCTCGCCTGGGGCGCTGGCGGTGCCGGCCAACTGGGCAACGGTGGCAATAGCAACGTCGACAGCCCGGTGGCGGTGGACCTGCCAGCAGGGGTGCGCCTGGTCAAGATCGCCGCAGGTGAGAGCCACAGCCTCGCCCTGACCACCACCGGAGAGGTTCTGGCCTGGGGCGCCAATGCAGACGGCCAGCTGGGAGACGGCACAAATGCCGCACGAAACCGACCAGTCCTCGTCAAACTGCCCGCCAACACGATCATCACCGACATCGCCGCGGGCGGCAACCACAGCCTCGCTCTGACCACCAACGGCGACGTCTTGGCGTGGGGCGACAACGCCGATGGTCAGCTCGGCAACGGCAGCAACGAGGACAGCAACGTCCCGGTCGAGGTCGACA